>JAAAOU010000121.1 GCA_009908745.1 Bacteroidota bacterium
TGGAGGCTGCCGGGTCAAAGCCCCGGTACCCCGAGAACGTCAGGAGGTTGTTGACACTGGCGTAGATGCGCAAGCTGGCGTTTTTATTGGCACTCATGAAGGCCAGTGGCAAGGTGTAGCCTAACTGAATGTTCTGCAAGCGCACAAAGGAGGCATCCTCCACATAAAAGTCCGAGAACACCAAGTTAGAAGTGGCCGCCGTAGTGACCCGCGGCACCTCATTGCTCGTCCCCTCGCCTGTCCAGCGGTTCAGATAATAGTCTAGGCGGTTGACATCAGTCAGTGCCCGCTCGTAGTTGCGCACCATGTCTTGGCCGATGGAGGCGAACGTATACACCAAGGCGTCAAAGCCGCGGTATTTGAAGTTGAGATTAAGTCCCATCGTGTAGTCGGGGATGGGGTTGCCGATGTTCGTCCGGTCATCAGGATCGATAACGCCGTCACCGTTCAGGTCCACATAGCGGATATCACCAGGTTGCGCTTCGGCACCAAGTGCCACTTGGGAAGGATGGGCTTCAATCTCACTGGCATTCTGGAAAATCCCGTCGCTCAGGTAACCAAAGAAATAACCGATAGGCTGCCCCACTTCCATGCGTGAAGGCGCCAACTGGCCGACACCAAAAGCCCCCCCTTCGATAAAGCCGGTACCGTTGTTCACCTCCAGCACCTCGTTGTCCAGTGTCGTCATATTGTAGCTGAAGTTGATTTTAAGGTCGTTGTCAAATCGCTTTTGGTAACTCACGGAGAACTCTAAACCTTGGTTGCGTACCGAACCTGCATTTACGGTAGGCGATGCCGCGCCCGGTGCTGATGTGCCCGTAATGCCCGATACCGGGATATTGGAAATCAGCAAGTTGTCGCGGGTGTTGATGAAGTAGTCGGCGGTGAAGTTAAGCTTGTAGTCGAAAAAGCCAAGGTCTACCCCGGCGTTGAATTTCTTGGCTTCCTCCCACTGCAAGGCGGGGTTGGGCAGTGCGCCTATGGCCGTCCCGTTGACCAGCGTGCCGTCAAAAACATAGGTAGCTTCGCCGCTTAGGGTACCAATATAGCCGTTGTTGACAATTTGGTCGTTACCCAACACGCCGTAGCTCAGGCGCATTTTGGCAAAGTTCCATCTGCCGTCCGGATTGAAAAAACCTTCGTCGGATAACACCCAGCCCGCTGTGAAGGAAGGGAAATACCCCACGCGGTTTTCCGGGCCAAACTTGGTCGAAGCATCCCGGCGCAGCATAGCTGACAACAGGTACTTGTCATTAATGGCATTTTGATTCACGCTGCTGCGCTGCACATCGAAAACTTTACCGCCGTAACTGATGATTTTGTTGAAAGTGCGGCCCTCGCTCATGCTGCGGTTGAATCCAATCCGGCCCGTCAGGGTAAGCCCGTCTATCACCTCATAATCCAGCGAAGTCATGCCATTCAGCTTATTCTGGTCGAAGTCGTTGAAGGTATTGGCGATTTGCGCCAGCGGGTTGATGACTTCAATACCCAGGCCCGGGGTGTTCGGGATAAGGGAAAAGCCGCCGCTGTCATCCATCGTAGCCAGGGTAGGCGGTGCGTTGAGGGCGTTGAAGAGTACCGAACCCAAGCCCCCTTCGTTCAGCGCGTCCCGGTCGATGTAAGAATAGATCGCGTTGGTCGTGAACTTCAGGCGGTCGGTCAAATCCACGCCCAAAGACAAGCGTGCGGTGCTCCGGCGAAAGCTCGATTTGTTGCCGCCGATGATACCGTTTTGCTCCAGGTGGGAACCGCTGAAGGAGTAGGTCACCCGGTCCGAGCCGCCAGAGACGGTCAGGTCGTGGCTCATCATAGGGGCAGTGTTGAACACTTCCTCCTGCCAGTCCGTGCCGAAGTCCAAGCCGGTAGCATTGGGGAAAGGCAGCTCTTGCCCGCCGGCGGCGTAGGCCTCATTCAGCAGCAAAGCGTACTCGGTGGCGTTGAGCAGGTCGAGCTTGCGGGACGTTTCCTGCTGGCCGAAGTATGTATTGTAGCTGAGCTGCGGCGGCCGGTTCTTTTTCCCGGTTTTGGTGGTGACGAGAATCACGCCGTTCGCGCCAATCGTACCGTATACTGCCGCCTGCGCGTCTTTGAGGACCGTTATCGACTCAATATCATTGGGGTTGATGGTATTCAGGTCGCCCTGATAGCCGTCGATAATAACGAGCGGCGCGTTCTGCCCGTTGGTGGAGACCCCCCGGATACGGATATTGAGCCCTGCCCCCGGTGACCCCGACTGCGTAGTGACATTCACGCCGGGCGTGGTGCCTTGCAAAGCTTGCTCTACTTTGATAGGCTTCAGCTCATCGATCGTCTCGTTGTCAATGATGGACACCGCGCCGGTCACATCGCGTTTCTTCTGTGTGCCGTAACCGATGACCACCACCTCATCAAGGGACTGTGCGTCCTCCAGCATCTGTACGGTCAAGGGGGCACCGTCCTTCACCTCTACAATTTGCCGTTGGTAGCCGATGTAGGAAAACTGCAATTCTCCACCGGAAGGTACGCCCTTCAGTGTGAACTTGCCTTCGAAATCGGTGACTGTGCCCTTGGTGCCGTCTTCTACATCAAGTAAAATCACGTTGACGCCGATAAGCGGCTCACCGGTATTGGCATCCTGCACAGTACCTTGTATGTCATACTCCTGAGCCCAAAGGTTGCTGCTCAGAAAAAGCGTCAAAAAAAGGAAATGGAATCGCCTCATGCTTTTCTGTGGTTTAATGTATGCCCGAGAGCACACCGTTTAATTTGGCATTGGCTGACAAAGTACTTTGTTGTGGTAGCGAAAAGCGAATATTGGACCACAACAAAAAACATACATACAGAACGATTATTGGCAAAACAAGCCGAATCCCTTCAAAAGCTTTAAAAGTACTGTGCTTTTTTACAGAAAATAGGCAACAAAGAAACGAGGATGCGGATGGGTTATTCCCAACGAGTATAGCCACTTGTATAGGTCATGTTGTGGAGAAATAGGCTCAGATAGCAATAATATGCTCGACTAATCCCTCGTCGTGCTCCAATTCCATTTTTTTGCGCAGGCGGTAACGCTTAACTTCCACGCTGCGGACCGATATATTCAGCAGGGGCGCAATTTCCTTAGAGGATAAGTTAAGGCGGAGGTAAGCGCACAGCTTGAGATCGTTGTGCGTCAATTTAGGATGCCGTTGCTGTATTTTTTTGAAAAAGTCTTGATCCGCATTTTCGAAGGCTTCCTTGAAAAAATTCCAGGTTTCTTCCTCATCCGTATTTTTGTCAATCGTCCGGATGACCGCCCGGATATTTTCGCGCGCATCGTCATCAGCTTGCAATTGGCCTTTTATCCGGTGCAGCAGCTCGTTTTTCTTGACCAAGCTCATGGTCGAGATAGCCAACTCCCGATTCTTGCTCTCGATGTCTTTTTGAAGCTGTTCGTTTTTCATACGGACGAGAGCCAGCTCGTTGTCGCGCTGCTGAGCCTCTAGGCGTCGTTGGTTTTCCCGGCGTAAATTGGAAGCTTGCCGACGGTAATAACGGGTGTAAAAACGATGGGTCAGCACAATCAAACCAACAGTGCCTAAACCGTATAGTACCAGCGCAACAATGGACCAATACCAAGGGCGCAGCACCGTAAAGGGATAGCGTATGGTATTGCCGGACTGCTGGTCTCCGACCCGGGAGCGTACTTCCAATTGGTATGCTCCGTAGGGCAGGTTTTTAAAATTCAAGCCCGCTTCAGACGACCAGTCGCTCCAAGATTCGTAAAACCCCTTCAGGCGATATTGAAAATGGGGTGCGAAATAGCGGCTGTAAACGGGAACAGCAAACTCGAAAGACAGGCTGTTGCTTGCGTAGGTAATAATGCCCCCCTCTTTTAATGGCAGCCGCTGCGTTTCTTGCTCTTTATTCCGGCTTATTGCTTCCGTCAGGTACAAGGAGTGCTCATTCGCCTGCAGCTCTTCCCGGTCTAAAAGCAGATAGCCATCAGCGGTGCCAATCAGGTAAAGACCAGCGTCCAAAAGGGTGATGTTCTCGTAGCCCGACATGGCATTGATCAGCTCCATGGGGACCGGTACGGTTTTTCGTTTGAACGTTTCCCGCAATGCCCCCCGGTTGAAGTAGTAGATATTATTTTGGGCAAATAGCCACAGCCGGCCCAGGCGGTCCTGACTCATTTTCCCCGACTCGTAGGCGTCCCGGTCAAAAACTTGGCTGAGCATACTGTCCTTTTTGAAGCCCGCCTCATATCCTTCCAGGCGAAAGATTCCTTTTCTGGAGGCATAGAAGATATCCCCTTCGTAGTTGATTAAGCCCGCATTTTTGCCTTTCGCCGGATGTTCGTAGGTTCGGTAATAGCTGACTTCCCTCAATCCTTGCCCTAGCTGTAGCCCAAATACGCCTCTGTACTCGTGGCTGATGTATAATTGCGTTTCGGTTTCCATGGCTACATACCGGGCGGAGTAGTCAAACCCCTTTATCTTGTTGCGGAAACGCCAACGCCCGTTTACCCGCTCCAAGACCGACAAGCCGTCGTAATTGCCCTGTAATAACAGTCCAGGCCGACCCGGCACCGGCTTGACGCACCAAGTCCCGGAGCTTCCGTAAAGCAACTGAACCCCCTTGCCGTCAACCAGAAAAGTACCCGAGTCATGCCCACACAGCAACTGGCCACCATAGGTATACAAGCTCCATACCTGGCCTTTGGTCCGCGGCACGAACTGGAAGGCTTCCTGCCCCTGCAGCGAGCGGCAGAACAACCCCTGATTGGTCCCCAAATACAATTTCCCACTGTACACTTGGGCAGCGTATACCGTACCTAAACGTCCGGTTCTGTCGGTATATTTCCGTATCGGCGCGGAGAGGTTGATGCAGCTGATCCCGTTGTCTGTGCCAACCCATAGATTCTGCGCGTTGTCCTCGAACAAGGACAAGACCGTATTATTGGTGAGGTTTTTGGACTGTGTCAAGTGATAGACCAGTTCTCCATCGGGCTCAAGCAAGAATACGCCATCCGAGATGGTGCCAAAAGCGTGCCGCCCATCCGACAGGGTCAAGGCGCTGTAAATACTCCTCCCTTTTAATACACTTGCGCCACCCACGGGCTGCAAGGTCCCCAAGCCCTGATCAAGGACAAACCGCCCCTCCGTAGCTGTTTGTACATACAACTGGGCGCTATCCTCCCATACCTGCATAATACGATAGCCGGTGAGGGGTTCGGCCAGCAGCGGCTTCAAACCGCCCCTTTCCAAGGCGTACAGTTGACGCTGCCGCCCCGTCACCAAGAGCTTAGCTGGCGTCTTGAAGAGCTTGTCGATACCATGGGGAGAGGGAATGACGTCGATTTCCTCCGACTGCAAATCATATAGGAACAATTGATCGAGCGATTGGAAAATCAAGTATTGCTCGAAGACGACAATATTCCAAAAATGCTCATCGGCCACCATCCGCTGTTGTACGGGCGCACTGAGGGAATGGTATTGCAATTTGCCCGTGGCATCTCTTTCCCAGTATCCAAACTCCATGTAGCAGCCCGTGTATACCCGCCCGTCAACGGCCCGCACGGCGCGTATGGTAGTTTCGTTGGGTGAAGGGTAGCGGGTCCACTGCATACCGTTGAATTCTAGCAGCCCTTTGTTATTGGCAACATAGATGAATTGGCGCTCGTCCTGTCCGATCATCCAATTTTGGTTGCCGCCTTGATACACATCCGGTTCATAAGAGAGGACAGGCGGCAGTTCCTGAGCCTGTATGACGTTTAGCCCCAACAGCAGCAATAATGTTCCCCAATGACGCGACGGTGCAAGCATTTTCCCTATTTTCGGGTGCTAATATAGTACTTTACAACGATGTGACTATTCCCAAACGGGCAGTACTACCCATCGGGCAGATAGCCATATACCCGCCGCCCATAGCCCACTACTAACATCGTCCCCCCATCTGGCAGCGCTAGGGATGACAAAGCGGTACTGCCCGCTATCGGAAACCCTTCTACCATTTCCCCCTCCAGCGTCATCAAATACACACGCGGTTGGGCCTCGCTCCGCCAGCCAATATGGGGCTTACCTGATAATTCTGCCACAAATACCTCCGCCGGTGGGCTAGAAAATGAGTAGTCCAGCTGCTTTTTGAACGACTGCCCCTCGTAATAGTGCAAAGTCAGCCGTTCGTTGTCCCAAGCCAGATAATCGCGGCGGGCATCCCCCAACAACTG
>JAAAOU010000255.1 GCA_009908745.1 Bacteroidota bacterium
TGGGCTTCTTCGGCTTTGTTGTTGACCAAATCACCCGTAAAAAAGACCAAGTCTGGTTGCTGGGCATTGATCAAGTCTACGGCATTGACGATAGGTTCTTTGTGCAGGAAGCTGCCGCTGTGGATATCTGAGATTTGTACAATTTTCAGCCCATCCAGCGCAGCGGGCAAATTGGCTAGCTTCACCTGCTCCCGAAATAGTTGGTAGCGGTAAGGGTTGCGCCATACCCCGTAGAGCAAGGAGAAAAACGGGATAGCGCCCAGAAAAAGCCCCAGTTGGGTAAGAAAGTGCGAACGGCCGGGCCGGTAACTGGCATCGTCGGCGAACTGCTGGTAAACCAACACGCCTAACCGCCGCAAATCATCCACCAATAATACGCCTACAACCAATAGTTTGGATATATAGGTGATGAAGAAGAAGGTCCGCAGCAAGGTGACCGTCGATTTTGACCAATCGTCGTTCCAGTCTGCCACGCCAATCCCTATCCAGGCAATAAAGCCTAAGGGAATCAGCCAGTACAAGCCGTAAGCCAGATTGCGAAACATAGGCTGCCACGACTGCGCCAAAGTGCGTAAGGCTTGAAAGGCGTAGAAGTCGAAGACCAACAGCAGCAGGATAAAAATTAAGATGCGCATGGCGGTGCAAGTTATTTCTTACTAATAAAGCCTTTGCCCCGCTTTGGTTGCGGGTAATCGACAGATTAACGTATTGTATCCACGAAAAGGCTGTACGCGCTGTAGCTCCTGTAAAATCTTGCTTCTTATCCAATTTGACTGCGTCAATCTACTTCCACTTGATATTACAACCCGCACTAGGATACTGCTGCTCCGGTGCCGGCTTCCCCGCCAGCAAACGGTCCAGGGCATCCCGTAAATCTTTCCCCGTCAGCGGTACGTCGTTATTGGGGCGGGAGCCGTCGAGGCGGCCGCGGTAGTAGAGCGCGCCATTGCCGTCAAAGACATAGATATCCGGGGTACAAGCCGCATCGTAGGCTTTGGCCACTTCCTGCGTTTCATCGTAGAGGTAAGGGAAAGGATAGCCGACCTCCCTGGCGTGCGCCTTCATCTTGCCCGGGCCGTCCTGCGGGTATTTTTCGGCGTCATTGGAGCTGATGGCTACGAAGGAGATGCCCTTTGCCTGGTAATCTTTGGCCACGCGTACCAGCTCGGGGTTGACGTGGAGCACGTAGGGGCAGTGGTTGCAGAGGAACATCACTACGCTGCCTTTGTCGGACAGTATATCGGCGAGCTTGATGGCTTTGCCGCTTACGGTATCCGGGAGTGTGAATGAAGGGGCGCTTGTGCCCGGTTGCATCATGTTGGATTCGGTGAGTGCCATGGTGGTTGTTTTGATCTGAGCACAAAGTAGCTTATTAGAACCAAATAATGTACGCTCAAATTTTGAAAAAAAAAAATGAGTGCTATGTTTGTACTGCGATTAGTTAGTTAATTGACAATAGTTTTTTCGCGCTGTGCCTTTGCTGTAAGTAGAAAGCGTTCTTATTATAGTTTGATCAAAAGGTTTATAATCAGCGTTAACTCGCTTTGATGCAAATCGAAATTCGCTCTTGTTTTTTTATCTTAAGCTTTCGCTCTCATTTGTCAACTTAAATATGAAAAGATGAAATTTAGCAAAAAACCGCCCCTTTACACTCTGGGCTTATTCCTCTTAGTCTTTCTGTTGCTGCCCTCTTGTACGAACTTGGATAAAGAAGCCCCTGCCTTCACGTCCAAAAGCCTGACGATGACCGAAGACCACGCTCTATCTTTGAGCTATGACATGATCACGTCCACCTTTATTGTAGCTGCCGACCCTGAAGATCAGGAACAACTTACGGAAACGGAGAAAATCCTAAGTACCCCCAAAGTAGTTGGCTGTAGCGTCACTCAATACATTAAAGACAATGGTTTAGTTGATGCTGACATTGAAATGGTCGACTTTGAAGGGATGCCAAACTACCCTAAACGTACGTTAGGCCAAACCTCATACCCTGAAAAATTTATGACCAAAAGGATTAAGGTCAGGGATGGCATTAGTACCTTCTACAATGCGGCCGGCGAAGTGATTACGTCAAATGTGCAGAGCGACGCCAAGACAGCGTACTTCCAAAAGGTGGCTAGTGAGCTAGCTGAGCATACTCGGGTATCGGTAGAAAAGTTCGAGTATATTTTAGAAGCTTTTCGACAGGAAGGTTTTGATGTAGAGGATAGCAGCCACGATCCCAATGTTGCGGTCATGACCCAACATTTTGACGATGGGGGATACACAGAGCTCTACATCGACAAAGTGCTCAACCACATTGACTCTAGGGTCAATTACAATGCAGCCGGCGAAGTGGAGACTATTTCCGACTTCATATTCGAGGACGATGGCGTAGAGAAGACTTTAATCGGACACCGTTTCATTACTTTCTACGACTCTCCTTTTAGCAACGTGAAAATGTCGATCCGAAAGGTCTCTGAAATCAAAAACTTTAACCTCCAAAAAAACTTTTGAAATGAAAGTCTATAAACTATATATTCGAAACTTACTAGTTGTTGGTATCTTGATTACTATCTGTACAGCTACAGCATTCAGCCAGACAAGAAGCACTATTTGGTTGGACGGTTCCACCAATACGACCTCCCACGGCTGGGGTGGAGTGCCTAATATCTATTACGATTTGGCAGGCTTCGATTTTGTGGATATAAATATTGATAACACCAACTCCAATATTGCATACGATCTAAATCTCGGTGTTTTTGGTGCCGCTTCTCAAATGGAACCCCAACTCGATGGCCACGAAAACGTGCTGGGGATTGCCCATGACATGGGCGGTTTGGTCCTAAGGGATCTCGCTAATAAAGACAATAGCTTGTCCGCAATGATACTTAATGGTGTCCCTAACCAAGGGTCGGCTGCCATCAATTTTGCTACCGAAATACAAGTAGGAGATAAGACAAAAGTACAGCTGATGATTGATGGCGTGCAAGACATAATAGCTGACGAGGAGTGCGAAAACTGTAATTTAATCGAAGCATTCCAAGAATGGATGGACGAAGTTGAAAACAACAGAGATGTTTTACGCCAAATGCGGCGGGGCAGTGAGGAAGTCAATACGCTGAATGCCAGCCCGCCGGATAATACTCCGTTTGTCGTGCTTTGGGGAAGTGTCGAAGAGCTTCCGATTTCTACAATGCTGTCTTCACGGAACTTCCCAGCAACAGGGGATGATGATCATTACACAGAATGTTACGCTAGGCGGCTTGCTAAGCGAAAAAAGGAAAACCAAGAAGACTTTGTCCTTGAGACAATAGACAATGTCGTTAACTTTTACGGTTCGTATCTAGAATATATTGGCACTGTTTTCGCGGAACCAACTGAGATAATCAGTGCCGTAGGAGATTTCATTAAGGACGCAAAAAACAGTATTACCGGCCAAATTGAGGATGTAAGAGACAGAGACCAAGAGCTAGCGAGCATACTACGCTGCGAAGCGGCTGTACAAATACTCAACGTAGAATGGAATTACGCTTTAAACGAATTCGGCTCTTTGACTACAGAAGAGGTGGAAATAGGTCCCGACATCGTATACTGCGAGCAGCAGTGCTGGGAGCAGTTTGAAGGTACTACCCCAAATCACGCTCAATTTGGGGCTTGTGTGGCGGATTGCATGAACAGTGACAATACCCCTGTACTTACCGAAACGGTTTATGTAGCCGTGGAGAGTGACGGACTCCTATTAGAAACCGAACAAAAGCTAAGCGGGGCCGTGGATGAGTATCACTTATACGAGCATAATCACTTCCAAGAGACCAAGTTGTCTTCCAATAGTGGTGTTGGCACGCTGAATCACGCTCTTGACGAGCTGTTTTCGGGTTCAGCCGGCCCTGCTTTTACTATACCTAAGCAGTAATTGGTTTGAGTGACGCCATTCAGATGATTTATAGCGACAAGCGCATTCTCCAGTTATTATGCTGGGGAATGCTCTTTTTGTTGTTTTCAGTAGCTGGGTGTACGCATCAAGAAGCCCCTACACACGCCTACAACTGGGTCATTCCTGCATCTAACTCCTTTGAGTTTTACCCTCTCAGGACTGCAGAGACTGTCATTTTGTCTTCAGATTGCCAAGAACAGCCGTGCTTGAGAGCAATAGACCTCATGACAGGCCAGGAGCGCTGGTCTTACACTGATGAGCATTTGGAGCAATTGTTCTACAATGCTTCGATCTACGTTGATCAGCATCATATTTTACTCCCTGTAGGTCGGCAATTATTGTGTCTTGACATGAATAACGGCGAGGTGATGTGGCAGTACGAAGCCCCCCTTGCCGGAGACGATTACGTGACTGGGGACGGGCACTACGCTTATCGGGTATACCCGGAAGTAAAAGGTACCGCCTTTAAGGTCTTGAGGTTTGAACTCGAGACGGGGATAAAGGATACCTTTTTTGTTAGCCCGGTGATTGACTATTTACCACGCCAGCTTACGAACAGCTATATTCTCACTTGGAAAAAGGGCGGCGCAGATCGTGCTACCAAGCACAAAATTGCAGCGGATAATACAAGAGGGGCTGGAGCGGCACTTCCTCCGCTGATAAAAGATGGCGCTTCTTACTGGATAGTGGACAAAGAGATAGTGCGTTATAACATCATCAAGAGCCAAGAAAACTGGCGAAGAAGGCTTCCTAAAGGTTTGCTTACTTCCCGGTTAAATATGATTGGAGACACCTTATTAGCAGCTTGCGAAAACGAGTATCTGTACGGTATGTCTGCTAATAACGGGCAGATTATATGGAAAGTAAAGACTGCGGGGACGCCTAGCCGAGTCGCTAGCACCCCCAGCTATTTATTCCTGATTGGCGGTTCAGACCGCTTGCTCTACTGTATTAGCAGAGCGAATCCTGAAAGGGTTGAAAAGTACACTTTCAAAAACGAGAAAAGACTGCTAAAGCGAGTATCTTTTTTCTCCTCCCAAGCTGCAATCTTAAATGATGGCAACAACTGGCATTCCATCCCAATGGGCAACCTGCCTGATAGCCTCCAAAGGGTGAAATAAGGGCCTTTCGCTTTTCCATGGTACATAATTCAGTTGGGGAATCAAGGCATACACCCCGGATTAATCCCCAGCACATATTTCCTTACCACGTCAATCTCCCCGGCCACGTCCGCCCCTTTGAAGCCTTCGATATCCCCGTTGGACAGCGACTCCCGGGCCAGGGCGGTCAGCGGTTGGGCGGTGGGCAAGTAGGACCAGTGCCATTTTTCCTCGTTGTAGCCGTGGGGGCGTTCCTCCCCCTTGGGGCTGTAAGGCTGGCAAAAGCCGTACTCGGCGGCGTGGGCTTGCATCCAGGCGTACAGCTGCTGCCCGGGGCCGGTTTCAAAGTATGCGTTATTGAAAGCATTGAGGTCCAAGTCGGTCCCCCAGTGGTGGCGGGAGGTGCCGGGCATGGAGCTGTATTTCAGAATCTCCAAGGCTCGTGCCTTAGGATCGGGGAAAGCTTGGGCGGCATCCGCACCGCTAGACAGCTTGCGCGCACCGGTCCATTTGCGTTCCCAGATGCCTTTCTGGTAGTCGAAATTGCGCGTGGCAGAACGTATGGTCATAGTCAGGCCTTCCTTGGCCGCTGCTGCCCGCATTTTCAAGAAAGCGTCGTACACCTCTTGGCGCAGGTACAGCCCGCCGCGGTCCGCGTACTGCTGGTCTACAACTACGAAATCGGGATGTTCGGCGGGATTGAATTTGCCCATGATGTAATCGGCATCAAACCCCGCTTCCCGGGCTTGCTCGGCCAGCGTCATAGCGGGCGGCGCATCGGGGACATTCGTGCTTTTTTCAGCCGGGGAATCGGAATGTTGGGCATCACCGCCCGACGACTGGCAAGCGCCGCAAAGCGCAAAAGCCACCAAAGCGGCGATGAGTGGGATGTTGAATCTTGGCATGAGCTTAATAGTTAAATTCGATCTGCTCAGCCGGGTAGCCAAACAGGTATTTTTCTTTAATCAAATTGGCCACCTGCGAGGGGACCATACGCTCCCAGCCGTCCTCGCCGTTTTGCAGCATGCGCAGCACTTCCTTGGAGAAAATGTGCAGCAGGTTGTGGTTGAAACCCGTCACATCCACAATTTGCTGGTTGTCGAGCAGGTGTTTGTACAAGAACTTCACCCCTTCCGGAATGGGCAAAGTCTGGGCGTTGATCACCT
>JAAAOU010000398.1 GCA_009908745.1 Bacteroidota bacterium
ACGGCTTTTTCTACGGGCGTTTTGATCTCAAGTGCCGTAGCTTGGACGCGCTGGAAAGCGGCGAAGGCCTGCGTATTATTGAAATCAACGGCGTATGCTCGGAACCGACGCACATTTACGACCCGCAACGGGGCAGCTATGGGTCAGCGCTGCGGGCAATCGCCCGGCATTGGAGCCTCATCTACCGTATAGCCCAAGCCAACCACCGCCGCGGCATCCCCTACCTTTCGCACCCCACTACCGCACGGGAGTTCCTAAAGCTGTTTGCCTACCAACGGCAACTGAAAAAATGGGCGCGGCAATAATAGTCTCGCCACATTCCTTATCTTTCACGCACAAAACCAATTGCTATGAGCCGTACGAAAGAACAACTGGATCAGCGTGTCCTCCACCTGCTCAACCGCGCGACCAACCCAGAGGAGCTGACCTACCCCAAGCACTATCGGCAAGGGCGCCGCATAGAGGGCTTGCCCAAATCCACGGCCGAAGCGCTGCTCAAGCACCGGGACGAACAAGCCCGGCGGGCGTTTTCCAACATCAAGGACGTGGAGTTGCTGAGCGATGATCAATTGCAGACCCTGCGGGATGCGATGGATGTGCCGGCCGCAGAGTTTTTCCGGGAAAAAATGGCAGAAGAAGTGCTGCCCGGCAACTGGGAACTGGATAACTTCTCCGCTAACTTTGAAGACCGAACCGCTTTTTCGGATATCGTGGACATCCGCTGCAATTTTGTCGACTTTATCGCCAGCCAAGTGCAACAGTTTGGTACGGAAAGATTTGGCAACAGTACCGCCGCTGAGCTGGCCGGCGAACTGATCAAACGGACTTACATCGAGCATTTCCCGGACCCCCACTTCGGCAGCTATGCTTTTGCATTTTGGTTCTACCAGTTTGATGCGGACAACTGGTTTACCTTCGACCATGTGCGGGAAACGACGGAGCAGTACCTGAACTATTACGCGAGTTGGGACGACCGCCTGGAGTTTTTCCTGTTCAAAGGGTTTGACGAGGCAGGCGTGCTGGCCAACGCGGTTTCCCACGCCGACTTGCCCGTGGTGGTGAACTACGGGGAGCAAGCGGTTACTATTTGGACCAGCCAATTGCTGGATTGACGGCTACTTGCCAGGCTGGACTTCTTGCAGGAAAGGGTGCATATAAACTGGCAGCTGTTGGAGTGTCCGGATATCGATACTGGTAGTTGCTGGCTGCTGCTCTCGTAAAGCAACGCTCACCAATTTAGTATCTATGGTATACATGGCACCGGTAGCGGGGTCTATGATCAGCATACCGATCAGGCCTCCGAAAACGATATTGCCGAAGTACCAGCTGTCGAGCCGGGCGTGCACGGGAAAGACATCACCTTCGTAGCCCTCGCGCTCGAACAAAATGGTATAGCGGCCGCGGCGGAAGAAGGATTCCCCGGCCTCCAAGTTTATGACGGAGGGCGTTTTGCCGCTGAGCACGCTTCGGCCCCGGCTATCGAAGATAGTGAAGTTGGCATCAGCGGGAACCGTCTTGATCGCAATCGGGTAACTGGATTTGCTAACGATAGTTGCGCAGCCTGATAGCGCCAAAAAGAGAGCAAATAATAAACTGTTGCGGTAAGCCATGGCTAAACGGTTGAGTAATTTTGTACTTTGCTAAAGTAATGAATAGGCACGTAATCCCACTGTTGGGATACCAGATTAACATATGCATTAACCATTCATCATGCCATACACCATATCTATATTAGGCTGCGGTTGGCTAGGCTTGCCTCTAGGCAAAGTGCTGGCCCAATCGGGCTATGCTGTCAAGGGGTCTACAACTAGCCCGGAAAAGCTTGAACTTATCAAAGCAGCCGGTATTAAGCCATTTTTGCTCACAGTGAAGGACGAGGTGCAAGCGGCGGAGAAGACGGAATTTTTCAACGCCGACCTGCTCGTCCTCAATATACCACCCCGTGGCAGGCGTGACCCGGCCGTGGAGGAAAACTACCCCCGCAAAGTCAAAGCCGTACTGAACGAGGTCAGCCAAAGCCCGGTACAGAAGCTGCTCTTCATCAGCTCCACCGGCGTGTACGGCAACGAGAACAGCACGGTTGATGAGGATACGCCCCTAGCCCCCAGCACGGCCTCCGGGAAAGCCTTGGACATCATCGAACGCTTTCTCGGCTTGCAGCAATCTTTGGAGATAACGGTGCTGCGGCTTGGGGGGCTGATCGGGGGAGAACGCAAGCCTGGCCGCTTCTTGGCGGGTAAGAAGGATGTTCCTAACGGAGAGGCTCCTGTCAACCTAGTCCACCGCGATGACTGTATAGGCGTGATCGAGGCAGTGATCGAGCAGGATGCTTGGGGCCATACTTTTAACGTGGTAGCCGACGAGCACCCTACCCGGGCGGCATTCTACACCGCGCAGGCTGAAAAAGAGGTGCTGGAGCCGCCCACTTTTGTGGCGAACGCCGACTTATCCTACAAAATCGTTAGCAATGAGCGCGTGAAAGCGGCACTGAACTACACTTTCCGGTGGCCGGACCCTAGGCTGTTTTAAACCTTCCCTTCCGCGTAGCGCCGGGCAAAATCCTTGGCAAAGTAAGTGATAATGGCGTCGGCCCCCGCCCGGTGCAAGCTGAGCAGCGTCTCCGGCATGGCGGTCTCGTAATCCAGCCAGCCGTTCTGGCAGGCGGCCATGAGCATAGCGCACTCCCCGCTGACATGGTAGGCCGCAATGGGCAGCTCAAAGTGCTGTTTCATGCTCAAAATCACATCGAGGTAGTGCAGGGCCGGCTTCACCATAAGGAAGTCCGCGCCTTCTACCGTGTCCAATTCGCCTTCCAGTATGGCTTCCCGGCGGTTGGCGGGGTTCATCTGGTAGGTTTTCTTGTCTTTGGGGATGTCGTCGTCCTCCACCGGCGCACTGTCGAGGGCATCGCGGAAGGGCCCGTAGAATGCGCTGGCGTACTTGGCCGTGTAAGACATGATGCCGGTATCGGTGTAGCCGTTTTCGTCCAGAGCAATGCGCAGTGCTTCCACCCGGCCGTCCATCATATCGGAAGGGCCGAGCAGGTCAAAGCCAGCCTGGGCCTGGGCAACCCCCATTTTTTGGAGGACGTGCAGGGTTTCGTCGTTCAGGATTTTGCCGTCGTAGACCACGCCGTCGTGCCCGTCCACGCTGTAAGGGTCAAGCGCCACGTCGCTGATGAGGCAAATCTCGGAAAACCGTTCTTTTAACTGCCGGGCGGCCTGCAGGTAGAAGTTCTCGTCTGCAAAACTGTAGTTGCCGCGTTTGTCCTTGTGCGACTCCGGGATTTTGGGGAACATGATGAAGTTAAAGAGCCCCAGCTCCAGACAGTTTTCTACCTCTTTAAGCGCCTCGTCAGCGGAAAGCCGGAAGGACCCGGGCAGCGACGGGATTTCCTCGCGCTGCCCCTCCCCTTCTACCAAGAAAATGGGCTGTATGAGGTGGCGGGGCGAAAGTTGGACCTCTTCTGCCATCCCGCGGATAGCAGCGTTGCGGCGGTTGCGTCTTGGCCGTCTAAGCATAGTGTTGTTATTTATTATTAGGGTTTTTCGGAACCGGATCGTAGCCGTGCGGGCCCCACGGATGGCATTTGAACAAGCGGCGTAGCCCCATCCATAGCCCTTTGAGCGCCCCCCATTCCTGAATCGCTTCTACCATGTAGTGTGAGCAAGTAGGCGAAAATCGGCATTTTGGCCCCAAGAGCGGGGAGATGGCCAACTGGTAAAAGCGGATCGGCAGTATGAAAAGCTTTTTGAGCAATCGGTTCATAAAACTACTTTTGCATAATAACGCAGGAATGGAAGCGGGGTTGCTTCCACCCACCACACAAAATACCTATTGATGCGGTAGGAAAACAGCGCAGACTTGCCTTTCTTTGCCAAACTGCATACATACCTATGGCTACAGCAGCAATCATCACCATTGTCGTCATCTTGGCCGCCGTCGTTTTGTTTGCGACGGAGGCGCTATCAGTGGACCTCGTGGCTATGCTCATCATGATCAGCCTGGTGGTCACCGGCGTCATTTCCCCGCAGCAGGGGGTGGCTGGCTTCAGCAACCCGGCGACCATCACCGTGGCTTTCATGTTTGTGCTCAGCGCGGCTTTGCTGAAAACCGGGGCTTTGCAATCGGTTGCCCACCAATTGTCCGGGGTGTTCCGCAAAAACTACTACGCCGGTGTATCGCTGATGATGCTGCTGATGGCCTTGATCTCCGCCTTCGTCAATAATACGCCGGTGGTAGCGGTATTCATCCCGGTGGTCATCCAAATCGCCTACGCTTCCGGCCAGCCGCCCAGCAAAATGCTGATCCCGCTTTCCTACGCTTCCATCATGGGGGGCATGTGCACCTTGATCGGGACCTCCACCAATATCTTGGTAAGCGGCATTGCGGAGGCCCACGGCCTGGACGGCTTCAGCATGTTTCAGCTGGCGCCGGTGGGGCTGCCGCTGCTACTGGCGGGTATGGGGTACATGCTGCTCGTGGGTTTAAAGATACTGCCCAACCGGCAGCGCGACAAAAGCCTGAGCGAGCGTTTTGGCATGAGGGACTATCTGACAGAGCTGGAGCTGCTGCCCGGCAACGAGCTATCGGGGCAGCGCATTATGGATTCGGCGCTGGTCAAAGAACTGGAGATGGATATCATCGAGGTGATGCGTAAGGAGCAGCGGTATACCTTGCCGCCGGGCGATTTCACGCTGCAGGAAGGCGACTTGCTTAAGGTGCGCTGCGACGTGCAAAAGGTCAAGGCACTGAAAGAACGGGTGAAAGTCATCGCGGACAATACCTTGAAAGTGGGCGACAATTTCCTGGGGGAGAAAAACACCGCGTTGGTGGAGCTGGTGGTCACTGCAGGCTCTACGTTCAGTAACCGCACCTTGAAAAGCCTTGATTTCCGCCGTACCTACCGGGCCATACCGCTGGCCATCCGCCACCGCAATGAAGTACTGCACGACCACCTGTACCAAGTGCCGCTAGTGCCGGGGGATGTCATCCTTGCGGAGGTAAAGCAGCATTACATTTCCAACCTCAAGCAGATGGAGTCGACGCCAGAAGCCCCCTTTGTGTTGCTCTCCGAAGACCAGCTCACCGATTTCAACCGGCGGCAGTTCGCACTGGTCATGGGGGTCATTGCTTTTGTGGTGATCAGCGCCACCTTCGGGCTGCTGCCGATCATGGTAGCTACTATTTTGGGGGTGTTAGCATTAGTGCTTATGGGATGTCTGAATATGAAGGAAGTGTACGAGGCGATCAACTGGAAGATCGTATTTCTGCTGGCAGGCGCCCTGAGTATGGGCGCGGCTATGGGGAATACCGGATTGGACGTCAGCATCGCGGGGGGCTTGGTCGACTATCTAGGCCCTTGGGGGCCGGTGGCGGTAGTATCCGGTTTGTACCTGACGACTTCACTGCTGACGGAACTGATGTCGAATAACGCTACGGCTGCTTTGCTCGCCCCCATCGCTATCGCTACTGCCGAACGGATGGAACTGGCCCCTACCCCTTTCTTGGTGGCGGTGACGATTGCGGCTTCGGCCAGCTTCATGACCCCTATTGGCTACCAGACCAATACCATGGTGTACAGCGCGGGAGACTACCGTTTTCGAGATTTTTTCCGGGTGGGGGCAGGGCTCAATTTGTCGTTTTGGCTGCTGGCCAGTTTGCTGATCGCTTGGTGGTATTTTTAGAAGGTGGCCTTTTTAACCGCATTGCCTTTTTGAAAAAGCAAAGTACCCACTTCTTCGCCTGGCCGTTCCAAGCTCGCTAGGTTTTTCTGATCGTCGTAGGTATCCATGAGGATGCTGTAGCGTAATTCGAGGCTTTCGAGCCGGGGCAGGTCTGTGATTTCCAGGTAGCACCACACGGCAGCTAGGTCATCGGATATTTCTTTGCCTACAAAGTTGAAATCCCGCAACTCGCCGTTTAGCGTCAGCTGAAACTCGTCGCGCAGGTAGGCTTCTACTAGCTCGTTGGCCCCCGCGGCCTCCTTTTTGGTGCAGAGGTAGAGCTTATCGTGCCCCCGCTCTCGCAGGGCGAGCTCCAAGTCATCTAGGAAAATATGCATGCTGATTTGCAGGGCCTGTTGCTCTGGCCGGTAGTGCATTAGGCATTTGGAGATGTGGAAATCGTGGTGGGAAGTGGGGATTTGGAAATCGGAATTTGGAAGTCGGA
>JAAAOU010000361.1 GCA_009908745.1 Bacteroidota bacterium
TGGGGAAATGCTGCTTACAACTTTGCTGCAAAGCTCTTGAGGCTTGCCAGTTTATGGGGGGCTGCACTTTCGCGTTAGCAGCCTGCGAATATGTTACGCATTCTATTTCAGGGATTGCTCTATGGAATTCCCCCTTTCACTGCACACCGTAGTAACGAAGGCGTGTTTGATTCTCCCGCCTCCGCCTTCCCAGCCGTGCGTTGCTTGATGGGTGAATGATTAAAAGCGTCTTATTTACATTTACTTTTGCCTTGATGCAAAAGTAACAAAAAATCAAGGCCGTGTATGGTTCTTCACGCTGCGGAAGGCCTCGAATGGCTAAACTGTACAAACTCGCCTTAATGTGCAGTATTTCAGTCTAGATTGCGACGATTGTGTGGCTTTAGTTCTTTCAGCTTAGCTGCAGTTTTGGCTCAATCAGTGTACAGTTTCAAACCTGCAAAAACTTCGTTTTCGCAGATTTGACGCCATTCGAGGCCTTCCTCCGCTAAACCATACAATGCCGGTTGAGCGTTGCGTTGGGCTGCTTTGCTGGTAGTGATTACAGGGTGTTGCGGTACGACTGTGGGCACTGCACTCAATGTAGCATCCTGCACCAGCCTGAATGAGAATGGAGGCCAGTACTTAAGCAACCTCCTAGCAATTTAGAGTAGCGCTTGTCCCCTCTCGCGGAGGGGAATTAAATGCACCTCCGTTACACTACGGCGCACAATGGGGGAGTATCCTCAACACCGAAGCTTGCCAGTTTATGGGGGGCTGCACTTTCGCGTTAGCAGCCTGCGAATATGTTACGCATTCTAATTATTTATGACAATACAAGGTGCACTAGGAAAGCGCAGGATCAAAAAACCGCCCTCACCCCAAACACTACCGATACCGCCGGCCGGTAATTGATCATGCGGTCGATACCCGGGCTCAAGGGGTCCGGGGCGCGTGGGTTGAACGGGTCGCTCAGCAGGGTAGCGGGCCGGTTTTCTAAAGCCGGCTCGGGGTCGGTTCCGCTGTAGCGGCTGGCCAGCAGCAGGTTTTGCAGGGTAAGCGACAGCGTGATGGGTTGCTGGGACTTGTTCTTAAACGCAAAGCGGCGCGACAGGCTGAGGTAGTCCAGCTTGAGAAAGTCCGCCTGCTCCACGTACAAGGAGGAATACTGGTAAGACCGCAGTTCCTCAATGGCTAAGTCCGTATTGACAAAATTGTAAGGCGAAGCGGTAGCGTACGGGCTGCGGGGCTCCCAAAGCTGCCGGGGCCGGTTGACGAGGCTGTGCCCTAGGGTAGCCCGGAAAAAAGCCTGCAGTTCCCACTGGCCGTAACGCAACTGATGCCACCAGCCCAGCTCCATGTCAGGCAGGCCATTGCCCAGTACAGCCAGATCGCTTTCTGGGCTGAAGATTTGATCGGCGGCGGTGTTGATTTGCCCGTCTCCGTTCAAGTCTGTGAATACCTGGTCGCCTTCCGCATCCACTTCCCCGGAGAAAGTAGGGCCTTGTAGGTCGCCAACTTGTTCTCCTTCTTTAAGCATGATAAGCGGTTCTGGCTGGGCGCAGCAGGAGGTGGACAAGAAAACGAGTTCCCGTCTCAGTTCGGCGTATTCGACTTGGTAAGTGCTTAGCCGTAGGCCAGTGTTGTAGCTGAGCCTATTGGAGGCCACTAGATTGAGGTCTATGCCCAGTTCAATGCCACTTGCTTGCAGGGCGTTGGCGTTGACGTACAGCGTACTGCCACCGAAGCGCGGCTCGTCATCCAAAATAACCCAGTCGCTTATGTCCCGCTGGTACCAATTGGCGAAGGCGCTGAGTGCACCCATTTGCAGATCGACCCCTAGGTTGATTTCGCTCTTCGCTTCCCACTTTAGGTCGGGATTGCTGTAGCGCATAGTGGTTTGTCCAACCTCGCCGTTTTCATCGATGATGGTCTCGATGCGTTCTTTGGCTAGGCCCGCACGGTCGGGAAGCGCCCCGGTAAGCCCGTACCCCAGCCGGAATTTGAGCTGGTCTACCTTTGGGAAATGATGCGCAAAATCTACGCCAGCCCCCAAGGCGGGGAACCATCCCCACTGACTGTTTTCGCCCAAGCGGCTAGAGCCTTCGTACCGCAGGGAAAGGTCGAAAAAGTAGCGGTCCTTGATATTAAGGTGTGCTTGGCCGAAGTAAGCCATCAGCTGGTGGCGCCACCCGTTGAACAAACTGTCTCTGACGGCCGTGTCTTCGCCCAGCCAATCTGAAAAGTCGCCGATGTTCTCAGCACCCAGGCGGTTATTGTTGTCGATACCCAGCAACGACAAGGTACGGTCATCGTGCTGTATATCGGAGTAGGAACTGCCTACCATGGCCGACAGCTGGGATTCGCCAAAGGGGATGCGAAGGTTGGCAAAGAACTCATACAGCGCAAGCGACTCGTCTTCGTCGTAAAGGTCCGCCCTGCCCTTGGGTGCCCTCAAGCCAAAAGCATTGCCGAAATAGAGCGACTCCGGGGAGTAGAAGGCCCGGAAGTTTTCAGACTGGTTTTGGTAGCCGTAGCGGAAATTCACATCCAATCGGTCGTTGAGGGCGTAAGACAGCAGGCTGCTCGCATTGAAGGTTTGCCGTTGCCGGTCGCGCTCGTTCAGCTCTACCATAGCCCTGGGGTTGAAGCCTTGGAGTAAGCCGAGCAATTCGAAATAACCGCCGTACTGCTCGGTATTGTAAGCAAACGGCGCCTTTGTGGAGAATACCGGGGCTGTAGGGTTGTATAAACTGGCAAAACCAAAGGCTTCCGGAAGGCCGAGCTGACTGTTGCGGTTGGCGTAAGCCGTAGATAATTGCCAAGATAGGCGGTCTAGCCCAAAGTCGCTGCTGACATGCGCCCTTACGTTGGTTTGGTCAAAGCCCGAATGGCGCAGCACCCCCTCAGCTTGCCGGTAGTTGCCGGAAATCCGGTAACGGGTATTGCTGTTGGGCAGCTTACCCTGCAGGGCCAAACCGTGGTTCTGACTTAGCCCGTTGCGCACGATTTCTTCCTGCCAATCGGTGGCACTCCCCAAGTCTAATCCGCCCGCTTCCCGAAAGGCCGGTGCGTCCATGACAGGGATACCGTCGTAGGGGGTAGCTACGGCCAGCTGCCCCGTATACTGAACGCTCAGGGGGCGATGGGCTGAAGCTGCGTTTTGGGTGCGTATCAGCACAACGCCGTTGGAGGCGCGCATACCGTACAGCGCCTGTGCCGATCCGTCTCTAAGTACCGAGATTTCGGCTATGTCGTTTGGGTCGAGATTGTCAAGGGAGGCTCCCGCCAAACCATCGACGATAAACAAGGGTTGGCGCTGTGCGTAGGCGGAAAGCCCGCGTACGCGCATGAGGCTTGCCGTATTAGGGTTGCCGCCTCGGTTGTAGACTTGCACGCCCGCCAGCTTTCCTGGTATGAGCTGTGTGGGGTCGGCGATATACCCTTGGTTGAAATCGTTTTGGCCAATGGTGCTTATGGCGCCTGTAGATTCTGCGGCGGGGTAGCGGGTGTAGGTGGAGGCAGGCGGTTTGAAACCAGTGCTGTCCGTCACTTCCTGCCCGTTGCTGAATACCGGGGCTAGCCCGCAAATGAGCATCAATAAGGAAACTTGGGCTGATGACAGCCTGTAAACAAGCATGGGCACAACATGGAAATACGGGCTACCAAGCATAACTGTAGGGTCTTTATACCATTTAAAGATATAAAAAATCCCTTTTCAAGGTACAATATTTAGTCTGCCACCACTGCCACGAGGAAGTTGGGGTTTACCACAATACGGGAGATATTCTGGATTTCGTAGAAGCGCAAGTCGGCTGCTTCTTGCCAGTTTTCGTCCCCCATTTTGCTGTTGTAGCGGTAAATCTTGCTCCCTTTGCCCATCAGCAGGGTGCCATCGGGCAGCGCGGCGAAGTGCTCGGCACCCGGCAGCGTCTCCACGAGCGGGCGGGAAGCCTCACGGCGGCGGTAGAGGTTTTTCTGCATGATTTGCCAGTTGTCGTAGCGGCTTTTCTGCACGTAGGCCAGGTTGCCGTTGGGCAGGCGCAGCATACAGCGGCCGACGTTGGTGGCGACTGTTTCCACTTTGTCGTTGTTAGTATTGACAATAGCGATCTCGCTCAGGCCTTCTTCGTCTTCTTTGTAGACGATGATTTCCTGGCTGTTCAGCCACAGGTATTCTTTAATGCCTTTGAGGTACTTGAACACCGGTTTGCCGTTGGTCAGCTGGTCCACCGGAAACTGCCACAGCCGGAAGACCTCATTCCGGCCGTCTTTCTCGATACGCACAGCGGAGAAATTGTAAAAGCCTGGCATGCGCTCCGGGGCCAGTTCAGTCTCGGGCGTAGCGGTGACCTGTAGCTTGGTTTCGTGCTCTAGATCAAGCTTGTAAAGGTCGGCCTGCACGGCATTAGGCTCCTTTGAAGAGATGTACAGCTCCGTGTCGCTGAAGAAGGAAGGGGTGTTGTTGTAGCCGTTGGGGTTGAAGGCTGTCAGGAAGCGGGGTTGCAGGAAAGAAAGGGTGCCTTCGTCGTTTTGCTCTACCTTGAAGAGGTAGATGTTGGACTTGGGGAGGGGTGCCGATTGGGCAAAAGCGGTCGTGGCCAAGAGGCTGCACCATAGAAAAGCGATCGTTCTGAGCATGTGTACCAGTTATTGTTGGGGCTAAAGTTAGGGATTTGGCGCGGGATGGGCAAGGGCAGATGAGCGCTAGGGTTATTAGGCGGGTATTTCTTGTGGCTGCTTTGAATATCGTAGCTGCAAGCTGCTACTAGCGGGCAAACATGCGACTCTGCCTGACGGGAGATAAAATGAAAAAGCCCTCGGAAATGAATCCGAAGGCTTTTGAAGAGTGACTCCGCTGGGGCTTCCCGTTTTAAGCGGTTGTTGGAGCAGTCGGTCAACGGGACAGGCTTCATCGCGCTCGTTGTAGCTTTCAGCTACGGCGCTTGTCCGCCCAATATTGTTTTGATAATGTGGCGTCGTAGGTAAAACCTACGCCAAACGGTGGGATAAAATGAAAAAGCCCTCGGAAATAAATCCGAAGGCTTTTGAAAAGTGACTCCGCTGGGGCTCGAACCCAGGACCCTCTGATTAAAAGTCAGATGCTCTAGCCAACTGAGCTACGGAGTCGAAAAAAAGGCATTTTGACCGCCCTTTTTCGTAAGGCGTTGCAAATATAGGAGCCTTTATACTGAAAACCAAAACGTGTTGCTATCTTTTTTTGTTCCAGCCAGGCAGAAAAAGTTGAGAAGCCCAGCAAAATCAGGTGATGGGGCGTTAAGAAATTTCTTTTGGCGGGCGCGCCCGGGCGATGGCGCTTTCGAACCGCTCGGTGTCTTGGTAATCTTGGATGACTTCCTCGGCGCCGGCGTGGTGGAGCTTTTCCAGATCGCCCCTTCGGCGTATGCCCACAAAATCAATTTGCATGTTGCGGGTAGTGCGCACATCCCACACCGCGTCCCCGATGTAGACGACCCGGGTTACAGGGGCACCGTTGATGTCCGCTGCCCGGTCGATAGTCTGCTGCAGGATGGCTTCCCGGTTGACTTTGCCGTCCGCGCCGCTGAACAGCCGTTGGTCGATTTCGATGCCGACGTGCTGCAGCTTGAGGGCAGCAGGCTGCTGCCAGCCGCCGGTGCCGATGCCGATCAGCCGGTCTTCTTTTTGGTCGAGCCGCTCTACCGCAGCTTTGGCACCTGGTACTTCGCAAAACAGGTGGGGCTGCGACTGCCGCTTTTTGCGCAGCAGCGACATATATAGTTCTTGAAACGGCTGCACTTCTGCCGGGTCATGGCTGCGGTCAAAGTGCTGCCGGATGACGGTGTCAAATATAGTGGTGTCGGTAACGTGCGGGAATTGGTGCCAGTCTAGGGTGGGGAAGGGGCGGCCGTACAGTTGCTCGTAGGCTTGCGCAAAGCATTGGCTGTCCCGGCGTTCAGAGTATACGAGTGTGCCGTCTACATCAAATATTACTAACTCCATACGGTTATTCTTCTTCTTTTATGGTGTGTGCCCGCGGGTCGAAGTCAAATTCCAGCTGAATGCCCTCTGCTCCCTGTTCTTTCATCAAGTTCGATACGGAGACGCCGAGCAGCCGGACCTGCGGGATATCCTGCCGGTTGTCGTCCAGTAGTTCATAAACGATTGACGTCAATTCTTCTAGCGACCGAACCTCGCTGGCGAACGTACGGCTGCGGGTCAGTATCCTGAAATCCGGCATTTTGGCTTTTAACGTTACAGTGCGGCCATAGTTGTCAGATTTGTCCATGTAACGAAAAACGACTTCGCAGAGGTAGGCTAGTTTTTCCTGCATGGCTTTGGTCGTGCCGATGTTTTCCCGGTAAGTGCGCTCCGCCCCGATCGACTTGCGGATGCGGTTGGGGTTGACCGGCCGTTGGTCGTCCGCGCGCACGATGCGGTAGTAGTGCCGGCCAACTTTCCCGAAGCGCTGTACCAGTTCTATTTCCGAGTACCGCTTCAGGTCTTTGCCTTTGAAAATGCCCATGCGGCGCATCTTCTCAGCGGTGACCTTGCCGATACCGTGGAAGGCTTTGACGTCCAGCTCTTCAAGGAAGGCGAGGGCCTCTTCCGGCGGGATGACCTTCATGCCATTGGGCTTGTTGATGTCGGAGGCTACTTTGGCAAGAAACTTATTGAAAGATATGCCCGCGGAAGCGGTGAGCCCGGTCTCTTTTTCTATCCGTTCGCGAATGGCAGCAGCGATCAGGGTGGCCGATTGCGGCCCTTTCTTGGGTTCGGTGACGTCGAGGTAAGCTTCATCGAGCGAGAGCGGCTCCACCAGGTCGGTATACTCTTGAAAGATGGCACGGATTTGGCGGGAAACCTCCCGGTAGACGTCAAAGCGGGACTTGACGAAGACAAGCTGGGGGCAAAGCCGCTTTGCCGTTACGCTGGGCATGGCCGAACGCACCCCATATTGGCGGGCCTCATAGCTGGCTGACGCCACCACGCCGCGCATGCTCGACCCGCCCACTGCCACGGGCTTGCCCTGCAGTTCCGGGTAGTCCCGCTGCTCTACAGATGCGTAAAAGGCATCCATGTCGATGTGGATAATCTTGCGTGCTGCCTGCATGATCCTGTATTCTGCCTCAAAATAGCGGCTTTTGGCAGGCTGTGCAAGAAAAAAGCCCCCGGCTGGCATTTGCCAATTGCGGGGGCTAGCGTAAAAGGGAATCGAAATCTTCTAGGGCTGTACGACGAGGCGCTCGGTATAAGTATGCCCCTGGTACTGCGTAGTAATGAAGTACAGGCCGGCTGGCAGTCCCGGCAGTTGCCATCGGCTGGCGTTAGGACCGGCCTCCAGCTCAATCCGCTGCTCTGCCAACAATCGGCCGTCGACTGCAAAGCAACGCAGCTCTAGAGTGGCGGCTGTTTCCGCAGTGATGTTAAGTTGCAACTGCTGTTGGCCGGGCAGCGGGTTGGGGAATACCTGCATAAGCATGCCTTTTGTTGAGCGGGCGGAGCGTTGAACCGCACCGGCCAATGCCGCTGCCGCCGGCAAGCTATCTTGGCAGTTGAGGCTGTCTGCATAGGGGGCAAGCTGACGCTCTCGGTCAAAGTGCTCAGCGGGCCAGCAATTGTCCACCGGGGGAAGATAATCCAAGCTTAGGTCCATGGCGTACAAACCGCCAGCGATATCGCTGTTTTCGCTAAGTTCCCGGCGCATTTGTCCCGCACCCACCGCATAATGCATGAGGGCATCCTCGGAGATGACATGGTTGAGCAGCAAAGCATGGCCGATTTCGTGAGAAAGAACGGTCTGGAAATCATAGCTGCCTGCAGCCGGTCCTTCCTCTTCAAAAGACCAGGGCACACCGCCTTCTCCGCCCCGGCGCAGCAATATGTCGATGTCCGTGACTTCCCACTCAGTAGAGGAACATCGGGCGTAGCGGGTGAAGGCAGCAGCAAGTACCTGCGGGGAAATTTCCTCTGCTAATGACCAGCCTTCGCTATCGAAGCTGATAAGGTTGATACTGTCCTGTGCGGGCCGGGGAGTGAGCGTATCGGGCAGCGGGCAATCGGCACCTATATAGAAAGGTATCTGTGTTTCTTGCTGCCAAGTTTTTGCTGCGGCTTGCAGGGCTTGCATGCTTTTTTTCTTTTCGTAGAAAGTCCATTCGCTTCCCGCTACATAAGCCGGCAACAGAAAGCGGTAGCCCCCATCATCTGGCCCTTCGTCCACTAGCCGCGGCCGGTGCCATTCGCCTGAACTGAGCAAGTTGCGGAAAGCAAAGTCCACGGTCAAGGATTGCTGGCTGAACGCAAACCCCGCCGCGCTGACCAGCAGTATTTTGCCGGTTCCGGCGCGGTGCGGCAGCTGGGTTTGGATCAGGGTGTCCGTCCAGGAAATGAGGTGTGAGGGGGAAGTGCTGGTGTAGCCACTTCCGCCGCTATCGGCATTAGGGAAAAGGATGAAGCCGGCGGTGTTGCCAAATCCCCCGCCGGCTATCAGCAGGGTGTCCTCGGTGCCGGCTCTCAGGTTGGCAGGGGACAAATGCTCGATGGTCATGCTGCTTCTTTTAGGCAATACTGGTTGGGTCGGCTGTTCCCCAATTTCAACCTTGCCTTGCCCGCTTAGTTTTTCCAGTTTGCGGTGGAGTTGTTTGCGGTTATCAAACACTTGCCCAAACCCATAAGCCATTTGGCCGACAGGCGCGTAGCGGATCAAGGAAGCCGGGCCCACTGCCGGCCGCAGCGTGTTTTGCAACTCAAGGTTTTGACCGTTGTAAACGGAGAGGAAAAAAATACCGGATTGCCCGTTGCCAATTTGCAAGGAGGGGTGAACTTGGAGTGCCTCTTGCTCAAGCATGCCGCCGAGCGTCAGCAAGAAAAGACGGCGGGAAGGGGCTCCTTTGAAAGCCTTGGAGACCTTTAGTTCGTGGCGGGTGTAAATCAGGCCATCGTACGGGCTGTAAAAGGCTTTGGAGCGCACTACCTGCCCCTCGACGATGAGGTCGCTTTTTTCAGCAGCAGCGGTTATCCCAACGGGAGTTTGTGTGCACTGTGCAGGAGCTTTGAGCGCATAGCAAAGCAGGCACAGCAGCATAAGACTGTAAATAGAGTGCATATTCGTTTAATGTTGTCGTATGTAAAACGTGTTTCGCCTTAGTGCTGCACGTTTACCGTACTATCGAGAATATGCTAGGCTGCAATATCTTTTTCTGTAAGTTATGCTTGTAAATGTGACAGGGCAAATGCGGGGCATAAGGCTGGAAATGTAAGGAGCAGTGTCAGTATACATTGCGATAGGGGTTGCTGCAGGTTCGTTTGTGTTGCCGGCAGAACTGGCTTTGTGATTTTTTAGAAAAGTTTTTTGGACTGGCAAAGGTTAGGTTGGATACAATAATGCGTAATTTATCGTTTTAACTATCTGATAATCAGATTTAAAGATGTTGTTTGGTGTTTAATAATGAAAAACAAGTACTGATAATTAAACTATTATTCGAGCTTCAGGCGGTGCACTTTTGTAGCGTAAAGAAATCACAAAGCAAAAAGTACACCTTATGAAAACCGACACTACTGAAATAGCTTCTATCTTGCAGGTATTTCCATTATTTGAAGGCGTAAGCGCCGAGCGCCTCGAAAAGCTGGCCGAGCATGTTGACGTCCAGCAGCTGGGCAAGCACCGGAAAGTGTATAAAATGGGCGATGCGTCCGACGGTATTTACTTTTTGATAAAAGGGACCGTAAAAGTGGGTTGTTATGCAGATGACGGCCGCGAGGTAATCAAAACCGTACTGCACCCCATGGCCATGCTTGGGGAGCTCAGCTTGACGGGAGAGCGCCACCGGCATGATTTTGCCGCCAGCTTGAGCCACAATACCCAACTGTTGCGCCTTAGCACCGTTCATTTGCGCCCCCTGATGCAGGAGAACCACGAATTTTCTATGCGTATTCTTAACTTCATAGGCCGCCGGCTGCAATCGGCCGAGAGCCGCCTGGAGTCGCTGATTTTCAAAGACGCCCGGGAGCGTATCATTGATTTCCTGAAGCAGTCCGCCCAGCAGCGGGGCAAGCAAATTGGTTACGAAACTTTGATCAAGCACAGCCTGACCCAACAAGACATTGCCAATATCACGGGCACTTCCCGGCAAACAGTTACTTCTGTAATGAATGACTTGCGGAAGTCTAACCTGATTTACTTCAACCGCCGCAGCATTCTCATACGCGACCTGTCGAAGTTAGCGTAAGGGCACATTGACCATGCCGCCGTCGGAACCCAGCAAGGTATCTGGGAACAGCTGGCAGGCTTCCGCCAATAGCACGTCCAAGTATTTGTAGCGGGAGGAATAATGCCCGAGCACCAGCTGCCTAACCTGGGCTTGCCGGGCTATCCGGGCTGCGTCCATAGCGGTCGAGTGCTGTGTGCGTTCGGCTTGCGGCCGTTCCCGCTCGCAAAAGGTAGCTTCATGGTACAGGAGGTCTGCGCCTTGTACAAGCGGGACCAACGATTCGGAATAAACGGTATCCGAACAGTAGGCGTAAGTTCGTGGCTTTGGGGGCGGAGTGGTGAGTAATTCATTGGGGATGTTGCTGCCGTCCTCCGCCACATAATCGGCACCAGCTTTGATCGCCGGGATTTGCCGGTAGGGGATGCCGTACTTCTCAATGAGTTCCCCCCGCATACTCCGGGGGCGTTGGCGTTCCCGAAAGAGAAAACCCGCTGCAGCTATACTGTGCTGTAGTGGCAGCGTAAAAACCTGTACACGCCGGTCTTCGAATATTAACTCGTGTCTGTCTTGCGGGATAGGCTGGAACTTGATCTCGAACGACAGCTTTGTCATGTAAGGCATCATGGTCCTAATCATGCTTTCCAATGCTGCCGGGCCGAATAGGGTCAGTTCTTCTTTTCTTCCATTGAGCCCCATGGAGCTGATCAGGCCAGGCAGCCCGTAGAAATGGTCGCCGTGCAGGTGGCTGATAAATAGCTGCTTTAAGCGCCCCCAGCGGATGCCATAGTCTGTAAACCGCATCTGTGCCCCCTCGCCGCAGTCGATCATGTAAAGGGTTTCCTGTACATTGAGTACCTGCATGGTTGGGAACCGGCTGTAAGCGGGTACCGCCCCGCTCGTCCCCAGTAATGTCAATTCGAATTTCATAGGTTACAAATAAAAAATGGCACAGCGACGATTGTTCCGCTGCACCACCTTTGTCTTCTGGTAGGAGGTGTGCTACTAGCTTTGCTCCTGGTCTTCGTCTTTCAGCTCGCGCTCGATGTCTTCCATGAAAATGTAGTCCACCGCCTCACTCACGGTCGGCACAATATTCAACACGGATTCCAAGCGTGAAATCCCCATCAATTTCTTGACGGCAGGCTGCTCTGCGCCGGCCAGCACAAAGGTGCCGAGCTTTTTCCAGAGCCGGTCGGCTGTCAGTATGGCGCTTAAGCCTGACGAATCGACGTACTTGACATCGGACAGGTCTATGATCAAGTTGTTGACGCCTTTATTGGATTGGACGATCAGCTCCGACTTTACTTCCGGTGCAATCTGGGAGTTGAAGTTCTCGTTTTCGATTTTGAAAACGGAATAGCGCTCCTCGGCTTTTATGGTAAACCTTAATTTATCTTCTTCCATACAGTGATTTGAAACATTTTAGTTTTCGAGCAAGTGCAAAAATATCAATTAGCAGCCAGTCTTCCTAATTATAATAGCGAAAGCGCTTCCATGTTCAAGCCGCAGGCCATAAACACTCTCGTGTTGGCATGTGTTATAAGGGCGCATGTACGGCAAAAACCGCTGCCCGCGCACGACAAATTTGCAGGTGTTAAACTTTGGCATCATTTTTTTGGTTTATGCAGCGTCAGTCAGGGATGTTAGAAGGTCGTTAAGCTCTTTTGGCAATACAACTATTGAGAGTGAACTTTTGTATTCCTGAATAATTAGCATTAATATTGTTCACGGGTAACACACAGCACAAGATAAGTAATCAATATGAATAATAAACGTTTTTCCCCCAAGGTGAAACAGGTCATTTCCAGAAGCCGGGACGCCGCCATCCGGCTGGGGCATGACTACATCGGTACCGAGCATCTACTGTTGGGGATCATGGCCGAAATGGATAGCTTGGCGGTCAAGGTATTGGAATCACTCGACGTCAACCCTGCTGTCCTGCAGCAAGACGTAGAAGAGCGCGTTCAGCGCATTCCCAGCAACCAGACCGCACTCAACGTAGGCAACTTGCCGCTCAACAAGCAAGCAGAAAAGGTGCTAAAGGTGACTTTCTTGGAAGCTAAAATGCTGAAGAGTGAAGAAATCAGCCCTGAGCATCTGTTGCTTTCCATTCTCAAACACAAAGAAAATCCGGCTTCCAAAATGCTTAATCAGTTTGACGTCGACTATGACATCTACAAAGCTGAACTGGAGTACGTCCGGCAAGAGCAAGATTTCTCCGGCACTATGGACCCTTACGCGCAATCGCCTTCCGATCAGGATGACCCTTACGATGATGACGAAGGGCAAGGCGGCGGCCGCTACCAGCAGCGCAAAGGTTCCAGCAAATCGCGCACGCCCGTGCTCGACAATTTCGGCCGGGATATCACCAAGTTAGCGGAAGAAGATAAGCTCGACCCGATCATCGGGCGGGAAAACGAAATCGAGCGGGTGTCTCAGATATTGAGCCGCCGCAAGAAAAACAACCCTATCCTCATCGGTGAGCCGGGGGTTGGCAAAACGGCTATCGTCGAAGGCTTGGCCCTGCGCATCATGCAGAAAAAGGTGAGCCGGACGCTATTCAACAAGCGTATTGTCATGCTCGACCTGGCTGCACTCGTTGCGGGTACTAAATACCGCGGCCAGTTTGAGGAGCGCATGAAAGCGATCATGAACGAGCTGGAGAAATCCCGGGATGTGATCCTGTTCATCGACGAAATCCACACCATCGTCGGTGCCGGCGGCGCCACGGGTTCCTTGGATGCTTCCAATATTTTCAAACCTGCGCTCGCTCGCGGCGAATTGCAGTGCATCGGTGCCTCCACACTGGACGAATACCGGCAGCACATCGAGAAAGACGGGGCACTCGACCGCCGTTTCCAGAAAGTGATGGTCGACCCGCCAAGCGCGGAAGAAGCCGTGAACATCCTGCAGAATATCCGGCCCAAGTACGAAGAATTCCATAATGTGAATTATTCGGAAGAAGCAGTCGGCGCTTGTGTCAAGCTCAGCGACCGCTACATCAGCGACCGGTTTTTGCCGGACAAAGCGATTGACGTACTCGACGAAGTTGGAGCGCGGGTACACCTTAAGAATATCCATGTTCCCGAGAATATCGAGGAGCTGGAGAAAAAGATAGAAGAGCTCAAAGAGCAGAAGAATCAGGCGGTGAAAAATCAGCAGTACGAAAAAGCTGCCGATTTGCGCGACAAAGAATCTAAACTGGTCCGGCAATTGGAATTTGCTAAGGTGCAGTGGGAAGAGGAAGCGAAGACCAAGCGCTACCCCGTAGAAGAAGAAGATATCGCCGAAGTTGTTTCTATGATGACTGGCATCCCTGTCAAGCGCGTAGCACAGAGTGAAAGCCGCAAGCTGGTAGGCATGGATGGTGACCTGAAGAACGTCATCATTGGGCAGAACGAAGCGATTGACAAGATCACCCGGGCTATTCAACGGAACCGGGTGGGGTTGAAAGACCCCACCAAGCCAATTGGCTCCTTTATTTTCCTTGGGCCGACCGGTGTCGGTAAAACGGAGTTGGCCAAAGCGCTTGCCCGCTACATCTTTGATTCCGAAGATGCGCTCGTGCGCCTTGATATGAGTGAGTACATGGAGAAGTTCTCCGTGAGCCGCCTTATTGGTGCGCCTCCGGGGTACGTCGGTTACGAAGAGGGCGGGCAGTTGACGGAAAAGGTACGCCGCAAGCCCTACTCGGTCATCCTGTTGGACGAGATTGAAAAGGCGCACCCTGATGTCTACAACATCCTGCTGCAAGTGCTGGATGATGGACAATTGACGGATGGTCTGGGCCGCAAGGTCGATTTCAAGAACTCCTTGATCATCATGACCTCCAATATCGGTGTCCGTCAGCTGAAAGACTTCGGGCAGGGCGTAGGCTTTGCGACCAAAGCTCGGGAAAGCGCAGCGGAAGACCACGCAAAAGGCGTTATTCAGAATGCCCTGAAGCGGACTTTCTCGCCGGAGTTCCTTAACCGTGTCGACGATGTTGTCATTTTCAACAGCTTGAGCCAAGAGGATATCTTCAAGATCATCGACATTACGCTCAAAGACCTGCACAAGCGTTTGGACAATATGAACTACACGCTGCAGCTGTCGGAAGAGGCTAAGAAATTCGTGGCGGAGAAAGGCTATGACCCACAGTTCGGGGCCCGCCCGTTGCACCGCGCGATTCAAAAGTACATCGAAGACCCGCTGGCAGAGTTTATCCTCAATGAAAACCCAGAAGAGGGTAGTGCGCTGGAAGCAGTAATGGATGAAGATGGGGCCGGCGTTCACGTAACGCTAGCCAAAGCGGTGAATTCGGATGTTAACAAATAAAAGTTAGACGCTGATGATAAATACACCTGCTACTACTCAGTGGTAGGTGTATTTTTTTTAACTTACTGACGAAAAGCGGGTATCGGCGCAAAAACACTCGATACTGAACTTTTCTTCAAAACTTTGAATTATATTACTAGGTAACAACTGTGGTAACTCCGCCAACGCCGGAGCAATGCTTACAGATTTTTTCACTAAACTATATTCTATTGGCAAAGAGATTCAGTGGCAAAAGAGGAAGAAATTTCCGAAGAAACAACAAGCCTCAATTCCGCATTAATGAGCACATCCGCGTACCCGAAATACGCCTCGTGGGAGACAACCTAGAGGAAATCGGCAATATTGTCGGCAAGAAACTGGAACCCGGTACGGTGTACGAGACAAGGGACGCTAAGCACTGGGCGCGTAAATCGGACTTGGACTTGGTGGAGATTTCCCCGAATGCTAAACCACCCGTTGTAAAAATCATTGACTACAACAAATTCCTGTACGAGAAGAAAAAGAAAGAGAAAGAGATGAAAGCCAAGGCGGCGAAAACCGTCGTCAAGGAAATCCGTTTCGGCCCCAATACCGATGACCACGACTTTGACTTCAAGCTGCGGCATGCTAAAGGCTTTCTGGAAGATGGTGCCAAGGTCAAAGCCTACGTCCACTTCCGCGGGCGTACGATCGTCTTCAAAGAGCGCGGCGAGCTGCTCTTGCTCCGGTTCATAAAAGAGCTGGAAGAATACGGCGCTGCTGAGGCGCTGCCCAAGATGGAAGGCCGACGGATGATCGTCATCATCTCACCTAAGAAAAATAAGAAATAGCACTTGCCGCATCGCCGCCGTATTCAGCTACTGCGGCGATGCCGTTATTGGCTGTAACGTTCGTCCTGCTGCGGGCCGGCAAAACGGCGCACAACAAGCAGGATGCTATTTTAGCAAACTACCTGATCGGGAGTTTGCCGGAAAAACAAATTTCCTTACCTTTGCATTCCCTTTTGGGGATTTACCGAACGATCAAAGATTATCACATGCCTAAGATGAAGACACACTCGAGCGCCAAGAAGCGTTTCAAGCGCACGGGTTCCGGAAAGATCAAGCGTTATCAGGCTAAGACTTCGCACATGATGCGTAACAAGAGCAAGAAGGCGAAACTGCGCCTCCGCGACTCCACCGTCGTACATGAGCACAACGAAGACCGCGTGAAGCGCATGCTCTGCATGTAATTTCCAATTCTATTTTTTAACGAGAACGCAGGACAAAAGCGTTGCCCCCGAATATGGTGGCGGCACCTCTGCGTTGCACTAAAAATCAACTACTATGCCTCGATCCGTCAACGCGGTAGCCTCCCGTAAGCGCCGCAAAAAGATCATGAAAATGGCCCGGGGGTACTTCGGTGCCCGCAGCAAAGTCTACACCGTAGCCAAAAACGCGGTAGAAAAAGGGCTGCAGTACGCTTACCGCGACCGCCGCGCCAAAAAACGGGCTTTCCGCCGCCTGTGGATTGCCCGTATCAACGCCGCTGCCCGTCAGCACGGCATTTCCTACTCCCGTTTGATCCACAAACTGTCTGAAAGCGAGGTGGACCTGAACCGCAAAGTGCTGGCCGACTTGGCGATGAACCATCCCGAAACGTTCAAAGCGGTGGTGGATAAAGTAAAGTAAATGACGATCTGCTCTTTTGAGTACGAATTATATTGAAAAAGGAAATGGCTGATTATGATTGGCTGTTTCCTTTTTTTATACCCCCTTGTGGATTTTATCCGCAAACTGATTATTTTGGCATGTATATTATTAGCACCTCTTAATTCTCCCCCTCAACGAAAAAGGTCTATAATGTGAAGCACTACTCTATATCATTAACATTGATTGCGATCTATTTCCTTTTTTTCAGCTGTTCTAATCCAGTATCCAATAACGCAGGTCAGCCATCAGTAAAAATCCCTGCCCCCAGTGGCAAACTATTCATCATCGGAGGTGGAAAGCGCCCGCCGGCCCTCGTCCGCTCCTTGATTGAAGCTTCAGGAATAGACACCACCGGCCATGCCGTCATCTTGCCCATGTCGAGCAGTGAACCGGATACGGCTGCCTATTATGCCATGCGGCAGTTTACGGACTTGGGGCTGTCACGGGAGAAATTTCGGTCGATAGATTTCGAAAAAGGCCAGTATTCGGCAGCGGCGGTGGATTCCATACGCCAAGCAACCTTAATCTACATAACGGGGGGAGACCAGAACAAATTCATGGAAGTGGTGTCCAACAGCCCGGTCTACGATGCTATACACGAAGCCTATCAGAAGGGGGCAACCATTGCGGGGACTAGCGCCGGCGCAGCCGTCATGAGCAAGCAGATGATCACCGGCAACGAATACCGCCACCCGGAATACACCGGAGATTTCCGTACGATAGAGTCGGAGAATATGGAAATCGACAGGGGGCTGGGCCTGCTCAATTCGGCTATTATCGATCAGCATTTCATCTGGCGTATGCGTATGAACCGGCTGATCACTGTGGTCTTGGAGCATCCGGAGCAAATTGGTATCGGCATCGATGAATCTACGGCTATTTTGGTAGAAAAGGGGCGGGTGGCCACCGTCCACGGCGGCTATCAAGTCATTGCGCTTCGTCATCCCACAGCCGATACTTCCGTGCAGGATAGCTTGCTGGGAGGTCGTGGTTTGCGCCTTGATGTGCTACTGCCGGGGGATACTTTGCACCTGCGCTAAAACCGGAGGTTGCCAATCAAAAAACAATACCCGGAGCCAGAAGGCACAAAAAAGTTGAGCAGCGTCTGGAAATTATTAGGGTACCTGGCAACATTTTCATGTCAGCTTATTTTACTCAATAATCACTTTCGTTACTGCGATCTGCGCTTCCGAAGTCGCCTCAAGCGAATAAACGCCAGCGGCCAAGCCCGACAGGTCAAGCGGTCCAGCCACCTCCGGCCAGGTTCTAACGGCTTGCCCCGTGATGCTGCGCATGCACAGCTGCTGTATCGCCCCTTGCCCTTTCCACTGCCAGAACAACTGCCCAGAAGCGGGATTGGGGAAGACGCTTAGCTTTGATGGTGCTGCTGCCTCGGCAGTGCTGTTGATCACATCCGCACAGTTGCCGTTGGTCTCCGGTATGCGGGTCAGTTCACCGGCCTCCACGTACCAGTTTTGCCATTCTCCGCCTTGCCCACTTTGCCAGTCTGTCAAGTCCATGCTGCCGGAGCCTTCCACGCGGGCGGGAACAGCGTAAACCTTCACGGCGCTCTGGCCACGGTTCCAAGTCAAGGGGGTGCCGGCCTGCATGACTTCGGGCAGAAATTCATCTTGGCAGTTAGCCTGCAGGAAAAATACAACATCTTCATCGTACTCGGGGTACTCGCCAAAGGCACGGGCTAACCCCTGCTCATCAATACAGACTGCAGTATACTCATTGGCCGCTATACCGAAGGAACGGTTTTGGGTAGCCTCCGCTATGCGCGCCAAGAAACCTATGTGCCGCCCGGGGCGTTCCCGTTGTTCATAATGGGTATCGGTAATGGTGTTGCCAAGGTAAGGTACTTGCAGGAAATCATTGTGACCCAGCACTTCATAATCGGGGTGGTAAGGGTTGGAAAGCGCCTCTTCGGCAGTGAGGGAAGAGCCAGAAGGGGCATAGTACCAGTTGCTGAGAATGGCCATACCGGCGCTTGTCCCGCCTACAGTCACCCCTTTTTCGTTAATCAAGTAGTTGATGGCATCCTGCACGGGCGTGCCTTGCCAGTAGGCCAGGTAGTCGTATTGGTCGCCACCGGCAAAAAACAGGCATTCTGCGCGGCGGATTTGTGTGGCTACATAAGGATCATTAGCGGCATCCGGCTGGTCAAAACGGATGGTCTCCACCGAATTGACATGCACCCCCAACTCGCTAAAAAAATAGGGGTTGTAGCCATCTGACCCGCTAGCACGCAGCACCACCACATCCCCACTATCGGCACGTTCCAGCATCCACCGCATCGCCTCGTCGTTGTCGCCACCGCCGCCTGCCAGCACAATACCGGGAATGGGGGCGGTATTGACATCGGCAGTATCACCGGTAAAATAGCGGGTGTACCCTTGCGCGGAGAGCAGGGACGGAATCAGGAGAAGGAAAAAGAGGGTTCTGGTAAGCATAATTCAAGGTATAAAATAACAATTAGACTGGGGCAGATTGTTGCCCCAGCCCATTACTTATCGCACAATCAGCTTGGTCGTGCCCATTGTATTCGCACTACGCACACTTACGGTGTATACTCCAGCGGGCAATTCCGCCGTAGGCAAGGTAGCCTGATGCTGGCCAGCGGGCAAACGGCCCTGACGCAGTTCCTGCACGCGGCGGCCGCTCATGTCCTGAATGGCAATCACCACATCGGAGGCTTGCTCAAGCGTAAATTCCAAGTCAGTGCCATCGTCTGTAGCTGGGTTAGGGGCTAGCTTGAATTCGAAAGACGCATTATCCACGGCCACGGTATTGGACAGCATGCCTTCCGTAATGGCGATGTCATCTATCAGCAGCGCATCACCGCTGGGTGTGATATTGCGGAAAGCGATGTGCACCGATTGCCCAGCGTAATCAGCCAGGCTCACTTCGCGCATCTGTGGGGTCTCCCATTCTTCAGGGTCATACGAGACTAAGATGGCGCCATTCGCCTCGAAGCTTTCAAAGGTAGGCTCCCCCGCGTTGATCAATACCTGATAGCTGTCCGGGAAATCGCCCGAAGAAGTCGTGGAAATTGCCGTCCAGCTCAGCATAGAATTATCGGAGACGGTGATCTTTGGCAAAATCATCCAGTCGTCTGCCGGGCCTTCATCATCCACATACCAAGAGATACTCAGTGCTGCGAAGCTTTCTAACAGGTTACTTTCAATAACCATCCAAGCGGTGTCGGCAAAACCGGCATCCTCCGGCTGATTGGGCACCAGCATATCCCGGTTGATGAGGGTAAACTCCTCCGGCATCACGCCATCTTCAAAATCATAAACAATGGTTTGCTGCGCGCTGGCAGATGCCGTAGCCAGCAATACAGCTGCCCAGACAAGTTGTACTAGTCTTTTCATCACAAAAGTTTTTAGTAAAGCAAATAGGAAATTATCAGATGCCCTGCCCGCACGCCAATGGCTTAGAAAGCGCTGTTGCGTGCAGTACCAGGGAAAGAGAATAAAAAGGGGTAGATACTAGCAGTCAAAAATAGGCTGTAGCCCCATCAAGCTGAGCTGCTTGTGTGTAGGATGGGTAGCCCTGATTTTTTGAAGTGGTGTAGCCATAAGCATCAAAGACTGCTATTGTAGTCAGTCAGCAAAGTTACTAAAAAAATATTCTCTGTCCATATTTCCGATGGGAATGCTGCGTGTAAGCGGTAAATTGCAGCTGTAGGGCAAGCCACTGAAGGGCCTTCATTTGGCGGTTTTGGGGCAATTCCATATTTTTGCATCAGCAAACTAATTGAGCTGTGGAAATACGACAAGCCATACTGCCGGCCAAAACGACCCGCTTTCTACAGGAGACGCCCAGTCTATCTGGCTTGCAGCCTATCTTCGATTGTTAGTCCACCTACTATTGATGTTCTACTTGCCTGACAACTGTAATTACAGCAGTTGAACCTTTCTATTTTCTGTTCTGCGGGTGTATTCATACCCGTTTCAAAATATAATTAGCATGTACAGACCTATCCTTCTCGTGGTCGGCTTGTGCCTGTTTGGTATGCTGCCGGCCATTGCCCAGCAAACCCTATCGGGTACCGTCACGGATAATGCTGACCCGCCCCAACCGCTTGTGGGGGTGAGTGTTTACGTAAAAGGCAGTCCGGATGTGGGCACCATCACAGACTACAACGGTGCCTTCAGCATCAATGTGGAAGAATCCGCAGTTGCTTTAGTTTTTTCCTACATCGGTTACAAGCGGGTCGAAGTGCCTATAGAGGGGCGCAGTACCATAGCGGTGCGTATGCTCGAAGCGGCCGAGGTGCTCGATAAAATAGTCGTAACCGCCGTAGGTATAGAGCGGAACGAAAAAGCCTTGGGCTACTCGGCCGAGGAAGTAGACGGCGAACAGTTGGTGAACGCCCGCGAGAGCAACCTTGTTAACGCTTTGAGTGCCAAAGTGGCCGGCGTGCAGGTGGTCAGCAGTTCTGGCAACCCGGGGGCTTCCGCCAATATCGTGATCCGGGGGCGTACCTCCCTGAACGAGAACTCGCCGCTTTTCATCATTGACGGTGTGCCAATCGATAATAGCTTCGCCGGTTCTAATTTTACCGACCAGTCTAATCGCGCCATCGACATCAACCCGGATGACATTGAGACCATCAACGTACTCAAAGGCGGGGCGGCCACGGCCTTGTACGGGGTGCGCGCTGCCAACGGTGCTATTTTGATTACCACCAAAAAAGGCCGCAAGGGCGGCGGCATCAGTTTCTCCCAGTCGGTCACCTTTGACCAAGTCAACAAACTGCCGGAGCAGCAGCAGCTGTTCGCACAGGGGGCGTTGTCGGGCGGAGTGCCGGTCTACCTTGGGCCAGGCGAGTCCAACCGCTCATGGGGGCCACGTATCGATACCTTGCGCTACGACGGGGATGAGGGCTACCGCTACAGCAGCCTTGGGCGTATTGTGGGGCAAAGCGACCCTGCCGCTACGGACCGCCGGGTGCAGCCCTTTGACAATATGGGCAATTTCTTTAATACGGGCGTGACTTCCAACACCTATCTCAGCGCCAGCGGCGGGGATGGGGAAACGAACTATTTTGTATCGAGCGGCTACCTGCGGCAGACGGGTATTGTACCCAACAGTACCTTTGAGCGTTTCACCCTCAAGGTTTCCGGGGATACCCGCATCAATGAGCGGCTGAAGGTTTCTGCTTCCGCAAATTATTCCAATTCTGGAGGCGATCGTACTAACCGGGGGTCCAACCTTTCCGGCGTGATGCTAGGCCTGACCCGCGCCCCAGTTACTTTTGACCTTGCCAATGGGGTGGAAGATGCAGAGGACGAACCAGCCGCCTATTCCTTCCCGGATGGCACACAGCGTACGTACTGGAGTGCCTACGACAACCCCTACTGGTCCGTCAACCGTAACCTGAGCCGCGACCGCGTCAACCGTATTATCGGCAACGCAGGCTTTGAATATACCTTTACGGACTGGTTGAGCACCTCCTACCGGGTGGGTACGGACTACTACTTTGAGGAACGTACTTCCTACTGGGACAATAATAGCAATGAATTTGGTACCGGCGTGATCTTCAACGACTTGTACTCCTACCGCAGCCTGAATTCGGACTTCCTGCTCACCGCACAGGGTACCTTGTCCAAAGGCTTCGACGGGCGGTTGACCCTGGGGCACAACTACTTTAGCGAGCGGGGGTATTCCGACGTTACGGAAGGGGAGAATTTCATCATCCCCAATTTTTACGACATTTCCAACGTTTCCCAAGTGACTTTTGCGGATGACAACGTGACTCGCCGCCGCATCCTTGGGGCGTTTTACGACGGGCAATTGAGTTTCCGCAACTACCTTTACCTGAGCTTCACCGGCCGTTGGGATTGGTCTTCTACTTTGCCGGCTGCCGAAGTGCCATTCTTTTATGACAGCTACAGCCTTGGTTTTGTCTTTACGGAGCCTTTGGGTATGGCGACCAACCCCTTTTTTTCCTTTGGCAAACTGCGCTTCTCTTACGCCCGTATCGGAAAGGATGCCTTTGCGTATGCATTGGATAATTTCTTCGTGCTGGGCAGCCCGGTAAAAGGGCAAACGGCTTTTGGCCCGGCTTCTTCCATTGGCAACCCGAATCTGCGCCCGGAAGAAACCCGCACCTTGGAAGTCGGTGCCGACCTGCGTTTTTTCCAAAACCGTTTGGGGATAGATTTTACTTGGTATGACTTAGAAAGCGTAGACCAGATTTTGGCGGTGCCCATTACCTTCTCCACGGGGTTCTCGACGGCCATAACCAATGCAGGCCGGGTGCGCAACCGGGGGGTGGAAGTCCAATTGCGGGCTACCGCTGTCAAGGGCCGTGAGTTTAGCTGGGATGTGGACCTCAACTTCACGGCCAACGAAAACACCGTAGAGGAGCTAGGCGAAGGGGTACCTGACCTTAGCTTCGGCTCAGCCGGCGTGGCTTCCACCAATAACCGGGCGATTGAAGGGCAGCCTTTTGGCGTGTTGTACGGCACCCGCTGGTCGCGTGACGATAAGGGCAACCGGCTCGTTAATGCGGAAGGCTACCCGGTGTATGACCCGCAGGACCCCGGTATAGTGGGCGACCCTAACCCGGATTGGATTATGGGCTTGCGCAATAGTTTCCGCTTCAAAGGGTTGTATGTATCTGCCCTGCTTGACATCCGCCAAGGAGGCGATATCTACAACGGCACCGTAGGCGTAATGCAGAACCTGGGCATTCACCAAAGCACCGAAAGCCGCGAGGAGGAGGTCGTAGTGGAAGGCGTCTACGCGGAGGGCACGGTAATCAACGGTGAGGATGTATCGGGCCAGCCGAATACGACCCCTGTCCGTTTGGACTCCCGTTACTACGGGCGTTATCCCTTCGCCGGGGTTTCGGAAGCTGCCATTGAGGATGGCTCTTGGGTGCGCTTGAGGGAGCTGACCATCAGTTACCGTTTCCCGGCCGCTGTCGTAGCGCAACTGCCGGTGCGCAGCCTAGCGCTTGGCTTCAGTGGCCGCAACCTGTTCTTGCTGACGGATTACAGCGGTATTGACCCCGAAACCAATCTGGCGGGAGCGAGCAACAGCTTCGGCAGGGACTATTTCAATACGCCCAATACCCGTAGCCTCGGCTTCAATTTGAAGATCGGATTTTAATCAAAGAACCGTCAACTCAATAATCACATTATGCTAGTTCGAAATACAACTTGCTTCCTGTTGGTTGCCCTTTTGCTGGCTGCCTGCAATTTGGAAGAAACCAATATCAACCCCAACGACCCGACGGATGTGCCGGTCAGGGTGCTTTTGCCAACGGCTATGGAAGAGACCGCTGAGAACTTCTCGGAAGAGGCCGCGGTGATAGCGGGCATCTTTAGCCAGTACTTTACCGGCGTGGACAACCGCGCACTGACCGTAGAGGGCTACCTGCTGGACGAGGCGTTCAACATGAACCCCATTTGGCAAGATTTCTACAACGGCCCCCTGAACAGCCTGAATATTATCATTGAAAAAGCGCAGGCCGAGGAAGCGCCGCACTACGCTGGTGTCGCTAAGGTACTCTTGGCGCTTAACTTGGGTACAGCAGCCTCCCTTTGGGGCGATATCCCTTACACGGAGGCTTTTCAGGGTGGAGCAAACTTCAGCCCGGCTTACGACCCGCAGGAGGAGGTTTACGCTCAAGTCCAAACCCTGTTGGATGAAGCGATACAAGACTTGCAAGCAAGCAGCACGGTTTCCCCCGGCGACGATGATGTCATTTACCAAGGGGATTTGGGCCTTTGGGAAAAGGCTGCCTATGCCCTGAAAGCCCGTTTTTACATGCATACCATCAAGCAGGATGCGCAGGCCCCGGCCAAAGCGCTAGCCGCTATGGAGCAAGCTTTTCAGTCCGTCGGTGAAGGCTTGGTATACCCTTTTGGTTTTACGGAAGCTGAACAAAACCCTTGGTTCATCTATTTCAAAAACACGCCGTATGTGGAGATTGACCCGTACTTTTCCAATCTGCTCGACGAGCTGGAAGACCCCCGGCAGGACGGCTTCATCCGTCGTTCCTTTGGTTTGGAAAGAGTGGGCGACTTTTACGCTGCGGAAGATGCCTCCGTGCCTATCCTGACCTATCCGGAGCTGAAAATACTGGAAGCGGAGGCCCGGCTGAGGGCTGGCGAAAGCGGGGCAGAAGCAGCATTGCAAGACGGCGTGCGGGCGCATATCCAAGAAGTTGCCGGCAACACACCGGAGGAGGAAATAAATACTTACCTTGATGCCCAGGCTACGCTCAATGGCGACGGTGAAGCCAATCTGCGTACCGTGTTGCGACAGCTGTACCTCGTCCATTTTACCCAGATAGAAGGCTGGACGGACTACCGGCGTACCGCTTTCCCGGAATTGCAGCCCAATGCAGATGGGGACAACCCGCAAAACCCGGGCGGTGACATCCCCCGCCGGTTTATCTACCCCCAGAACGAACGCCTATTCAACAACAACTTTCCCGCCGAGAACCCCAATCTGCAAGACCGGTTCTGGTGGGATGCCGAGTAAAACCAATTTATGTCAACTTATTCTCTTGCAATACACGGCGGGGCCGGCACCATACGCCGCTCTGAAATGACGGATGCCCAAGAACAAGGCCATCGCACCGCCCTAGAACAAGCCCTGTGCGCTGGCGAAAGGGTGCTGGCATCCGGAGGCAGTGCCACAGCGGCGGTAGAAGCGGCCGTTGTAAGCCTAGAAGACTGTGAGTATTTCAACGCCGGGCGGGGCGCCGTTTTTACCCACGATGGGCGTCACGAAATGGATGCTTCTATCATGTGTGGCGCTACCCTCAACGCCGGGGCTGTAGCTATGGTGGAAGGCGTGAAAAACCCAGTCGCCCTATCCAGGCTCGTCATGGAGCGTAGTGCCCACGTGTTTTTGTGTGGGGCGGGCGCTCAAGACTTTGCCCGGGACATGGACGTGCCATTCGAAGGCCCCGATTACTTTTTCTCCGCTTTTCGCTACCAGCAATTGGAAAAAGCCCGGGCCCAAAACCGGGTACAACTGGATCACAGCGATAAATTCGGCACCGTCGGGGCGGTCGCCTTGGACTTGCAGGGCAACCTCGCCGCCGCCACCTCCACCGGCGGCCTGACGAATAAGCGCTACGGCAGGGTAGGGGACAGCTCGGTCATCGGGGCGGGCACCTATGCCAATAATGGGACATGCGCAGTCTCCTGCACGGGCTACGGCGAGTACTTCTTGCGTAGTGTGGTCGCTTATGACGTCTCCTGTATGATGGAGTATAAAGGGCTTTCGCTACAGGAAGCCACAGACCGAATCATCAATCATAAGCAAGTGGCTATCGGCGGAGACGGTGGCCTGATTGCAGTCGACCGGAATGGCAGTATTGCGCTACCGTTTAATTCTACCGGTATGTATCGGGGATGGGTGCAAAAGGGGAGCGAAGCTCGGGTGGCTATTTATAAAAACGATAGGTAAGGCAAAGCTTGCCCGAGTCCATCGTGCCCATGTTTTCATTTCGTTAATGGCAAATCAATAGGTCAGAGAGGCGGGGAGAATCTCCTATCTTTGGGGTTCAAAAAAAAATTGGCCATGCGATTGGTAGCTCCCAAACTTTTCTTATTTTACATTATCATGCTGTCAGCCTGCACGGCAGATACCGGTGCCCCCCCTGACAAACAAGCGGTAGCGGCCGCTGATACTGCGGCCGCTGCCCCACAAAACGCTAACTCCCCCCTTGTTGAAGCCATAGAAGTGGTTGATACTTCTGATCTGGAGTACAGCGAAGGCGCTATCGTAATCGACTGGGAAATGCTGTCCGATGTGACCTTCGAAGACGAGTACAACGAGGAGGTACAAGCCTACGTCCCTTACCCTACTTTTGGGGCAACTATTCAAGCACTTGAGGGGCGGGAGGTGCAGATCGAAGGCTACATTATCCCCTTGGAAGAAACCGGGGATGAAACCATACTGGTCCTCAGCGCACAACCCTATAGCAGCTGTTTTTTCTGCGGCGGGGCTGGGCCGGAATCCGTGATGGACATTAAGCTCAAGGAAGGGGCGCGGCGGAAATTTACGACTGACGACCGGATGGCATTTCAAGGCCGGCTGCGGCTGAATGACTCCGATCTTTACTACTTGAATTATATCTTGGAAGAGGCGGAGGTGGTGGACTAAAAATAGGGCCTCTTTCTGCAACCCGCGTACGAATTAGTCGTATGCAAATAAAAAGTATTTAAACTATGTACAAGAGAGACGTGATGGCGTTGTTGGCAGGCGTATTGCTGCTGCTGGCAGCCTGCCAAGACGATGTCGACGAGCCCGAAGGTAGGCAGGGCAGCTTGGATCAGGAGCTTACTGTTTTGCTGGAGGACCTATCCCCGAACAGCAACCTATCTTATTTCCGCTTCCCAGAAAGCAATGATTTTATTCGTATCCCGCAGGACCC
>JAAAOU010000493.1 GCA_009908745.1 Bacteroidota bacterium
GGAGCCGTCGTTTTCATCCGGGCAAGATTCGTTGTCCGCGGAAACGCTCACGCTGATATTGGAGGCGGGGGAGAGGGTGGTTTGAGCCACTGTTGTACAGTCGTTGGCATCCGTGACCGTCACCGTATAGGTGCCTGCATCCAAGCCGGTAATGCTAGCGGTGGTCTGGCCCGTGTTCCAGAGGTAAGAATACGGCGGCGTGCCTCCGCTAGCGACTACGGTGGCAGAACCATTGTCGTCCCCCACGCATACCGGGTCGTTGCTGTTGATCGTGGCGGTGATTGGTGGCGGCTCCGATACGGTGCCCTGCCCGGTAGCTTCGCAGCCTGCGGCATCCGTGACGGTAACTAGGTAAGTGCCCGGCATCAAACCCGATTGGGAGGCCGTGGTTGCGCCGTTGCTCCAAGCATAGGTATACGGCGGCGTGCCTCCCGAAGGCGTTGCTTGTATGCTGCCGTCTTCATCACCCGGGCAGCTGACATCCGTTGCGACCACATCGACCGACAAGAGGTCGATATCTACGGTGATACATTCCACCGCGCCACATAAGTTCTGGTCCGTCATGGTGACACAATAAGTGCCTGGGCCGGGGGCTTCCACCACAGGGCCGGATTCGCCGGGAATACTCCAAGCGTAGTTGTAGGGAGGTATCCCCCCGCTGCCTGTAGCTGTGATGATAATCGGCGACTCGCATTGGTTAGCGACCAAGTCGACAGACACGAGGTCTGGCTCCTCAACGATCACGTTTTTAATGACTTGAAAGCTGTTGTCATCCGTAACCGTAACGGTGTACAGGCCGGCGGTGATATTGCTGATGGTCTGTGTCGTAGCCCCAGTATTCCAAAGATAATCAAAGGGCGGTTGCCCCCCGATAGGAATAGCCGTAACGCTGCCGGTAGGCTGCCCATAGCATGTGGGTTCGGTAATGTCGAACTCTACGGTAAACTGCGCTTGCGCAAAATGGGCAAGCAGCATCAGCGGTAGAAAAGCAGATAGTAAACGCACTACCTTCTGTCTCCAGAATAGAGCATTTATAGGAGTAGCTACGTTTTGGGATTGTAGATTCTTTCGCATTTGGATTAATAATTTGTTAGCCAATTATAAAGTAATGGTGGAGCCACTCGGGATGGCACCCCTCTTGTCGGCCCAATGATTTCCCCGATCACTCTCAGGGTGAAATGAATGGAGCTGCCAATCATTTCGGATTGGGCGTAAAAGCGCTGTTAAACACCACACAACAATTAGGTGGGGGGATCCGGCCGTTAGCCGAAACCTTAGAATCGTGTGCTGCTGTTCGATAATGTCCTTTAACCTGGAAACTAAACCACAATTAAGATCCTAACAACTGCTATACACAGTTGGATTGTGCAATTGATGTTCTTGCTGCTTCCGGCAAGCGGGCCGAAAGCCAAGGGGAACAGAAGGGGCAGGTAGCTGTCTGTGGGCGGCTTTTTTTAAGCCATCCAATTTGTGTACAAATAAACACATTTTACAACAAAATACATTATCTGCGGTGCAAATTATTTTAAGGGGCAGCTGCACTATGTTGTTTCAATGCGTGTGGGTAGTATTATACATTCCTTTATACGCAGCTTGAGGGGTAAAGTTACAGTTGGGGGGCACTTTTTTTTAAAATAGGCGGAACGGGTAGGATGGAAGTGGGGCTGTGTGTATATTAGCGCTTGAATCAGGGCAAAAAAATAAGTCGCACCGTTAGCGGTACGACTTATCAATTATAATCCCATGAACATGTACGAAACTAGCCATGTGGCTAGTAAGAGTAAGTTTTATATTTTGACCTCAGCGAGGTTTTTGTCTTTTTGGTCGGGAAGTTGCCGATAGCAAGTCAAGTTTTCCCAGAACCTGACTTGCTATAAGTGGCAAACTAAAATCCCAAATTAATTATCCCAAATTTGTTGACCGATGCATTCACCGGCGTTGTCTTCGTTTGACATTACAAACATCTTAATAATACCTAGGGCGAGCAAGGACAAAAAAAGGCTATTGTGAAAAAAAAATCATGTCCAGAACTGGTTCGTATATTTTGTTTGAAGGGTTTTTAGCGTTGTGTTTGTGAAAAATAAATAAAAACAAAGGCCCCGAATCTGCGCTTCTTTTTCCCCAAAAAAACCTGTTTTTTCCTTGTAGGTATAAAAAAAGCGGCCGTTTCAAGCCGCTTTTCTGATCAAACTGTCCCTCCATTACTGGTCCTCAATAATGACGAACCCTTTCTTGAGGGGGTCTAATGCTTCAAATAGCATTTGGAAGAAATCATCCCCGTACTTCAAGTAGAACATCATAAAATTGTCGTGCCGCTCCTGCAGCCCGTTGCTGGGAAACAGCTTTTCCTTGAGCTTGCGCATCTGGTTGACGGCCGTGTCGTGGCGTTGCTTTTCGGCTTTCATCAGTTTGCCTTCCAGCTGGCCGAGGCTGTTGAGCTGCCTAGCGCCTTCCGCGGCTGCCGCTTTCACCAAAGTAGGGTCTACCTCCTTGGCTTTCGCTTCTACTTGCTTGAATACCTTTTGGAGTTCAGCTTTTTCGGCTTTGAGGCTAATTTCGTTCTCGGTGTGCTGCTTGACATAGTCTTTGATCAACGCCTCTACATCGCCGAACAAGTCCGTCACACTCAAGTCGAGTTTGCGTAGGCGCTTGCTGCTGCCTTTGTCTATAAACAGCACCGAGTTGCGGCGGATGAGGACGGGGAAGTTGACCCCAAAGTGCTCGAATTGCTTTTGGCGCTCCAGCCAGTAAGCCAGCTCGCCCCCGCCGCCCACATAGGCGATGTTGGGCAGTATATATTCTTGGTAGATGGGCCGCATGACCACGTTAGGGCTGAACCGCTCGGGATGCTTTTCAATCTCTTGTTCCAGCGCGGCGCGGTCCCACTCGATATTTTGGTTCAATACCTGGTACTTCCCGTCTTCCTCCACAATGCGCTCCCGGAAGCCGTCGCCCAGGTAAAAGAAATTGATCGCCCTCGGGTACGCCTGCTCGGAAAAGCCGGCTTTCTCCAGCTCGGCCACCGTGCTTTCCACCAGGGCTTTAGAAGGCTGCTCGAAAATCTCTTCCTTTATATAAGGTGTGAATTCCCCTTTCAGCTTTGGGTGGCTGGGGTCGAGTATGACCAATTCGTAGTCCTTGAACAATTGGTGGGTAAGGTAGCGGGCTACGTCGGCGTAGCGCTTGTGGCGCTCTACGGCTTCCTTGAGGATGGCGTACAGGGATTCCGCGCGGGGCGAGTCCCCCAAGATGTCTTTGACCTCGGCGAGCACCGGCTTGAGGCTGTCAGTGGACATTTGACCTACCGCTCCGCTTTCTTCGTTGTCCCACTGCACGGTTTTGCCGAAGAGCTGCAGGTGGTTGATCTCTTCAAAGTCGTGGTCTTCGCCACCGGTGATGAAAACCGGCAGGAAGGTGTAATCCGGGTAGGCACCCTGCAGCTGCCGGGCGAGCTTGATGGTAGAGACGATTTTGTAAATGTAGTACAGCGGGCCGGTAAAGAGGCTTGGCTGATGGGCGGTCGTCACGGTGAAAGTCGTCGGTTCCAACAGCTTTTCGATGCGGTTGATCTGCTCTTGGGAAGCAGAAAGGTCTTCGTACTGCGCTTTCAGTACCGCCACGCGCTCTTCCCGGGGCACTTCGCTTTTGGCTTTGTCGTCGAGGGCTTGTTTCAGGCCTTCCAAGGTGGGTGGATATTTGTAAAAAGGCCGGAGGCGTTCATCTTGCTCCGCGTAGGCCAAGTCGCGGTCGGATACCTGCGGGACCTTGCTAAAAGGCAGGAGGGTTGGTTCCATGCTTGTTTGATGTTTATACATTGAAAGGGTTGGGAGGCTCAATAGTTGAGTGCGGTTTTACTTTTTGCTGGCTTGGCAGTATAAAGCGGCTTAAGCTTGCATATAGCCCAACAATTTATAATTTTGGAATTTGAATTTTCTCAAAATTAAACCCAAGTATGCAGGAATACATATTGGCTTTAGACCAGGGCACGACGAGCTCACGGGCTATATTGTTTGATCAGGCGGGGGCTATTGCGGCCACCGCGCAGGAAGAATTCACGCAAATCTACCCCAAGCCAGGCTGGGTAGAGCACGACCCGAACGAAATTTGGAACACCCAGCTCAAAGTCGCGCAGGCCGTTTTGCGCAAGCTCGATATCCAAGCCAGCCAAGTAGCGGGAATCGGCATCACCAATCAGCGGGAAACGGCCGTAGTTTGGGACCGCAATACCGGCGAGCCTATTTGCAACGCTATTGTCTGGCAAGACCGCCGCACAGCTGGCATTTGCGACGAGCTGAAAGCCGGCGGCCACGAGCCTTACCTGCGGGAGAATACGGGGCTGCTGGCGGACGCTTATTTCTCGGGCACCAAAGTCAAGTGGATACTGGACAACGTAAAAGGCGCGCGGCAGAAGGCCGAGGCCGGCGAGCTTTGCTTTGGCACGGTCGATTCTTGGCTGGTCTGGAAGCTGAGCGGCGGCAAGACGCATATCACGGATTATACCAATGCTTCCCGTACGCTGCTGTATAATATCCGCGACCTGGAATGGGACAACCACCTGCTTGATCTTATGGGAATACCCCGCAGTATGCTGCCCCGGGTTTGCAGTTCCAGTGAGGTGTACGCCGAGACGGTCCCCAGCCTGTTGGGTGAAGCCATTCCGATAGCCGGCATAGCGGGCGACCAACAAGCCGCCCTGTTTGGCCAGGCCTGCGTACAGCCGGGCATGGGCAAAAACACCTACGGCACAGGCTGCTTCATGCTGATGCATACGGGGGGCGAAATGGTCCACTCCGAGCACGGCTTGCTGACGACGATCGCCTGCGGCACGGACGGGCGCCCGCAGTACGCGCTGGAAGGCAGCGTGTTTATAGCCGGGGCAGCGGTACAGTGGCTGCGGGACGGCCTGAAGATTATCGACGAGTCGCCCGATTCCGAATACTACGCCATGAAAGTACCGCATGCCGACGGCGTGTATGTAGTACCGGCTTTTGCAGGGCTGGGCGCGCCCTACTGGGACATGTACGCCCGGGGGGCAATACTGGGCCTGACACGCGGCACGACCAAGGCGCATATCATACGGGCCACGCTGGAGTCGCTGGCCTACCAAACGCGGGACGTGCTGGATGCGATGGAGAAAGATGCGGGGCTGCCCCTGCATTCATTGCGGGTAGACGGTGGGGCTAGTGCTAACAACCTGCTGATGCAGTTCCAGTCCGATATCCTGAACGTGAAGGTAGAACGCCCCCGTATTATAGAGACGACAGCCCTAGGGGCCGCTTATCTGGCCGGCTTGGCCACGGGCTACTGGAAGGCGGAAGACCTAACCGAAAAGTGGCAACTGGACATTGCTTTTGAGCCTGATATGCCCGATGATGAGCGGCAGCGGCTGTACGGCGGCTGGCAGAAAGCCGTCAAACGCAGTATGGACTGGGAGGAGTAGGCCTGCAACTTTGGCGCATTCTTCCTGTTGGAAAGGATACTAAATTCAATTTCGATTGCCAAAGTATATCCAGCCCGAACAAGCACTGCAGCAGCTGCCCGAAACACTGCTGCTTGACGTGCGCACCCCTGCGGAGTACGCCGAGTCCCACATCCCGGGCGCGCGCAACCTGCCGTTGTTTGACAACGAGGAGCGGGCGGAGATCGGCACGCTGTACAAGCAAGTTGATCCCCGCACGGCTTTGCTCAAGGGGCTGGAATTGGTCGGCCCCAAGATGCGGCAGTTGGTGGAGCAAACGGATGAATGGGCAGCGGACGGCCGCGTGATGGTGCACTGCTGGCGGGGCGGCCAACGCAGCGGCAGTGTGGCTTGGCTGCTGGAAATGAGCGGCTACGAGGTGCAGGTGGTTCAAGGGGGCTACAAAGCCTACCGCCGCTTTGTGCAGGAGCGGCTGTCGGGCGTGGAGCTGCCGCTTTTGGTGGTTGGCGGGCCCACTGGCGCCGGCAAGACCGAAGTGCTGCACGAACTGGCCAAGCGGGGGGAGCAGGTAGTCGATTTGGAAGGGCTGGCCCACCACAAAGGCTCTTCCTTTGGCGCGCTGGGGGAAGCCCCGCAGCCCTCGGTGGCGGCGTTTGAAAACCGCTTGTACAAACAGCTGTCTGGCCTGGAATTGCGCCGCCGCATCTGGATCGAAGAC
>JAAAOU010000385.1 GCA_009908745.1 Bacteroidota bacterium
AAAACTTTTCAACCCTAAAACCTTTCAACCCTACAGTCTCGCCGCCGGCTCCACCGATTGATCCGCAAACGCCCCATCGAGGTATTTAAAGTAGCCCGCCACGGCAATCATGGCCGCATTGTCGGTACAGTATTCAAATTTTGGGATGTACGTTTTCCAGCTTTCCTTCTGGCCCATTTTTTCCAAGCCCGCCCGCAACGCTGAATTAGCCGACACCCCGCCGGCGATAGCCACCGTTTTTATCCCGGTTTTACGGGTGGCTTTGCGGAGGCGTTTCAGCAGTATGCTCACAATACGGTCCTGCACGGAAGCGCAAATATCGTGCAAGTGCTCCGATATAAAGTCAGGATTGGTTTTGAGTTCCTTTTTCAGAAAGTAGAGGATGGACGTTTTCAACCCGCTGAAGCTGAAGTCGAGCCCAGGGATGCGGGGTTCCGGAAAATCAAATACCGGCTTTCCTTCCTTCGCCAGTTTGTCGATGATAGGGCCAGCCGGGTAATCCAGCCCCAGCAGCTTGCCCGTCTTGTCGAACGCTTCCCCCGCCGCATCGTCTATGGTTTTGCCGATGACCTCCATCTGACTCGGGCTTTCCACCCGTACAATTTGCGTGTGCCCCCCGGAAACCGTCAAGCAGAGGAACGGGAATTCGGGTTTGGGGTCTTCCGCAAAATGCGCCAGCACGTGCGCCCGCATGTGGTGCACTTCTATCAGCGGTATCTCCAAGCTCAGCGCCAAGGCTTTAGCGAAAGACACGCCTACCATGAGTGAACCCATCAGGCCCGGGCCGCGGGTGAAAGCCACCGCGTTGATCTCACCTTTGTTGATACCCGCTTCCTTGATCGCCAGATCAACCACCGGAATAATATTCAATTGATGGGCGCGGGACGCAACCTCCGGCACTACCCCTCCGTACAACCGATGGGCTTCCTGATTGGCGATGCAGTTGCTGAGTATTTCCCCGTCCCGGAGTATGGCCGCGGAGGTATCATCGCAGGAAGATTCTATGGCGAGGATGATTGTGCTCATATTGCTGTAAAATGAATTTATTTTTTCTTAATTTAGGGAGTCCTGTATTTTCCCAAAAACAACTCGATTTATGGCTGCTATCAAACTACGTAAAGACCCGGCTACGGCCGCAGAGCCCCAAAATGGCGTTTCGCCGCTCAAAGGTAGTGACAACAATTGTCTTATTTCCAAAGGTACTACGATCGACGGCGACTTCCGCTCCGCTGAAAACATCCGCCTCGACGGCAAAGTTGAAGGCACCTTGCACTGCGACAATCGACTGGTCGTCGGCCAGACTGGAGCGGTCGCGGGCGATGTGCACGCGCAGAATGCTGTGCTCAGTGGCAAAGTAGAAGGCAACGTGCAGGTGGACGGCACCCTGCAGCTTACCGCCACGGCCCGTATCAAAGGCGACCTCAAGGCGAAATTCCTTGTGGTGGAAGAAGGGGCGGTGTACGATGGTAAATGTGCGGTGGGGGGCGGCAAGTAGGTTGGGTGGTTTAATTTGCTACCGTTCCATTTGGCTGGTCTGCTTCCCGTAGTAGCTTCTCTGCCCATTCCCGGTACAACTGCGCCATGCCGCGGTCCATCACTTTATCCGATTGGTCGAGGGCTTCTTGGCATAACTGCTTGACCCGCTCGGGCTGCCCCCGCAGCTGGGCGATGGCGGCATCCACTAGTGCCACTTGGGTGCGAGGGAATAGCCGCGAGGGCTGGAAGTCGCCGCGCTCCTCCACGGCTGTTTCCAGGTCTTTCTGTAGGAAAGCAGCAAAAAACGCCCGTTCCAGCCGTAGCGATTGCTGCATGACCGGGGGCATGCGGTCGCTGGTAGCGGCAAAGCGGCCGAGTGCGGCCTCAGCCTCTTCGTATTTCCCTTGATCGAGTTTCTGAAAGTACTGGTATTGGTAAAAGTAGGGCTCAAAGGGGGCTTCTTGGGCTTTCGCCAACGCGATGCCTTCTTCAAAAATGGCGGGGTCGAGGTCACGCGGCCGGGTGCCGCCCGTAGCCCGGGCGATGAGGGTGAGCAGCAGGCTTTCGAGCCGGGCGGTAGGGCCGCCGCGCAGCAGCCGCAGCACCCTTGCGCCATCAGAATAAAACCCTCCCGTATGAAAAGGGATGGCCGTAACCAGCATGATAAACCCGGAGACCACGGCGATAAACCACAGGGCAGAGCGCAGCAGGTATAAGCCCGCCGGCGGGGAATCCGGAGCGGGTAAAAGGACGATAAGCAGTACGGCAAGCAAAGTCAGCAGCAAGCTTGCCAGCGGTCCTCCTGCAGCAAGGCGGGCAAAGCGTTGCGGCAACCGTTGGTCATTGTCGGGCAGCAGCAGGGCTAAACCGCCGGCGGTATTGATATCTTTGTTCCAGTAAAAGCGTAGCCGGCCCTCTTCTTTCTCCCACATAAAAGGGCCGACGGTCAGAAAACGGAAATTGAAGTTGGCCTGCAAGCCCGCCACCACATGGCCCATCTCGTGCCAAAATACGACCAATAGCAATACGACAGGCAATAGCAGCAATACGGCAATTTTCGCCCACAGCGGCTGCACAGACTGGCTCTCCAACAAGGGCCCCAAGATTTTACCAGCTAAATAGCCGACTGCCAGGCCGGCCAAGAGTAAGGCGATTATAGCTTTTAGGTTGCGGTTGGATCCTTTCATGTTACGCTGCTATTGACTTTATATGTATAATTTACTGTTGTTATCCAGCATAAGCAAGAGGTTGCTATCCAGAATCTTCCACCTGCACAGAGTGATATGTTACCAGCAATTCCGCAGCTCAATCCTCCTGCGGCAATGGCGTAATCATAATATGCGCCCGGTGCGTACCCGGGTCCATAATCCAAGGGTGATTGGGCGCAACGGGGCGCTCGGGCAGCCCGGTGGATTCAGCGGTAGCGAAAGGCATGTAGACTACATAGCGGTATTGCGCTTTGGCTACTTTGCCGGTGGCCGGATCGTAGGAAGATTCCGGGCCGTAGTAGACGTGTAGCGTAGCGCCGTGGTCGCCCATTTCGAGCTCCCCGGCTTTTACCTCTTCTTCCCGCATATTGAATATCTCATTGGCGTTTTTGCCCTCCGCCCGCAGCGCCCGGCCACGTGCCATGAACGGTTCGAGGCTGCGGTGGTAGCAGGCGGCGTTGAAGCCTTCTTGCTTGGGGTTGTCCGCCAGGCAGATAAATTCGTTGCTCCCTTCGCGCAGGGTGACAAATTCGCCATCCATATTATAGCCGATGACCTTGGCGCCTTCCCGGCTGGCTTTGGGGGCGGCCATGAGAGCGGTGGCGACAAGCGCTTCGTCGGTATCTATCGGCTGGTATTCAACAGCTGCTTCGGTGGCCGGCTTGCTTTCTTCAGTAGCGGCCGCGGTTTCGGTCTCCTTGGGTTCAGCGGCTTCGCAGGCGTACAGCAGGCTGCTGAGTAGGAGTAGGTGGAGCAGGTGTTTCATGTTTTGCGTTTTGCGTTATGTCTCTAAGATAGAGATTTTTTCCAGAGGGTAAATGCTAATGCTGTTTAACCTTATAGCTTTTTAACAGTAGGGATGAGTAAGTTGATCGTCCTCCTCCTCCCTGTCAGGCACCTCCCCATGCACCTTCTTTACACTACAGCGCACGGTAGGGAAGGGCGGGCAGGCTTTGCTTTTATCTGCATCGGGTACAGGTACGTCGCTTGGTGGGTGGGTAATTAAAGGTGTCTTACTTACTTTTGCCTTGATGCAAAAGTAACAAAAGATCAAGGCTGTGTATGGTTCTTTACGCTCCGGAAGGGCTCGAATGGCTAAACTGTACAAACTCGCCTTGGTGAGCAGTGTTTCAGTCTAAATTGCGGGGATTGCGTAGCCTCAGTCCTTTCAGATTGGGTGGAGTTTTGGCTCAATCAGTGTACAGTTTCAAGGCTGCGAAAACTTTGTATTCGCAGCCTTGACGCCATTCGAGCCCTTCCTCCGCTAAACCATACAATGCCGGGTGGGCATTGCGTTAGACTGCTTTGTTGTGAAGGGCTGCGGAAAGGTGCATTTAGTTCTCCCCCTCCGCCTTCCCAGCCTGCAGGTTGCTGATTCAGCAGTATGTGCAGGAAGAGGTACAGCGGACGAGGCAGGGGGAGGACGCCCCCTTGTCTCAGCGCCGTCCCGACAGCCGTCGGGATAAGCGTAGACGGTGTATAGCGGGCGCAATAGCCCGTGTTTTTTAGCCACGAATTACACGAATGGCCACGAAGCATACCAGGCATGCTACGTAGGCGTGTACACGGCACGCTTGCCTTCGTGCCCCTTCGAGCTCTTCGTGGCAACATCTCCTCTGCGCCGTAGGCGGTGCAAGCTGGTGCAATAGCCCATGTTTTAGCCACGAATTACACGAATGTACACGAAGCATACTAGGCATGCTGCGTAGGCGTGTACACGGCACGCTTGCCTTCGTGCCCCTTCGAGCCCTTGGTGGCAATATCTCCTCTGCGCCGTAGGCGGTGCAAGCAGGCGCAATAGCCCATGTTTTTTAGCCACGAATTACACGAATGTACACGAAGCATACCAGGCATGCTACGTAGGCATGTACACGACGCGCTTGCCTTCGTGCCCCTTCGAGCTCTTCGTGGCAATATCTCTGCGCGGCAGGCGGTACACAGCGGGCGCAATAGCCCGTGTTTTTAGCCACGAATTACACGAATGGCCACGAAGCATACAAGGTATGCTGGTTGGCGTGTACACGGCACGCTTGCCTTCGTGCCCCTTCGTGCCCTTTGTGGCGACTTATACCCCCACGTAAGAAACCGCATGCTTCTGCTTCACCCCAGGAGTGAGGCTTGTTAATACGAACACCCCACCGACCCTATGCCGACCGCAAGCGTCCGGGCGGCAAACCTTTCAACCTTTCAACTTTCCCAACCCTTCAACTTTCCCAACCCTTCAACCCTCACAACTCATTGATCTTCTCCTTATACACCGCCGCCTGCTTCAGTATCGCCTCCTTGTCCTCCGCGTTCTTCTTGTTCCACACCCGGTACATCATGCCGATACGTGGGTTGTTACCGAGCTTGTCCTCGTGCCGGTCGTAGAAATCCCAGTACAGGCTGTTGAAAGGGCAAGCGTTTTCGCCCGTCTTGGCTTTGCGGTCGTAAGGGCACTTGGAGCAGTAGTCGCCCATTTTGTGCATGTAGTTGGCGCTGGAAACGTAGGGTTTGGTGCCGACGATGCCGCCGTCCGCGAATTGGCTCATACCACGGGTGTTGGTTATTTCCACCCACTCGATGGCGTCCATGTAGATACCCAGGTACCACTCGTCCAGCTCATCCGGGTCAACGCCGAGCAGCAGGGCGAAGTTGCCGGTGACCATCAGGCGCTGAATGTGGTGGGCGTAGGCGTGGTCGAGCGATTGGTTGATGGCGTGGCTCAGGCACTTCATCTTGGTTTCGCCCGTCCAGTACCAGTCGGGTAGTGGGGTATCGTGCCCAAAGAAGTTTTTCTCCGCATAGCCCGGCATCTGCGCCCAGTAGACGCCCCGCATGAATTCCCGCCAGCCGATAATCTGCCGCACAAACCCTTCGATTTCCGAAATATTGATATCGTCGCGGTGGCGCTGCCAGTAGTCGACGCAGGTGTTCACGATTTCCAGCGGGTGCAGCAGCTTGCTGTTCATCGCGAAGGACAGCTTGGAGTGGTACAACAGGTAGTCGCGGTCCGTCATGGCGTCCTGATAGGTGCCAAAGAGTGGCAATTGCACTTTCGTAAAATGCTCCAGCAGCTTGAGGAATTCCAGGCGGGTCACCGGCCATTCGAAAGCTTTCGGCTCGATCCGTCCGATGGTCTCCACGCCTTTTTGCGCCAGCATATCCACAATATCGCTTACATCGCGGGTGAAGTGCAGCGGCTGGGGGATGGGGTGCTTTTTGGGCAGCTTTTTGCGGTTATCTTGGTCGTAATTCCATTTGCCGGTCAGCGGGGTCTCCGCATCGTCCGGCTCCATAAGGATATTGTAGCGCTTGCGCATGCTGCGGTAAAAGGTCTCTAGCAGGTACGTTTTTTTGCCTTTGAAAAATTCTTCCACTTCTTCCCGCTTGGTAAGAAAGTGCTCGCTGTCGACAGCTTCGGTCTCAATATCTAGGCCATCGCACAATTGCTGCAGCTCTTGGTCG
>JAAAOU010000393.1 GCA_009908745.1 Bacteroidota bacterium
TGGGGAATTTAAAATGTAAAGGGGTGGGCGAGCAATGCCGGGCTTTTCTAATATTACTCAGCGTAATTCACTATCTTTCAGTGCCCCAAACGAACGAAAAGACGGTAGCCCGTTGTTTGGAATACAGAATATAAAGAGATATGGGAAAAACAGACCTTTTAAATATCATCAATGGATACCCCGTAACGGAAAGAATTCTCCTGGTAGAGGCCATCCTGAAGCAAATCCGGGAGGAAGAACGTAGTGAAACGGCTCCGGAATAAACAGTTGCTCCGTATTCCGGGGAAGGATTGTTAGAATTTGCAGGGGCTTTGAGCGATGAGGAGGCGGAGCGTATGCAGCAAGCCATCAGTAAAGCCCGGAAAATCACTACCCATGCGTAGTTGCCCCTGATTTTGAAGAATGAAGTGTCCCCTGTCTATTTCCCAAACAACTCTCCAATCCACTCCCGCTCCATTGCATCCCCCGCCCAGTAAATCCGGATTAGGCAGTAGCTTTTCTAGCGGCGGAAAAATGGCTGCTTGATAACCCTAAATCTGCCATTCCTGCCTGCCCAAGTGTTTCAATATGCAGGGCAGGTTCGCTACCAAAGCAGCACCTCTAAACAAGCATTGAAAGACAAAGAGTGCGACTCCGCTGGAGTCGATGCTGCAATTTGAGCTCAAGATTACTGATGTACGACCCCAGTAGGGGTCGACGGTAAGTAAAAAAATGACCCTCCTCCTTTAATTGACGCCGTAGGTGTCACACTTATGCTTAGGCAGATTCAGAAACAAGAAAGGGGTGAAAATCAGGATGCCCCAAACAACCGCCCCATCTCCAACACCCCAATCCACTTCTGCTCCAACCGATCCCCCGCCCGGTAAATCCGGATGCTGCGGTAGCCTTCCGCAGCGGGCTCGGTGTACTGCTCCAACTGCTGCTCCGGCAGGTTGACGATCCACACTTCCGGGATGCCGGCGGCAGCGTAGAGCGGCAGCTTGACTTTTTGGTCTTTCTCGAGGCTGGTGTCGGCGACTTCGATGAGGAGGTGGATGTCTTCGGGTTGTGGGTGGGAGCGTTGGTAAAAGTCTGCCCGGTAGCGGAGTACGCTCACATCCGGTTCGGGTTCGGACCAGTCACTAAGGGCGATGGGGTTTTGGGCGTTTACAATGTAGTCTTCTGAAAGCTGGCGGCTTAAGTAGTGGATGAAGAAAGCGACTACGCCACCCTAACTTGTGCTTTCGCCGGTTGAGCCCCAGGGTAGCATAGAGGATGATGCCGCCCACCGGGATCAGGGCAATGATGATCAGCCACGCCAGCGTCTTGGTCGGCCGCCCCCCGGACATCAACAGATGGACGATCAGGGCCAGTACGAAGAGGGTATAGAGGATATATGAAGCCGTGAATAGCATGTCTTTGCAAAATTAGGCTTTTTGTGGTAACCGCTAGGATAGGGGAAACGGGGCAATAGGGCAAACGCACCAAACGCGGTTTTCCACTTAAACGGTCGGCAAAAGCTCTTGAGCAAGAAGATTTAGCTTATTCTTTACCTCAAACCGGCCACGTACGGGCCCGTTTGGGCGGACTCACACTTTTTGCATTGCCCAAAAAGTGTGCAAAAACGCTAGAAATTGCAAACTCCTCCGTCGAACATGCAATTTCGGCAGCCGCCACCCGCTCTTACGTGTTCCGCGACATGCTCCAAACGTGCTCCAATCACATTCAAATTTTGGTGCGTTTGTCCTAACGGGTAAGGGCCCATTTTGAAAACCAAGCTAAAACACCCAAGGCGAGTCCTGCCGCCATTCCCGCAGCAGTTTTTCCCGCCACTTGCCGAGCGGCACGTTTGTCCCGCTGCCATCATCTTGTTGAATACGGAGGATATCGGAGAGCAAGAGGCGTTTGTGCGGTGCGGACCAAGTGTAGGAAGCCCAGACGGTAACTGATTCGCCCAGCCCGTTGCCGTTAAAGTCGTAGCGGCTCGTGCGGTGCCGGTAGACGATGACGGGGGGCGAAGCCTGAGGGCGCGACAGCTCTTGGTCCACCACGCCGAAAAGGCTGAACCGCTCGGTGTATTGTTGGCCCGTTTTTTCGTAGACCGTCCCGGTGCAGCCGCCTGAGCCGCAGTGGGTGGCCGAGCGGGCTTCTAGGAAGAACAATTTAGGGTGGGGGAGTTGCCCCTGCAAAGGGACCAAGTACAGCTTGCAATTGGCACAGGGGGCCTGCGTGTTGTTTCCATTGGCGGCATAGCTTTCCTCACACAGCCCCACGGCTTTCGCCAAAGCCAAGGCTGCACCACGCTGCGCTATGCTGATGGCTGGGCACAGCAACACCAGCATCCATATGCCGATTTTTGTATGCATACTTTATCCTCACTGTTTTTTGGGCGGTTAGCTCTCGGGAGGGTAGAAGGCGATAAACCACAAAGGTACACTTTTGCCGGTAAACCCACCACCCGCTTGCCGCAACTATTTTTTAGCAAAGCTTGGGTATTTCCCGCATTTTACTTTACCTTTGCACGTCTAATTGAAAGACCGTTACCATACTACAAATCGAAGGACGATGGATGCTATAAATTTTGTACACGAGCAGCTGGGAGAAACTAAGGAATTTCCGACATTCCGCCCCGGCGACAATATTGTAGTCAGCTACAAGATCGTAGAGGGGGACAAAGAGCGTATTCAGGACTTCCGCGGCGACGTGATCCAGATGAAAGGGCAGGGGGCTACCCGCACGTTCACGGTCCGCAAGACTTCCAGCGGCATCGGCGTTGAGCGTATCTTCCCGATCTCTTCCCCGAACATTACCGAAATCAAAGTGCTGAAGCGGGGCAAAGTACGCCGCGCCAAGCTCTTCTACCTGCGCAAGCTTGTGGGCAAGAAGTCCCGCATCAAGGAGCGCACGATGAACAAGAACTAAGCGGTTGCTCCCCCTGGGAGACGGCTCACAAAATCCCGGACGTTGGCAGCGAAGCTAGCGTCCGGGTTTTTTTATGGAAAATATCCCCCCTAGAAGGGCGCGTTTGGTCAATTATCCGCCGGCGCGCCAAAAAACCAAGTCAGGTACTCATTGGCCTCATTGTACAGCAACTCCTCCCGCTGATCGAGCAGCTGCGGGCTCATCGGGTTGACTGTCCAGTTTTCGTCCAGCCAGTATTCCAGCTTCCCGTTGAGGAAAATAAAGCGCGCAAACGGCTGCGAGGCGTAAAACAGATCCTGCCCGCCAAAGTAAAACGTCGACAAGCCCGTCATCGCCCCTTCATCGTCCGGCTCTGTGACGGTGAGCTTGACGGCCTGATTATCCTCCATCCACAGCTTCAGCACACGGCCTTCTTCAAAGCCATACTCCACCGGCATCGTATCGACCACCGGCTCCACGGCAGACAGGCGGTCGTCCGTATTCTCAATAATGCGTTGCACCTTGGTGATGACGCGCTGCGCTAGCTCTTCTTCCGTCTGCGGCTTTTCTTCGGCCGGCGCGGTGGCGGCCGATTGGCTGCTTTGCTTGGGCGTACAGGCGGTGAGCAGCAGGGCGGCCACCGTAAAAAACAATAGGGGAGCGATTTTCATGTGGTTGGTATTTTGATCAGATGGTAAAAAGGGTGGCTTCTACGAAACGCCGCAATCCGCTCGCTTTAATCAAAAGCCGCAATGGCCGAGACCTCCACGTTCACCAGCTTGGGCAAATTGGCGACCTCCACCAGCTCGCGGGCCGGCGCGGTGGCTTCGTCGAAATAGGAAGCGTAGACCGTGTTGATCCGTTCGTAGAGGGTGATGTCGGACACAAAAATGCTGCACTTGATCACATCAGAAAAATCGAGGTCCGCTTCCTGCAGTATGGCCTGCAAGTTGCGCATGACCTGATGCGTCTCCGCCTCTATGCTGTCTTGTACCAGCGCGCCGCTTTCCGGGTCGAGGGCGATCTGCCCGGAGATATACAAAGTGCCGCTGTGCAGTATGGCTTGGTTGTACGGGCCGACCGGGGCGGGCGCTTTGCCCGTTTGGATGATCTTTTTCATGGCTGTCTAATTATGGGTACAACTCAAAAAGCCCCGCATCCAGAATAATCAGATGGGAGCTTTTCGGTGTACGTGTTCATGCGGGGCGTTTGCCCCAAGCTTAAATATCTTCTTCCTCAGCTTTGATGATCATCTTGCCGCGGTAGTACATGTTGCCGTCCAGGTCGTAGTACGCGCGGTGCATCAAGTGGCGCTCGCCGGTGGTGTTGCAGGTCGCCAGTTTAGGCATGACTGCTTTCTTGTGCGTACGGCGCTTGCGTTTGCGCTGCTTGGATATTCTGCTCTTAGGATGTGCCATCGTCTAGAACGTTTTAATATGCGGGCTGCGGGCAGCCTCGTGATTTTAATTGTTATTGCTTAGTTTCTTCAATTCTGCCCAGATCGGGTTGTCAGTCGCTTCCTCCTGCGCCTCTTCCTCTTCGTCCGGCAGTCCGAGCCGGTCGAGCATTTCTTCGTTGCAGGGCGGCTCGGCTTCGTCCTCGCAGTTGTACGTCTTGATCATCGGTATAGCCAAGCAGACAAATTCGTAGGCGTAAGGCGCGGTATTGAATTTTTGCTGTTCCGGGCTGATGTAGATGACGTCCGGGTCCTCAGGGTCTTCCGTAGGTTCCCCCTCGGCCCCCTCGCTGACTTTGACAAGCAGGCGCTGTTCCCCTTCGATCGGCAGGTCGATATCGGCCAGGCAGCGGTCGCAGGCGGTCTTTACCGTGCCCTCGAAAGCGAAGGTCAGGGTGTACAGCCCAGGCCGCTTGACGAGCTCCAGCCGCAGCTGAACATCCCCGTCTTGTACCGGCGCGTTTTCAAAATGCTCGAAAAAGGAGCGGTCAATCTGGAATTCAAATTGATGGATACCATCGCGCAACCCCCGCACGGGGATTGAGTAGGCTATTAGCGGATCCATTTCAGTTAGCTTTTTGGCGGTTGCCGCACGTTTGCAGCGTACCGCGTTCATTCAGTAAAAAGCGGATGCAAAGGTAAGGTTTAAAATCGGGATATAAAAACGAAGGCTGGAGATTTTTGTGGGTTAGCGAGTAGGCAGCGGGAGTAAGGGCTCCTTGCCCGTATCGGCAGGAAGATACACAGAATGGGGCAGAGTTGAAAACCGCCGGCCGGGAAAAGTGCTAGGGCCCGTTAATTAATGCGGAGTTAACAGCCGTTTTGCTGGGTGGGGTGGGGAATATCTGTATTTTTGCAGGCGAGAACAGACTAAATTATTAAGCCGTCGAACACCCTTCTGTGCATATTATTGCCTTGCAAACAATTCATGGACTTTTAAATAGAGAAATGAGTTGATTTGGATTTTCCTAGCAACAGGTGATTCATTAATATCATTAACGATCAGCTAGCATGAGTATGAAATTACTACTGACTAAAAAACTATTGGCACTTTTTCTCGTCGTAATAGTTATCTCTCCCCTTCAAAGTCAAATACTGTGGCAAGAAGACTTTTCTGGATACCCTAATGGCACACAGAATTCTGGTATGTGGAATACCGCTTATAACGACTGCGACGACGGGACCATTAATAGTGGCCAAAATTACTGGGGGGTATTTAATGGCGAGTTTCGGGTAAATGATATTGAAGGGTTTAACTGTACTGATGAAGGATCTGGACCGGGAGGCAACAATCAGAACTCTTTTACTACCCAATCTATAGACATTAGCGGAGAAGCCTGTGTGAATGTTAGGGTAGACTTGCGTTCAACAGGAACTTTTGAGTGCTCCTTTCCGGGCGGACCTAGTAGTGACCCCGTAGGAGCCTACAACGGTCACGACCAATTGACCGTAGAGTATTCCGTGGATGGTGGCCCCTTTACTTTGTTTGCATTCAATGGCTACATTTGTGGTAACAACGGATTGCCCACGCAGGCTCAGCAGGATGCGATAGAAGGCAATAATATTATCATTCGCATCTTGCTTGGTAATCAAGCGAATGGCGAGAACTATTATTTTGACAATATTATAGTCGAAGCTAATTCGACCGACATCACCCTGCCAACCTTAGGGCCATATTGTGAAGCTGAGGGGCCGCAGTCGCTTCCTCCTTCGCCAGCAGGTGTAAGCGGTACTTGGTCTGGAACTGGCGTTTCGGGTAATACTTTCGATCCTAGCGTAGCC
>JAAAOU010000360.1 GCA_009908745.1 Bacteroidota bacterium
TTACAAAGCGACTGATAGTCGCTCGGTCAGCACCGGAGTCTCTGTGGCACAGGGCGTGACTGGTGATATCCGCTACGTACGGGCAGAACTTTCTTACTTGTTCAACCCCATCTATAACCTTCGCTTGCAGGCCGGCTACCGCTCGCGGACGGAGACTAGCAAGACGGGCGGCTTTCCGGACAGTCAGTACTTTTTCTTTGGCCTGCGTACGAATGCCTATCAGATGTATCAAGATTTTTAGGGCGCTTTTATATCTTCACCCGTAAAATACGTACACCACATGGACCACACCTACGTCGCTATCATGGCGGGCGGCATCGGCAGCCGTTTTTGGCCAGCCAGCCGCGAGGAGCGCCCTAAGCAATTCCTGGACATCCTCGGCGTCGGCAAGTCGCTGATCCGCTTGACCTTCGAGCGCTTTCTCAAGCTTTGCCCCGCCGACCACATTTTTATCGTCACCAACAAGCAATACGCTGGGCTGGTCAAGGAGCACCTGCCGGAACTGACCGACAACCAAATCCTCACGGAGCCTTCCCGTAATAATACCGCCCCCTGTATCGCCTATACGGCTTTTAAGTTGCAAGCGCTGGACCCGGAGGCGAATCTGGTTATTGCGCCCAGCGACCATATCATCCTGAAGGAGGAAGCTTTTATACAGGCGTTGAAGACGGGGTTGTCGTTTACCGCTCAGCAGGATGCATTGCTGACGCTGGGGATTGCGCCTACGCGGCCGGATACGGGGTATGGGTATATTGAAGTGGGAAGTCGGAAGTCGGAAGTGGGAGGTGGGCCCGACTTCGCTGAAGCTTCGTCGGGTGAAAAGTCGGAAGTGGGAAGTGGGGTGCAGAAAGTGAAAGCCTTTCGGGAAAAACCTGATCGGGCTACCGCCGAGCAATATCTGGCCAGCGGCAACTACTACTGGAACGCCGGCATATTCGTCTGGAAGGTCGGCAGTTTGCTGGAGGCGTTTGAGCAGCATGCGACTGAAATACACCGTATACTAGCAGCTGGTGCGCCCCATTACAACACAGCGGCGGAGCAAGATTTCATAGACGAAGCCTACCCTACTACGCCTTCAATTTCTGTAGATTACGCCATCATGGAAAAAGCGGAGAATGTCTATACGCTGCCGAGTGATTTTGGATGGTCGGACTTGGGTACTTGGGCTTCATTGCATGCGGAAAGCCCTAAGGATGAGCAAGGAAATGCCGTGCAGGGCGACCGGGTACAGCTATTCGACACCGCGGACAGCCTGGTGCGGGTGCCCAAAGGCAAGCTAGTGGTGCTAGGAGGGCTGGAGGACTACATCGTGGTGGACGAAGGGGACGTATTGCTCATTTGGCCGAAGCAGCGCGAGCAAGAGATCAAGGGCATCGTAAACGAATTGCAGCAAAAAGGATAGGCATGAAGAAGTTTCCTGACACCCTGTTGATCATCATGGGGATCATGGTGGTATTCATCGCCCTGACCTGGCTGGTGCCTGCCGGCGAATTTGAGCGTACGACTGTAAACGGGCGGCAGGTCATCGTGGCCGGCTCCTATCAGGAGGTCGAACCCAACCCACAGGGGCTCGGGGCTTTTTTGAAGGCGCCGATCAAGGGGTTTATCTCCGCGGCGCAGATCATCGCTTTTGTCTTTTTAGTAGGCGGGGCATTTGGCATTGTCACCAAAACGGGCGCCATTGACGCGGGCTTGAAAAACATCATCCGCTTCAGCGAGCGCCATCCGCGTTACCGGCACTGGATACTGCCTGTTGTTATCACTTTGTTTTCGCTGGCCGGGGCTACTTTTGGGATGAGTGAAGAGGTCTTGGTCTTTGTGTTGATCACTATACCCTTGGCGCTGGCGTTGGGCTACGATTCGCTCACTGGAGTGGCCGTATCCTTTGTCGGGGCGGGCCTGGGGTTTGCCGGCGCGTTTATTAACCCCTTTACCATTGGCGTTGCGCAGGGCATTGCAGAGCTGCCACCCGCCAGTGGTATGGGCTACCGGCTGATGGTGTGGGTGGTGACCACGGCAATCGGCATTATTTACATTATGCGGTACGTGCTGCAATTGGAAAAAGACCCGACGCGGAGCCTGGTCTACGAAATTGACCAAAAACGGGACATGGGCCAATTGGATACAGCGGAAGAACGGCCTTTCACTTCCCGCCACCGTTTGGTGCTCATTGCGTTGGTGGCTGCTTTGGCGCTGCTGGTATTTGGCGTAAGCCAGTGGGGCTGGTACATCAATGAGATTGCAGCGCTTTTCATCGGTTTGGGCATCGTCGCCGCGTTGATCTCTCACCTCTCCGCCGAAAAAGCTGTGGAAGCGTTCAAAACAGGGGCTGGTGACATGCTGACGGCTGCTTTGGTTATCGGTTTGGCAAAAGGCCTGATTGTCATCGCGGAGGATGGGAAAATCATTGATACCATGCTCAGCAGCATCGCCGGCTTATCGGAAGGCTTGCCCAAAGCGGTGACCGTGGAGGTTATGTTTATCTTCCAGACCATGCTGAATTTCTTCGTGCCTTCGGGCTCCGGGCAAGCCGCGCTGACGATGCCCATTATGGCGCCGCTCAGCGACCTGCTGGGGGTCAGCCGCCAAACCGCGGTGCTTGCCTTTCAGTTTGGGGATGGCTTATCTAACCTTATTATCCCGACGAGCGGGGTGACGATGGGCGTGCTGGCGATTGCCAATATTCCTTACAATGTGTGGGTGAAGTGGTTCCTACCGCTGTTCCTCCTGCTCTGCGCGGCTTGTATGCTGATGTTGCTGCCGCCGGTGCTGTTTTTTGAGTGGGGGTAAGTTTTGACTTCAATTGGTACGACCGTGGTTGCTGTCAGTTCATTTGTGGCTGGTGTTGTAAGCCCGACAAGCGCCGTAGTTAGTAGCTACGACGAACGCCAGAACTCATGATCGCCAGAATCTTGATGAGTTGAAAAAAATATTGCCTTAGTTCCCAGTAAAATCTAAACAAAAGATGTATTCAGTCTCCAGACTGGATACAAGCCACCCGCCCGTCTCTGACGGATACAAAAAAGCGAGAACATCCCCACTATCCGCAGCCCGAAACGCTAGTGCCTACGACGAACGCCAGAACTCCGATTCCTCCACTACGCTCCCCGTTCCTTCAAAAATATTTCCGCCATCATACAGCGGGCACTACCCCCACCGTAACGCTCTATAGTGTCCAGTGGGCTGTGCAGCGGCATGGTGTGCGTTTTAATTTGCTCCAGCTGCTCTTCCGACAGCGATTGGTAAGCCTGTTCGGACATAACGAGGAACGTATCACCCTTGGCGTTGGCAACTTGCAGCATATTGCCCGCAAACTGCATCATCTGCGGCAGGCTGATTTCAATGACCGCCTTATCGGTATTGGCAAACCGCTCGCGCAGGACCTTCCGCTCGCCGGCATCGGGTACCGCGTCGAGGCAAATGACCACTAAGGTCTCCCCCAGCGCCATCATCACATTGGTGTGGTAAATCTGCTTGCCATCAGCATCGACCGCTGTAAACATGATTTTCTGATAATCCATACGCTTACAGAAAGTATCCAGCAGCTGCTCATCGGTACGCGGGCTGCGGCAAGCGTATGCAATACGGTTGGGGCGGTCCAATATCAGGCTACCTGTGCCCTCCAAGAAACGCTCCTCCCCTTCTGCTTTTTCTAAGTGGATACGTTGTTGGACCAGAAACCGCTTACCCAGCGCTTCGATAATGTCCTCCCGCCGCTCCAGCCGCCGGGAGGGGGCATGCATAGGGTAAGTGACCACGGTACCATCTTCGTGGAAGGTCACCCAGTTGTTGGGGAATACGGCATCCGGCTTGGTGGGGGACACGCTATCGTCCACTACATGCACATTGATGCCTGCATCCCGCAGCCGGTGGACCATTTCGTCAAATTCCTTGACCGCCTTTTGGCGCACTTGCTGCGGATCGAGGGACGGATCGTTGACTTGAAAAGCATTATTGGTAGCGGTTTCCTCATTGTACCCGAAACTGACCGGGCGGACCATAAGGAGGTGGCTGGCAATCTGTTTCATTGTTTGTGAAGCTTATGTTGCACCAAATGTAGCACAACTTAAGCATACTCCTCCACCATATCGGCCACTGTTTTGATCCAGCGGGGATCGTCGTTGAGGCTGGGCACCAAATCTACCTTTTCGCCCCCCATCTCTTCGAACTCTTCCTGGTACTCTGTTCCGATTTCGACAATCGTCTCCAGGCAGTCGGCTACGAAAGCCGGGCTGAAGACCAGCAGCCGCTTCGCCCCTTTTTCAGCTTGCTCCTCGATGATCTTGCTGGTATACGGCTGCGCCCACTCCTCTGGCCCCAGCCGGCTCTGGAAAGCGGTGGTGTACTGTGCCTCATCCAAGCCGAGCTTGGCAGCGATCGCCCGGGTGGTAGCGTGGCACTGGGCAGAGTAGCAAAATTGGTTGACCGAAGACATGCGCTGGCAGCAGTCTTTGGCTTTGGTGCAGTATTTTCCCGTGGGGTCCGCCCGGCGCAGCTGCCGCTTGGGCAGACCGTGGTAGCTGAATATGATGTGGTCGTAGGCCTCCATATCGAATTGGCGGGCGTTGTCCGCGAAAACCTCGATCATCTCCGGGCGGTCGAAATAGGAGTTGATCATTTTCACCGTGGGGATAATCTGGTTCTTGCGCAGGTAACGCATGACCTCGTCGTGGATTGACCCGGTAGTCGCCGAAGCGTACTGCGGGAACATCGGGAAAACGACGATCTCAGATACCTTTTGCTCTTCTAGGCGTTTCAGCGCGTACCCGATCGACGGGTTTTGGTAACGCATAGCCAGTTCCACTATATAATCCGAGCCCAATAATTCCTGCACGCCTTCCTTCACGCGCTCCCCGTATACTTTTAGCGGTGAACCTTCCTCCGTCCACAGCATTTTGTATAGCTTTGAGGAACTTCCGGAACGGAAAGGGGCAATGATACCACGGACCAGCAAGTTGCGCGGCAGCCAAGGGTAATCAATCACCCGTGGATCCAGCAGGAATTGTTGCAGGTAGCGATATACCGCACCACGCGAGGGGTCATCGGGGGTGCCGAGATTAACGAGCAATACGCCTTTTTTGCCTATGTTAGCCATGTTTGATTTTGCTTGTTTTGTATAACAAGCAGAAACAACGGCGGCATTATGAAGTTTAAACACGCATTACTTTATGGCCGAGAACTGTATCTTTCGGCCAACAAAAATATTCTATGGAAAAACCTTTGATTTTAGTGACCAACGACGACGGCATAACCGCACCCGGTATCCGCGCTTTGGTGGAAGTCGCCCAAGAGCTAGGCGAAGTTGTCATTGTCGCCCCTGACGCCCCGCAGTCCGGCATGGGGCACGCCATCACTATCAGCGGGCCGATCCGCCTGCACCCCAACGAGCGGGTGTTTGAGGGCATGGAATCCTATGAGTGCTCCGGCACCCCGGTGGACTGTGTCAAGCTGGCCAAGCACGTCGTGCTCAAAGACCGCGCTCCTGCCATTTGCTTGTCGGGTATCAACCACGGCTCCAATGCTTCTATAAATATCATCTATTCGGGTACGCTGTCGGCGGCCATGGAGGCCTCGCTGGAAGGGATCCCGAGCATCGGGTTTTCGCTCTTAGATTACTCGCACGATGCCGATTTCGAATCTTGCAAGCCTTACGTCAAGCAGCTGATCGAGTGGGTCTTGGAAAATGGCTTGGACGAAGGGAGCCTACTCAATGTGAACATCCCCGCCCTACCCTACGAGCAGATCAAAGGCATGCGGGTATGCCGGCAAGCGGACGCCCGCTGGATTGAAGAGTTTACCGAAGCAGAAGACCCACGTGGCCAGAAGTACTACTGGCTGACCGGCCGGTTCAGCAACGATGACAATGCCAACGATACCGATATCTGGGCCTTAGAGAATGACTACATCGCTGTAGTGCCATCTATGCACGACCTGACCAATTACCGGGCGCTGAAGACCTTAAAGCAAGTCGAAACCATTTAGAGGCTGCGAAACTACTGTTGCTCCACGACCGATTGGGGCTGACTTGTATCATCGGGTTGTTTTTTGCCCCTTGCCCGCTCTACCATCACCGCCTCCAAGATATTCTCT
>JAAAOU010000511.1 GCA_009908745.1 Bacteroidota bacterium
CACCAGAATAACATCAAGAGAAAGCCGTCGTCATACGGCCACTAAATCCTCAAATGCAGCTGCCAAAACGGAAAGCAAGCGTCCTGCAAAGCGGCAAAAACGCAAAGCGGCTTCCAACAAAAAGGGCTCTGCCTCCCCAGAGCAACCCAAGAAAAAACGCACCCGTAAAAAGAAAGGGGATTCCGATAAATAACCTTCCAACAAAACAGCAAACATGGCCATTTCCACTGTCATCCCCCGTACTCGTCCGGACCATCCCAGCCTGGACTTTGAGCGGCTGCGGGCCGAAGGGATTCAGCACCTAGAACAACTTGCCACTGAGGTTTGGACCGACTTCAATGCCCATGATCCCGGTATCACCCTGCTGGAATTACTCAGCTACGCCATTACGGACCTGGGGTACCGCACCCGCCGCTTGCCCATTGGCGATCTGGTAGCGGGCGGGCAGGAAAACGCTTTCTTTTCTGCCACCGATATACTAAACTGCAGTCCGGTGACTGCCCTCGACTACCGGAAGCTACTCATCGACCTGCCCGGTGTGAAAAACGCCTGGATCCACAAATATGACAAGCCCATTTTGTTTACAGAACAGGATACCGATTATGGTATCCGTTGGAGTGGAAAGTTTGTATTTCCTCACTTTTTTGAAAAAATTAATGAGGAGATAGAGGAAGAGATAAAGTCTTTCTTAAAGGAATACTATTACAAAAAGGACGATTATCCAGACAGCGTTATAAAGGATTTGAGGGACTTCGTCAAAGCTGGAGTCAGCAAAGGCACCTGCGCTGCATTTGGTATCGACCCGATTGTGGATTGCTTAGGTGCAGAAGCATGTGTGCTTTCCAGCGGGTTGGGCCAAGAAGAAGCAGCAGAAATGGACAAGGAAAGCCCCGAAGTATGCGAGCTGCTAAACGCTCTGCTCTGCCGCTATGGTGTGCCTGAGTTGGAAATAACGGCTATTGGTGAAGATGGTGAAACAGACGCTAGTTACAATAAAATAGGCCGTTCAACCGGTACAGCTATCGAGGCGGAGTTGCTGAAATTAAATGGCTTGGCCCATATCACTATAGAACTCGAGGATCATATTGACCCCGAGAACAAAAGCCAAACCCGGCCGGTAGTTCAGCGGGCCATGAAGCGGCTGCGGGCATTCCGTTTTTTGGGCCATGACTATATGCCAATCCCCGCTATCGTGCAGCGCAAAACGGCTGCGGTCTGCTTGCACATCGAGGCGGAGGCCGGCGAGGACGCTACAGAGCTGGCTGCCGAAGCCCTATGGCACCTAGAGCAGCACATCGCTCCCGCCTTACGATTTTACACCTTCCAGGAAATGATGGATAAAGGGCATGGCGTAGAAGATATCTATAACGGGCCACTACTGGACCACGGCTTCCTAGACGATAAGGAGGTGCGGCAAGCTCAACTTCGCCACGAAATCCGCCACTCTGACCTCATCAGCGCGGTAAGCCGGGCGGAGGCCGTACAGCAGGTGCGGGAGCTGAAGTGGAAGTGGGCGGACGAGGAGGAAGAATTTGGCATCAGTACCACCTATACCGTGTATGCAGAAGCGGGCCCGCCGAAGAAGCCCATCATCGACTACTGCGAATCTTGCGTGTACGTCACCCAAAACGGCCGGCGCTGCGAAATCAGAGAATCCGACTTGATCAAAGCCCTGAAACTCAAACGCCTGATGGCTGCCGGGCATAACGTCCCCGGTGGGTGGAAACCGCCCAAAGGCAAGGCCCGGCCCGGGCTGTCGCAGTACCGCAGCTTGCAGTACGATTTGCCGGAAGTCTACGGTGTAGGCCGGTATCAGGGCAAAAAAGACTCGCCCTTTTACAAAGCCGGCGCCCGCAAGCAACTACAGGCTTACTTGGCGTTTTTCGACCAAATTCTTGCCGCCTACCTCCTGCAACTGGGAGAGGTACGCCGCTTGTTTGCCGTAGAGCAAGACCCGGATTCGCCTACTTATCCTGCCGCTGACCTAAGCGGGGTTCCGGGGCTGCAGGAGCTTATCGACGAAGACGAGGAAAAGGGCAGGGTATTTGAAAAAGAGGACGCTTTCACTCGTAAAGACCGCCGCAACCGATTGCTCGACCACATGCTGGCCCGTTTTGGCGAAACCTTTAGCGGGTACGTGGCCGCTCTGGCTTCCACTTGCAAAGGCACGGATGGGGACAGCTACCCCATGGATTTTGCGAGCGCGCTGCGGGCGAAGTCGAGGATGTTAAAAAACCTGCCCCACATCGGGCACGACCGCGGGCGGGCCTACGACTATACGGGGGGCGATAAGCATGATGTCTGGAATACCTCCAATGTGTCGGGTTTGAAAAAGCGGGTGCACCTGAAGGCTGGTCTTCGTGGCAGCTGGGGCCAAGCGTCTTTGCTCACCAAACCGCCTTACATACTCGACCTGCGCCAATTGAGGGGAAAACGAGGCGCTATCCGCTACCAAGTTGCCTTCCGGGCACTGCCCGATCATCTGCCGCCCGGTGTCGATTTCCCCTACGAAAAAGCATTGCTGTTTGGGCCCCGCCACCGCACTATGCAAGCGGCAAAAAACAAGCGCAGCCAGCTCTACGCCCATATTTGGGACCCGGAGGCTTATGAATTAGCCGAAGACAACGGCCGGTACACGGTCTGCTTCAAGCTGAAAGGCAAGGAGGAGCTAAGTAGCGAGGAGATGAGCGAAGCGGAAGCCAAAAGGCTGCTGGAGTGCATAAAAGATTTACTCAGCCAAGAACCGCAAAATGAAAAAGAAGGCTTCCACCTTTTGGAACATATCCTGCTCAGGCCCAATGATCAAGAAGATGAGCTACTGTCTTTATCGCTAGGCTGCAATCCCCAGTACCTTTCTCCGGATCCCTACTCCAACTGGTTGACGGTTGTGCTGCCCAATTGGCCCCGCAAGATGAAAGACGATGGCTTCAAGCAACATTTGCAGCAGCTGATACGGCAAGAACTGCCCGCCGAGATGATGGCCCGCTTCTGTTGGCTCGATAAAGAGCAAATGCGTTCCTTCGAAGAGCGCTACCGGGTTTGGCTGGAAGAAATGGCAGCCTGCGATCCTGATGACTGCAAAGTGACCCCAGCCGCCAACGCCCTCATACAGTGGCTGAACAACCAACCTTGTGGTTGCAACTGCCGGGTCTGCTGCACAGGCGAGACCGCTTGCAACCACTGCCAAAAGTGTTAAACCTCCCACCTCAAAACCACGTCGCAAACCATGTTTAATGACCAACTCCTAAGGGAACTGCAGGAACAGCTCGAGAAGCTGAAGGAGCCCCGGGCTTTTCCCGTAGACCCCGTTATTGAGCGGGCCCTGCAGTTGACATATCAGCTGATAGCCGAAGCGGACCAGCCGGATACCACGCCTCCTGATGGCAGCGTATTGGGCCGCATCGAAACCTTGGAGCGCTTAAGCCAGGAGCAGCTTGCGCAAATCGCCACTATTCAGGAGCAGCTCTCCCAATTGCAGGCTGATGTCGCCAACTGCACATCCGCTACCGAGGTGCAGCGCTTGATCGATACTAGTATCAACCCTTTAGAGATTCAGCTGCAGGAGTTGATCAACGATATCGCACTGTTGGACGGCCGGGTGCTGCAGCTGGAGCAATCCCCGCCCAGCGGGGTGACCGAAGCCCGTGTCCGGGAAATCGTGGACGAAGTATTGGGTGGCTTGCCTGAAGCAGTGGGGCGGCTTTCCGAAACCGAAATTCCCCGGCTAGACAATGAGATCGAATCGCTGAAAACACGGGTGAAGGATTTGGAAGACACATCTCCTGAAGGGGGCCTTACCGAAGAGGAGGTGCGACAGTGGATTCAGGAGGAAGCGCGCGAGATTCGCAACGCGCTGGGTAGGTTACGCTCGGAATTGCAAACAGAGATGGCTCAAAAGGCTGATCTTTCTGCCCTAAACCAAAAAGCGGACCTATCCGCCCTCAATCAAAAAGCCGATAAGTCCGACCTTAAATCCAAAGCTGATAAGTCTGACCTTACTTCCAAAGCCGATAAAAGCGAGCTGGCTGCTAAAGCTGATCAAACGACACTGAATCAAGTACAACAGCAGCTCCAGACAGACATCAATGCTAAAGCCGACCAATCGGCGGTGGATAGCAAAGCGGACCAAACTGCACTAGAAACGGCACGCCAACAATTGCAGTCGCAGATTGACGATAAAGCCGACGCCACTGCATTGGAAGACACCCGGAAAGAACTGCAGGAAGAGCTCGACCAGAAGGCAGACGAGGAGGCGCTGTCGCAAAAAGCCGATCAAAGTGCCCTAGAAAGCACACAGCAGGATTTGCAAGACCGAGTTGACGGTAAAGCCGACCAGTCGGCCTTGGACAATAAAGCCGACGCCACTGCATTGGAAGATACCCGGAAGCAATTGCAAGAACAGCTCGACCAGAAAGCAGACGAGGAGGCGCTGTCGCAAAAAGCGGATCAAAGCGCCCTGGAAACCGCGCAGCAGGAGTTGCAAGGCCAGATTGACGGTAAAGCCGGCCAAGCAGCCTTAGACGAGAAAGCTGACGCCAGCGCATTGGAAGATACCCGCCAAGAACTCGAAGAAGCAATCGACAAAAAAGCAGACCAGTCGGCGCTCGACGAGAAGGTCGGCCAAACCGTCTTTGAAACCGCCCGAGACCAACTGAAAGAAGAAATAGCCTCCAAAGCCGATCAGTCTAGCCTAGACGATGCCCAGACAGACCTGCAAAACCAGATCGACACCAAAGCCAACCAATCGGCGCTCGACCAAAAAGCGGATCAATCCACCGTGGATGAGCTGGATAAGGAGGTGGACGAAATGCGGGAGGAATGGCTGGCCGACAGCCTCAACAACCCCGGTGCGCGGCTCGCCAGGCTGAGCTTGCAAGGCTGGGGCATCGTAGGCGGGTTCGAACTATTTACAGACGACAAAGACTACATCCACATCAGCCCGGGCGTAGGGGTCACGCCCGCCGGGGAGCTGATCACGGAGCCCGGTACTCCGCCAGCCCCCGCGCTTGAAGCAGCGGCCACAGCAAACCAAACGGAGAAAATGGCTGCCCCCGAAGAGTCCGCTCTCCGCCACTGCCAGCCCCCGCTGCCCAAACCGCTGGTATTTTCTCACTACATACCCTTTGAGCAGGCGGGGGGTTACCGGTTTTTTGCCAAGCCGTCTACCGGGGAACCCTATCAGGTATGGAAGTTGCTGTCCCCCGGCTCCGATTTGCCCCCCAAGGCGGAGCCTTTGACCCCGCAGAACGACCAAGAGTACGAAACCCCCTTTATTACGGACAAAGTGGTGGTTTTGGTGCGGCGAAACCAGCAGCCGTGTTACCTGCTTATGAAGCGGGAAGACGTGCTGGAGCAACGCTGCTGCTTGACCGGTCAATGCAAGCCGGACCCTAGGCTCGACCCCGACTATATCTACGAAGAAGACTATAGCACCGAAGACGATTATGTCTCCGACGATGCCCTTTGGGCTTGCCTGCACCCTGAGACCAGCCTGCCGGAAATCCCCCTTTTCCGCTTGGGTTTCTTTACCGATGAGGAGTGCAAACCCGAGGATTTGGATGAAACCGATTTCCCCGACATTTCAAGCTTTGAGGATATTTTTAGCACCTGGCAGCCAATCATTGAGAAGGCCCTTTACCAAGTAGAAAAAGTAGGTGGACTGCTCATAGATCAATATCACCCTAGCCTGTTTCCGGTTTCTGATGCCCAAGTGTATAAAGACAAATTGGGGTTGCTGTCCGAAAAGTGGTTGCGCTTCCTAAGGGCGTGCAAAGACGAGGATGCAAGCCCCAAGCCCGATTACTACATCCAGTATTTTTATGGCTGGATGCGCGACCTCATCGACAGTTACCACGAGCTGCGGCACCTGATCATTGATTTGATGGACGAGCTGCGGCCCTACACACAGGAAATGCTGGACCGGCAGCACCATCATCTGCTGCTAGGGCCGGCGTATCAGGTAGAAGACAGCCCGCTGCCCGAACCACTGCGAGACCGCTTTCAGCAGCCGCCCATCTACAACGGCAATGCCCAGCGCCGGGCCGCCTGCCGGCTGTACTTCCAGCGCTTCTTCCAACTTCTGGAAGGGTT
>JAAAOU010000373.1 GCA_009908745.1 Bacteroidota bacterium
CAGCCCCGCATAGACACAGACAGCCTGATGCAACACGTCCGTATTCTAGCCGCCGACGAATACCAAGGACGCCGTACGGGCGAAGCAGGCAATGAAAATGCCGCACAATATATCGCCAGCCGGTTTCAGTCCTACGGCCTGGACAGCCTCCAAGGCCGTTATGAACAGCCGTTCAAATTCTATAGCCGGTTCCTGAAAAAAGCTTATACAGGCAGCAATATCTGGGGGGTGGTAAAAGGCCGGGTATATCCGGATACCTTTCTAGTCATCAGCGCGCACTACGACCATGTTGGCATGCGCAAAGGGAAAATTTACAACGGTGCCGACGACAACGCTTCGGGCGTAGGCGCACTGCTGGAACTCGCCCGGTATTTTGCGAAAGCCCCCACGCCCTACAGCCTGATCTTTGTAGCCTTTGACGCCGAAGAATTGGGGCTAAAAGGCGCCCGGCACTTCGTAGACTCCCTCCCCGTCCCCCAAGAAAACATCAAATTGAACATCAACATGGATATGGTAGGCCGGAACGATAATTCAGAAATATTTATCTGCGGTACGGCACACTACCCGCAGCTTCGTCCCGCCTTGGAGCCGCTGGCTGAACAGCAAGAAGAAATCCAGGTCTCCTTTGGCCATGATCAGTCCGGTGAAAAGCATACCGACGACTGGACCAATGCCTCTGACCACGGCTGCTTCCACGAGGCAGGCATCCCATTCTTGTACTTCGGTGTAGAAGACCACGAGGACTACCATCAGCCTACGGACGATGCCGAACGGATTATGCCTTTGTTTTACCAAAATGTAGTAGAGCTGGTGCTGTCGGCCATACAAGCCTTTCAACCTGCTCCCTGAAAATCATTTCTCATAGGCAGTCAGTTCCATATAACTATCTAAATTCCCGCGCTTGTCGTACATCTCGGAGCGTACCATACCCACACCTTCTGCAAAATAGTCCACGCTTTTGTACTCGCGGGACATCATCATCTTCACCTCCGAGGTCTGTGACAGTTTGTAGCAGTTAAAAGTGCCGGCGGGCGTGGTGATTTCTTCCATGCCTTCTACTTCCCGGTCCTTGATGGTAACCGTCATATTGACGATGGTCAGGCCGCCGGTGCCCGCTGATATTTTGGTGTTGGCGTCGGGCAATTCCATGCCGACCTCCAACTGGCTCGGTATCTGCAGGGCATTGCCTTCTATGGTGACTTCCATGCCGGCGAAAGCTTCCTGCATGGCAGGATTGAGAATACCGTTGACGTCCATCTTCAGTACATTATCCTGACAGAACACTTCGTATTGCCCGGCCATTTGTTCTTTGCCCTTTTTGTCCATAATGGTGCTGGCCAACACCGCTTTCTTGCCGTTTTCGATATCCTCGATACCGGAAATCGTGCTTTCCGTTATCCCTTGCAGCTTGCCCCTCTTGTTGTAGGAGCTGTATTTGAAGGTGACGCCTTCGTCGAAGGTGTAAAAAGCAGAACAAGCCTCCTGCGCCGACAAAGCCGACAGTGCAAAGAATAGCGTGATGCTGAGGACGGTAAGTTTGGAATACATAGTTGATGGGTATTGTGTAGTTTTGAGAAAATGATTGTATAAATGTACAAAAGCTTTCGCCATAACTAGAGGCGTGGCAGGGCTATTTTCCATAATCCTTTTCGTTAAAATACTGTTAGGACGAGTTAAAACATTAAAAGTATGAGGACAATACTGACACTTACCTTGAGTTTGTTCATGATCCAATGGGGGGCGAGCCAGACTAACCTCTTGCTGACCCATCCGGAGGCGCTGGAAGCGATGCTGGGGGCGCACGATGCGGAAGCGTATCTGCCGGCGGATGTAATCAACCAACCGTCGGACGTGATTGACGGTATAGTCGCGGGTGTTTCGCCGGACAGCTTGAAGGCTTATCTGGAACAACTCAGCCAATTCGAAAACCGCAATACCGGCTCGGACACCTTGAGCACCGATTTTGGCATTGGCGCGGCCCGCCGTTGGGCTTTCGCCAAAATGCAAAGCTTCAGCGAGCGCCAGGAAAACCGGCTGCTGACCGGCTACTTCCAATTTGACCAAATGGTATGCGATATGGGCCGCCACCGCAACGTGCTTGGTGTACTGCCCGGCATCGGCCCCAACCGCGACGAGATCGTTTTGATGGAAGCCCACCTTGACAGCCGCTGCGCCGGCCCATGCGACACGGACTGCATGGCGCACGGGGCGGAAGACAACGGGAGTGGTTCTGCTTTGGTACTCGAGCTGGCAAGGGTGATGAGCCGTTTTGCCTTCGACCGCACCCTGGTGTTCATGCTTACCACCGGAGAGGAACAGGGGCTATTTGGGGCGAATGCATTTGCTGAGTTCTGCGAGCAGGAGGGCATTCGCGTACGCGGCGTGTACAACAACGATATTACCGGCGGTATTATCTGTGGGCAGACCGCTTCCCCACCCGGCTGCCCGGGGCTCAATCATATCGACAGTACAAACGTCCGTATTTATTCTTCTGGGGGCGATCTGCTGGGCACGAGCGACTCCCGCTTGCTGGCCCGGTTCGTACAGCTGCAGTACGAGGAAAACGTAGCGTCTTCTTTGCCCTTTGCCAATACCATCCGCATACAATCCACAGAAGACCGCGGGGGGCGGGGAGGTGACCATATCCCCTTTCGGCAACGGGGCATACCCGCTATCCGCTTTACGGCCGCCAACGAGCACGGCAACGGCAACCCTAGCACGCCGGACTACCACGACCGTCAGCATACGCACGACGATGTGCTGGGGGTAGACACCGATGGCGATAGCGAGATCGACAGCTTCTTCGTGGATTTTAATTATTTGGCGCGTAACACCGTCATCAACGCGACCAGCGTAGCTGCAAGCGCTGCTGGCCCGCCTACGCCCACCGGATTTGAGCTGGAAGCTGGCCCCAGTGGGGCGCAATACGCCATAGAAGACCCGGCCAATACTAACCTCTACCGCCTAGGCATACGCAGCTTCGACAGCGAGTCCAATTACTTCGACACACTGGCCACCGTCAGCGCCAAGGAGGGTACGCTTAGCTGGCTGCCATTGGGCGATTTATACCAAATTAGCGCCGCTGCCATAGACAGCAACGGCATTGAAAGCCATTTCTCAGAGGAGACATTCATCAACCTGCTCAGTGACACCAAGGAGGAGGAGACGGAGCGCGGTATCACCCTGCTCCAAAACCGCCCCAACCCCTTCGACGAGGCGACTACGCTAGGCATACATGTGAAGAGGGCGGTAGACTACCAGCAGGCTTTTCTGCGCGTGAGCGACAACAACGGCCGGGAAATTTGGCGGCAGCCGGTCGAGCTGCGCGAAGGGCTTATCGAGGTGCTTTATGGCTACCAGCACCACCGGTATCAACCGGGTACTTATTACTACAGCTTGGTTATTGATGGGGCAATCTTCGATACTAAATCTATGGTTTACGCTTATTAGAAAGAGATCCTAAACCCGCCCGAACTGTTCTTGCCAAGACAGTTCGGGCGGGGGCGGGCAACAGTACGGCAACAAAGGCAGTTCTATACCTACGGATCAAACCCTTACTCACATGACCTTCAACTGGAAAATCACCCTGCTTAGCTGCTGCTCGCTTTTTTACCTTAGCTGCGCCAATGCTGGCCAGGAGCACGCAACGGCTAAAAGCCAGCCTGCCGAATTGTCAGCCACGGATACAAACCTAGCCAAAGCCCCAAAGCCCGCCGACACGGCCGTTGTGCCAACGGCAACCGAGCCAAAAACAAAAAACTTAGTCGGCAAAACGACAAAAAAGCACAAACCCGCCACTGCCCCTGTAACCAAAACCCAACAACGCATTGTAGCGCGCCCCGCCGCAGTAGCCGAAACAACGCCACCGGCAAGCAAGGTAACCCCACGGGCACAACCGCCCACTCACCGTGCTTGGGACGAGCTGCTGCAAAAGCACGTCAATCCAGCCGGACAGGTGGACTACAAAGGCTTTCAGCGTGATCAGAAACAACTTGATGACTACTTGAAAAGCTTGGCTAAGCAGCTGCCGGATGAAGACTGGGGACGGGATGCCCGACTGGCGTACTGGATCAATGCTTACAACGCCTACACCGTCAAGCTCATCCTGGGCCACTATCCGGTAAAAAGTATTCGCGAAATTTACGACGGCAATCCTTGGGACGTGAAGTGGATTGAGTTGGAAGAGGGCCAATTTTCACTCAACCAGATAGAGCACCGTATTATCCGCAAGCGCTTCGACGAGCCCCGCATCCACTTTGCCGTCAACTGCGCCGCCCAGTCCTGCCCCCCTCTGCTCCCCCGGGCTTTTACAGCGGAAAACTTGGACAGCATGCTGGCAAAAGCCACCCGGGCATTCGTCAACAACCCCTCGTATAACAAAATAAGCACGAATAATTTGAAACTTTCAAAGATTTTTGATTGGTACGCTGAAGATTTTGAAAATATCCAGCGGTTTATAGGCCAGTACAGCAATACCGCAGTCGATGCGAATGCTAGTGTCAGCTACATGGATTATGATTGGTCGCTGAATGCGCAGTAAGATCCCCCCGGACCAGCACAACGATGATACAGGCAGGCTCAATTTGACTTTTTTTTGCTAGTGTATAGCGTTGAACTTGTCTTCTTAACCTTCCCTTTACACCGCTTTCATACCGGGTTGTCACGGCCGCCGAAGAATCCCTTACCAAAGCAATAATTGGCAAGACAATGAACAATCAATTTGCAATTAGAACGATATTGTATATTTTTGGACCCGTTAACAAGTAAACACTCCCTTCCGTCCCCTTTAAGCCAAAGTAAACAGCACCAGAAAACTATACACTTAAATTAACCCACAAAACCGCTTTACCGCCCTAGTTCGCAAAGCTTACCGGGCCACAGGCGGCGTATTTTATTACGGATAGGATAAGGGAGCTAATTTTTCGGTCAGTACCAAAACATTATTATGAAGAAAATTTCTACACGTGCTGCCATTTTGGCGGTCCTGCTACTGTGTTTTTTTGAAAGTACCATCTATGCGCAATGTGATTGTACCGTGACGACCGCCGCCGGTACAGAGCTAGATGTATCCCCCTTCGCCGGAGGGGTTGATGCCAACACTTTCTTCGGCTACCCCACCCCGGCTACCTCCACTAGTACGAATACGGGCTACGAAGTCAACGACGGGCTGGTGGTGATGCTATACCAAGATGGTGCAGGCGTTATTAGCCTCCTGATGTTTATAGATGCTTTCGGAAACGGCACGGCTGGCTCTGGCAACCTTACCGTAGACTGCCTGGGTACGGGTACCGTAGGAGCCGTCAACGACGGTGGTTCCGACAACCTGACCAGTAATGGCATGGGCGGCTACGGAGGTACTTTTGCCTGGCCGGGCGACCAAAACGACGGGGCTGTGATCGAAAACATCGGTTGTGGCCAAACGTTTACGGTCTCGGGCGATTTCATGGGTATAAACAACGTCTTCGTAGTTGGTGCAAGTGGCTCTCCAATCCCTATAGGTCCAGCTATTGACGGGGTGACCATCTCCTGCGGCCCGGGTATTTGCTGCCCGTCCGCGTTTGAAGTCAGCGCCGCTATTAACAACCCAACTTGCCCGACTTCGCAGGACGGCGTCATAGTAGCCACAGCTACAGCGGGCACACCGCCGTACCAATTTGAACTGTTGGATCAAAACGGAAATGTAGTGGACACCCAGTTCCCCAACGGCACCAACCCCGCTGTTTTTGCCGGGCTGGAAGAAGGCAGTTACACCATACGCGTGACCGACTCCCAGGGGAATGTCTACGAAGGCTGCGAAACTGAAACGACAGTCAACCTTGTCGCCCAGGATTTGCCCCCGGTGGCTAACCCTGCTACGGTACTAGGTTGTACCTTCGACGACTTCAGCGCCGAAGTGGACCTGACCCAGGCCGAAGACGATATCACCGGCAATGACCCCAATTTATCTGTGCTTTGGTATGAGGACCCTGATTTAATGTTCCCGATTCCCTTCCCGCCTTTGCACACGGTATTTGGCCCCTTCCCCACAACAGTTTACGCGGTAGTGACCAATGGTCTTTGCCCTTCAGAGCCGGTCCCCATTGCCGT
>JAAAOU010000007.1 GCA_009908745.1 Bacteroidota bacterium
GCCGTATTGGAGCAAAAGAACCCGCCATAAATCGAGAAGTTATTGTTTAACCATTCCTAAAATACCACTATGATCTCAGAGAAAATGAGGCAAGCGCCCCGCCACCAATGCAGCTGGTGTTAAAACACTGAAACCTGCTGATGGAAATAATTCTAAAAAAACGAGCCATTATTTGGAAGTGTGCAAAAAGTGTTTTTTTGCTATTGAATCAGAAACATTGAAGCGCTGTTCTTTTGCCAAGAGTCTGTTGGGATTTTGGTCTTCTAGGCGAAAACTAGCAATTTTTTGATTAGGCAAGGCACGGAAACTGGAGTTTAGCCATAGCTAAATGAGGATTTCCGGAACGAAGGATAATCAAAAAAGTGCTGTTTGCAGCCCGATTACTAAAGTCCAAACAGGCTCGTAAAATTAAAAAAGCATTGACCGCAGCTTCTCTGTAAAGTACCGATAACACAAGCTCAAACTAAACAACAAAACGGGAAAGCGCCGGCAACGGGGCTTAACACCATCGCTGTGCCTCAAGCGTGCGGTCAGCGCGCAGGCAGGTATGGTGGGTGCAAAACAGAATGGAGCAAAGTGCAGCAGTACTGCTAAAGGTTGACGAATGTCCCCTTTGCTCAGCGGTTTGCTGTTGTATCTGGTTGCTTGCGTGCCGGGAAAGCATTGGATGTTTTGTCCATGCACGGCTGACCCTGCGTTTCGTGCAGGATCAGGCCGGGGTCCTATTGTGTTTTCGCAATCTTTTGGAAAGGCCCGGGCAGCGCTGTTGAAGAGGTGCCGGGACTTACAAAAACTATGTATAAGCCAGACTTGACAAGTCTCCCGTGCTCACTACAGCCCTTGTCAAGTCTAAAAACCGGCAGCGTACGCCGCTGCAACAAAAAACGACTACCATGACGCAGATCTTTGTACGTCCATGCTGGGGTATTGTATGGCTTGTCCCTACGCTTGCTGTTTGTATACTACTAGCGCTAGGCTTTACTTATCCTGGCTCTATGGAAAATGACTGCCCGGGCATAGCTGGGGAAGATCAAGAAATATGCCAAGGTGATACGGTGCGTTTGGGTACAGGCTGTCTGCCATCGCCCCACCCGATTGACAGCGTCAATTATTGTTACATTTGGGAGCCGCAGGAGGGGCTGTTCTTAGAAGACGGTGTTTCGCCGGGCCTAAATGAAGCCAGGCCGTTTGCAGCTCCAAAAGAAACCACAACCTATACTGTTTATGTCACTACGGATGAGGGGGAGTTGATCGGCGAAGATGAAGTCACTGTAGTTGTCAAAGCAATAGAAGGCGTAGCTATTGCCGCTGATGGCGGTACAGACCTGTGCGAAGGTACAAGCAGCACGTTGAAGGTGAAGGTGGCAGGCGACATCAATGATTACACTATTGCTTGGTCCACAGGGGCAAGCACCCCCCAAATAATAGTAAGCCAAGCTGGCAACTACAGTGTGACTCTGAGTGATGCCGGCGGTTGTACTGCAGTGGATTCTATCCGCTTAGAGGCTGTCGGAATAGACACCTTGGCGATAACACCCGAAAATCCTGTGATCTGTAATGGCAGTATTGATTTATACGCCACGGAGGGCTTTGCTGCTTACCAATGGATAGACCCGTTAGGGGACTTATACAGCAGCTACCCAAAGATAACGGTAGACAACCCGGGCGTTTACAAAGTATACGCCCTTAATGAAAATGGCTGCGAAACCGTTGATTCGGTCAAGGTGACGGAGCAAATCACCGATTTGACGGTCAGCCCCTATCCCGCAAAGCTCTGCCTAGGTGGGACATTGACCATGCGCGCGCCAGAAGGGTTTGCGGCCTACACTTGGTTCGATATTTATGAAAATGAGCTGGGCACAGGCCGTTTTTTAGAGGTAGACCGCACAGGCAGGTATATACTCATGGTAACTGACGAAAGCGGCTGTAGCCAGACTCATGAGTTTTTTGTCGGCAATTCTGATGCGCAAGACGTAGAAATCTTGCCCAAGGACCCTTCTTTCTGTTTTACGGATGACCCCACCCTAGTTCCCGGTGAAGAGAATCCAGATCGGTCAGCGGGCAGTTGCAGTTCAGCTCCCCACAAGCTAAAGGTCAGCGGGGATTATACGTCTATATTATGGTCTACAGGTGAAACAACGCCTTCCATCTCCATCACTGAACCGGGCGTTTATTCGGTGACGGTGACAGACGAAAATGGTTGTACCAATAGTGACAAGCTGGAGGTACAAGCTTGCACAAGTCCTGATTTTGAGCTAAGCCCCTTTCCGGTGCACTTGTGCAGCGACACGAGTAGTATCGTCGTTGATGTAGGCGCAGGATACAATCTTTACGATTGGTCGGATGGAAGTAGCGGGCAGAGCTTGGAAATCAGTGCGGCGGGCAACTACGGGGTAACGGTTACGGATGCTAATGGCTGTAAGGCCAGCAAAGACTTTTCCGTTTATGTGCTGGGCGATAGCCTAGAGCTTGATCTGAAAATATTCAAGCCCGCTGCATTAGCCGGAAATAGTACTACCGTAGTGGCAGAAGAAGATGCCGTAGGTGCTATGGCTTTCCTGAATATTGACAACGATGATGGAGACAGCAACAGTGATTTGAACGATAAAGAAGTGAAAGGGGGTGACGATGACCTTATGCGCTTAGTGGTAACTTTAAAACCCAGCAGCGCGGATACTATCCCCGTATATTTAAAAGCGGTAGCAGGAGGCGGCGACGTGCGGATATGGAAAAGCGCTTCCAAGAAAAAGGGGGAGGAGTTTGAACTTGGAAACCCGGTAAGCTTGTCAGAAGAAGTTGTAGATGGCGATACTATGCTTACGGCTACATACTGGGTAGAGGGTATAAAACAGCACACGGCCCAGCGGTCTACGGTGCTGCGGGCAAGCTGCAATGACAATCCCGAATGCCCTGTGGCGGACGAAGTGTCCATCACTATAGTAGGCATGGCAGGCCTGCGTTGGAAAGGCATGGGCAATGGTTTCGCTGGGCCGAACAATACCCAGAGTAATACCCTGGACACCGACAACACCCACATCGGCAACGGGGACACCTTCTCTAATGGCAGCCCGCTGCAGAGCAAGCGGGTGTTCCCCGGCGGGCGGATAGACCCAACGGGGACTTCCGTGTCAAGCCTTAAAGACACCGTGAAGCTTGAGGCACGGCTGAGCGTAGCCCCGGTGGAGCCGCTCACGCTTTACGCTCGCGCCTTCGATGTGGACGACCCTTCTGCCAAAGGCGGAGATGTGGACCCAAACGATAAATCAAAGAAAAATGGGCACTATGCGGGTACAAGTAATCATTATGGTGGCGGACTTACTTATGACAAAAACCAAGACAACCGCAGAGCGCCAGAGGGTCAAACCCGCAAAGAAGGGCATTTTGTGAATGATACCAATGATGATGGGATAGTAGCTTTTGTTTTTGATGGGGCGCAAGCTTTGGAAACCCCCTTTCAGGTTTCCATCATGGCTGGCGATAATTACCGGGCGGCGGCAGCTTTTGAAAAGACTACTTTGCAAGCTCTTGAAAATTTGGACAAAAGAGATGGTCTTGCTATCGTTGACCCTCATCAGGGAGGGCTGTTTTCTGGCCCTTCAGAAATACCCAATTCTCATTTGTTTACGACTAATGTATTGACTGTCTGGCGTTTGCTGCATGTGGAATATCAGTCGATGGACAATGTAGATGATCAGGTGAATCTGGTTTCAGGGTATATAGAGGATTTTAAAGGACGAAGAGCGAGCACTACTTTGGAAATTACCAAAGTCAGTGTTTCTTTAGAAGAAAGCCCATCAAACTCATCTAATCTGCCTTCTTTAACCACTGATTATAGTAGTGTATGGCATGGACAGTTCGAAAATGGACTTCTGTATATAGGAGGAGGGCAGCAAGTAATTAATGCCATGCAAGTAAAATCCAATGGTGCTAGCTCAATTCGATGTAGCGCTGCGGGTATGCTGCCATTGCCTTATAAAATATTTGACAGCATAGGTACTGTCATTGCAACAGGAGAAGTTACAGAAATAATGCATCCCAATCCTAATGCCAGTTTCAACTATACACTTACAGTTACATCAGGAGGGCTTGGGTCTATTGCTACTAATCCAAGTAGCTTTTATATCCAAGTCGCCCAGGGTCAGCAAGTTCCACTGCAGAGTGTATCATTAACAACTTCACAAGTAACTGCCCAAAAACTCAGTATTGATTTTGAACTGTTTGATGATGACGCAAGAATGGTCGACCTTCTTTTGCCGTATGATTTTAATGCAGATCCCGATGGAATAAAAAGTGGCCTAAAAGCTTATAAAGACGCTTTTGTGGAAACAGTAGACTATGGGCCAACTGTTGTTAAAGATAATGAGGTTCATTTGATAGGTAGCGCTGATATTGCTCAGTATTATCGCGATAATTCGGTAACTTGGAATAATACAGATGTACTGCTTTCTAGTGACGCACCAGGGAAAAGAATCTGGATAGCATATGTTTGTTCCGCCTTTCAGGTAGGGCTATGGCGCAAGGATGGTGACCCTGATAATGAAGTGGGCGTAGATCCAATAAATAGCAATGCCTTCACCAGTGTTAATCAAGGGGCTACAGATGGCAGTGGAACAGATGATTCATTAGGTCATATATTGCAAAAAGGTGGTCAAGTTTCCATGATCCCTTTTGAAAACATACGTGACATGCAAAACCAAAACATACGTGGAAGGAGTATGGCACATGAGATCGGGCATCAATTTGGGCTGCTTCATTATCCTATCAATAAAAGTATTCGCAATTCTGCTTCTTCTCCTACATATCCTCCCAATTTGATGAATTTCAGTTTGACCACCTCTAATAATGGCGTTTTTGCCGACGTACACCTGAATTTAATTAGGTGCAGAAAGAATAGTCCCGGTTTACTTCCCTCACTTTAATTTTTTAAATCGAAGTCATTGTCCAAAAAAAGATCAGTCATGCATTACTATACAAAGTTTCTTGCAACTCTTTACATAGTTTTAATTTGCAGCAGCCTTATCGCTCAGCCGTCAAAACGATACAATGTTGATATAAGCCTATATCGAGATACGGTTAGTATTATTGACCCTCTGTTACCTGTAGTAACGTACCATAATGCTAAAAATAAAACGGTGGAAATACGGTCCCCTTTCGACCATATAGAATTTTCTTACAGGCGCAAAGGGGAAAAGGAATGGAGGCGTATGATGCCTCTTCTTGGTGTAAAAGGTATGAACCCTATTACGTATCCGCCTAATGGAAAAGACTCTGCTTACTTATTTATTCCCTTAGATCGTATTGATTCAATAGCTTTTCGGCTTTTTAAGGACAAAGCATTTTATCCGTCGGAAGATTACATTCAAGCCTATGAATTGAAATATGTCTATTATCCAAAAGGGAAGTATTTGAATGAGGAGGAAGAGGTTGTTATAGTTCTTGATTTTGTAGTACGTACGTTCTATCCGAAGGAAGAAAAAAAGGCGATTGATTGGATACTAAGTTTGGAAAACCGCAGATTTATACCTTATCAAACTAATAGAAGTCCTTATAATGATGAAGAAGCCCTTTCGATAGTAAGAAGGTTTAGGGAGCTGTTTCCAGAATCATATTATTTACCACACGCAATGGTGATTGAGGCTTCAGCTTTGAAAATGACAGCCTCTAAAGACCACGCTGCGGAAGTTCATAAAGAATGGTTAAAGTTGTTATTGAAAGCGAGGGAGAAAACAGATAATCCTATGTTGCTGAATAAAATAGATAGGTCCTTGCCTATGCAAACTTTAATGGAGCTAAATAACAAGCAACTAGATCACCACTAAACCAAGCCACCATGAAACTCCTATACACCACCCTCACCCTAATCATACTATGCTCAAGCAGCGCGCTCTATGCTCAAATAGAAGTCAAGTCAAACTTGCCGGAGGGGAGCTGCTTTTGCGAAGGCACGCCGCAGCAGCCGTTTACTGTAACGGCGGAAGGCAGCGCAGCCCCTTTCTTCTTTGTGTGGTCTGCCCCCAATGGCTAT
>JAAAOU010000405.1 GCA_009908745.1 Bacteroidota bacterium
ATCGAGTTGATTGAGCCCGCCGTACTGTCGGATATCACCGCCTCCGAGAACCCCGTTTGCCAAGGCGAGGAACTGACGCTTAGCGTAGAGGCGAGCAACACCCAAGCAAACGACCGCTTCGAGTGGACGGCACCGGATGGCTCGGAAATTGCCGCCGGCCCGGATCTGAGCAGTGTCACTTTCAACGTAACGCAGAGTGGCACCTACACCCTAACCTTTATCAGCAGCTCGGGATGCGGCGTGCAAACCAGGACGATAGACATTCAAGTACTCCAAGCCCCTACTGTAGAATTGATCGACGATGCGGTGATTTGCCCGGGCGATTTCATACAGCTCAACCTCGCCTCGGATGGCATGACGAGCTACACCTGGTCTTCCCCCGACGACCCGGCTTTCAGCTCCAACGACCCGGAGCTCACCGTAAGCCCTGCGGAAACCACCACCTACACCCTCGTAGCTACCACGGGCAATGCTTGCCCGGCTTTTGAGGGCAGTGTCACGGTTACAGTAGCTACCCAGCCTTCTCTGATGATTGACGCCCCTGAATTGGTGTGCCTCGGCGAGGAAGCTACGCTTATGGCTGTTGTTAATAACGAAGTGCAAGAAGGTACATACACTTGGGTGAACGAGTCCACTGGGGATACTTTTGAAGGTGCAACGGTTGACGTAACACCAACATCGACCTCTACTTACACGCTGGCCTACACCTCCGGCACCGATTGCTACGAATTGACGGGCAGTACCACCGTACAAGTATCGGAGCCCTTTGACATCACGGGTATTGAAATCGAGCCGGATACCACGGACTACATTATCGGGGATGTGGTCGATCTGACCGCATTGCACGATGATAGCCTGCAGCTATCGGGTACTTTTTTCTGGGTGTTTAATGAGACTGATACCTTTGCAACAGGGGAAGGGCTAGTGGAAACGCAGTTAGAATTGCTAGAACCTGCCGAGGTAGCTACCATCACAGTCGTAAATATCAGCCCCGATGGCTGTGTAGACGAATCCACCATTACCATAAGCGTAACGGAAATCATCGTCGCTATCCCCAATGCTTTCACGCCAAACGGTGACAATACCAACGAATTCTTCAACTTTGTGACCAATGCCCCGGAAGGGCGCGTGGAGGTTACTGCCTTTAAAGTGTACAACCGCTGGGGCCAACTCGTTTACGATAACGACACCCCCGATACAGGTTGGGATGGCACCTTTAATGGTAATACACAGCCCTCTGAGGTCTACTACTATAACATTCAGCTTGTTGGCCCGGATGGGGAAAGCCTGGGTGAGTTCCAGGGGGATGTGACTTTAGTGAGGTAAAAAAAAGTGGCTACGAAGGTTCCCGCCGCAAGCAGGAGCAACTTGCCCAGAGAGGCGTCCACTTGGTGGAGGTCGATTTGATCACATAGGGCAATCGCCACGGCGCGACGAACGGGTCGACCAGGCCGATTACGTGATGACGGTGCAGCGTGCCGGAAGCAGCCTCGCTAACGTATGGGCCGCCGCCTTGGGGGAAGCGCTGACGGTCCCTTGCCCCTTTGCTTGCGCCGGATGCGGATGGGCTGCCGCCGTTGGAAATTATTCTACAGGAGTACTTGGCGGCGAAGAATGGGCTGGGGAAAAAACTTGAGCAATAATGGAGATTGCAGGAACTGGTCTAAACACTTAAATTTAATATTGCAATATTGCAATAAAGCGTTTCACTAAGCTCAACCCTCATAGCAGCAGCCACCATCCATTCAGCTACGGCCTACCGAACCGCGTGCCGCTATCTTACAAACTTAACTTCTCCGCAATATCCCTCGGTATGGCATCCTTGTGCACCATCACCCCTACTGTCTTCATGCGGAAGTAAGGGGCTGACATATACAAGAAGCCTTCATAGGGGCTTATTTCCCCCCAAGAGTTCTTCGTGATATAGTAGGTCTTGCCGTTTTGGTCTTTGGCGACGCCCGTCAGGTGCATCAAGTGGTCATCGGTGGTGGCGTAGCTTTCGAAGGCGCGTTGCCGGTTCTCCTGCGTGACGTCAATTTCCTCTACCGGCTGCTCAAACATCTCGTCGTTGTTTTCCTCTACCGGCATAATGGCTAAGCCAGCGCGGGCACTAAATCCTTTTTCGCCCACATCACCGTCCCAGGCCACGGTATAACCATTCGACAAGGCATAATCCGTGATCGCCTGCAACTCATCAAGCGGCACGTTGAAGTAAGAGCCGTTGGAATAGTTGTCTGGAATTTCCAGCACGAAGGTTTCATAAAACGGATGGTGGCTGAAGGAAGTCAGCGTCACGTAATCATCCGGATCAATCGGCAGGCTTTCGGCGAAGGAGGCAGGCGTATGCGTCTCCCCTTCCCAGGTAAATTCTTCGGGGACTTCGCCCATATAGTGGTCGAGTACAGCCTCGAAGGCCCCTTCCCATTTCGTGCTCAGCCGCTTCTGCTCCCGGATACCGTCCAACATTCCTTTCAGGGCGGCTTCCATCTCGCTGTGATCGTGGTATTGGTCGCCCGGTGTCATGCCCGAATAAACAGATTCCGGGACGGCACCGCCCATTTTCAGGGCCCGCATCACATCGTGGCTGAGGCTGCCTTGGCTGAAATTGGCTTTGCCTTGCCGCAGCATGTAGTTTCGCGCTTTGTCTTTGTAAATCGTACGCACCATGTACATTTCCGATAGATCGTAAGCCTCCTTCTCTAGCCGCAATAGCTCCGATTCCAAGAAAGAAATCGTCGTAAAGCTCCAGCAAGTACCCGTACGTTGCTGGTTTTTTACGGAAGTGCAGGCCAATTCCTGTTCCGTCGTGAAATTGTACTGTGCCAAGAGGGGCAGGGTCAACAGCAAGCCCATGCAGAATAGTAAAATGCGTTTGTCTATCATCGTATCAGTGTTATGTTACCTTTTTGCGTATACAATTCGCCGTTGAAGCAGCGGGCTTCCAAATAATAGCCGTAGACATCCGGTGACAATGCCCGCCCGCGGAAGCTGCCGTCCCAGCCTACCGTCTGATCTGTAGTTTCAAATACCTTCTCCCCCCAGCGGTCGTAAATCGCGAAGTACAACTCGTCTATAGTATTGCCTTTGACTTCCAGCTCGTCGTTTAGATTGTCGCCGTTGGGCGTAAAGGCATTGGGCACAAAGATATAAGGCGGCACGCATTCGCTTAGCAAAGTCAGCGTCAGCAGCGCTTCGTTGGTACAGCCGTTTTCGTCGGTGACCGCCACCCGGAAGGTGGTCGTGGTATCCACTTGGGCAATAGGACTAGCGGAAAAGGGGTTATTCAGCAGCCCCGCGGGTGACCATTGATAGTCATAGCCCGCATCGGGGGTAGCAAACAACTGCACCTCCCCAGCCTCAAAAATCGTATCCTGCGAGGCGCTGACACTAAGTGGCGGGACCGCCTGCGCAATATTGACTTGAATGGTCTCAGTAAGCGCGCAGCCCAACTCATCCATTATCATCACCGAAAACGTCTGGTCCGCTTCCGGCTGTACCAGCACACTAGATGTACCCTGCCCCTCGATGATAGCCGCGTCCGGCGCCCAATCGTAAAACAGCATTTGGCTATCTTGCAGGTTGACCACATCCAGCCGTACGGTATCGCTTTCGCAAATATTGACCTGCGGGTCGGCAAACACAAAGATATTACTGCCTTGTACCGCCACGCTGTCCACTACATTGCATCCAAAAGCATCTGTCATCCGCACATAGTAGGTACGTGCACCAGCCGCCTCCACCTCCAATGCCGGCATGCCCCCCAACAAGCTGTTAAACCCGGCATCGCTTGCCCATACATAATCCACCGCTTGCGGGCTTTGCGCTTCTAGGGTGATGTCCCCTTGGCAAAGCAGCGTATCCGGCGTCAAGGTGTAGTTGATCGGCGGGGCAAGGTTGGCTACCACTGTGTCAGAAAAGGCACAAGGGCCGTCGATTTGTGTAGCTAAGACGGTGAAAGTTTGACTACCTTCCAGCAATATCTCAGGATTGGCCGCATTGGGGTCCTCTAGTAACGCGCCGGGTGACCAAGTATAGTTGTAACTAAAGTCGGGTGAAGGGTTAAGCGCCAGGGGCGTACCTGGGCACGCGTAAAGCGTATCTGGAAAGGAAAGGGTCGGCAACTCGAAGGCAATTTCCTTCGACACCTCGTCCACGCAACCATCCGACGAAGTGATCTGCAGGTTCACCGATAGGGTTTGTGAAGCTTGTAAAACGACAGAAGCATCTGGCCCGCTTGCATTTTGCCCATTGCCAAAATCCCAAGCCCACTCGACAATCTCGCTTTGCATATTTACGGAAGTGTCTTGAAACTCCACCAGCAACGTATCCGCGCAGCCCACAATAGCGAAGGAAAACCCAGGCTCAATAGCCGGTTCTTCCACCTCCACCTCTAAGGTAATGGTGTCTTGGCAGGGGATAAAAGAACTATAGGTGATCTGCACTTCATAGGTGCCGGGCCCGCTGTAGGCATGGCTCACATTGCCACCCTGCTGCACCGCCGATGGGGCCTGCGGATCACCAAAGCGCCAGATCAGGTAAGGCGCATTGATGCTGCTGCTGCTAAAATTAACCGTATACCCGCCGCACTGCTGCGCCACTTGAAAGCCATCCTGCGGCAGGGTATCCACCAAAATCAGCTGCGTTGTGTCCATCAGGCTACAGCCAAACTGATTGTTAACCTCCACGAGAATGTCATAGCTGCCAGCGGCCGGAAAATCAAAGAAAGCCAGCGCGGTGCTATCCCCAAAAGCCAACAAACTATCCGGCGACCAATTGTAGCTGAGCTGGTCCGCAGTATCAAGGTTGACCACAGACACCCGGCCGAAACTGCCGGGGCAGACGGCTAAATTGCTAGCCAGATCGGTATTGACCGCTTGGCTGAGCACGGTTACGGAATCTACCGCCTCGCAGCCGTAAGCATCACTCGCCGCAAAGTAATAGGTTTCTTCCCCAATCAGGCGGACTATCGTGCTCGCCCTAGAGCTAAGGGTGTCATTAAATGCAGGGTCCGACGCCCATTGAAATGCGGCTCCGGTATTGGAACGCCCTGTAAGTGCGACCTCTTCTGCGCAGGTGACGGTATCGGGCGGTGCTTCTGCGGTTATCACAGGCGGCACAAAAACGGTAATGGCACGCTGCACCGCGCACACGCCATTGGGGTCGTTGATATCAACGGTGTAAGTTGTAGTTTGAGCCGGCGCAACAGACGGATTGGGGCTATTTACATCTGCAATATCCGGAGAAGCCCCCCATTCGTAGGCGTAATTGGTATTGGGCTGTGGATTGAGGGCTATGCTGTCGCCGGGGCAGACGACCAAGCTGTCATCTGAAAGGACATCTTCAATGAGTTCTGCTTGCAGGGGCTGCGTGATGCTGGCTGTGCAGCCGTTGGCCGACTCGACGGTAAGCGTAGCTTCGTAAGTGCCACTTTCGGTAAAGGCGAAACTGGGAGAAGGCTCGTCGGCACTGAACCCGCCGGGTGATATCTGCCAATCCCAGCCCACAATTTCCGACAGTGTGTCTACCGACAAATCGGTGAACTGTACCTGCAGGGCTTCTTCACAGTTTCCGAACTCGAATGAAAAGTCCGGCAAGAGCGACTCGGGTAATAACCGGATGTCCTGCAGGGCCGTATCCGCGCAAATGGTGCCGGGGTTGGCGATCAGCAGCACGGTGTAGGTCCCTGTATCGGAAAAGGTATACACCGGCTCTGCCAAAGAGGAAGTCGCACCGGGGTTGCCCGGGTCATTGAATACCCAGCGGAAGCTTTCGGCGTTCTCTGTCTCGTTTCCGAAGCTGACCGTCAAGCTGCCGCATTGCACCTCAGGAGCCGCAAAAGCGGAGACGGTCTGTCCACAAACACCGACGTTGTACTGAAAGTCTCGTCGGGTGGTAGAGATCAGCTCCCCGTCCCGGTACTCCTCCGCGCAAATGCCCACCACAAACTGCCCGATAGTATTCGGCAATCCGGTCAGCAAACCCGTCTGCGAATTGATCTGCAAGACCGCG
>JAAAOU010000322.1 GCA_009908745.1 Bacteroidota bacterium
GGAAGAAGCACCGGGCCTCACTGCCGCGGAGAAGCTTGTGCGCGGCTTTGAGCGTCAGCTTTTGCCCAAAGCGGCTTTTGACCACCGCGCGCATCTTACGGTAGGGCTGTGGTATGTCTATCACGAGGGGGAGTGGAACGCTTTAGCCAAATGGCGGGAAGGCTTGATTGCTTTCCTGCGCGGCCTGGGTATGCAGGGGCATTACCACGAAACGAAGACGGTATTTTGGGTGAACATGCTCGCCCGTTTTGTCGCCGAGCGGCCGGGGGTAGGGTTTGAAGGCCTCCTTTCTGAATTGCTGCAAAGCCCATTGAGCGACAAAAGCCAGCCGACCCGCTACTACAGTGCGGACCGGCTGGCTTCTGCCGAGGCGCGGGCTAGTTATGTTGCGCCGGATTTGTAGCGTTCATTGGTTTACCAACGCTCCCGCTTCTGCCAATCCGAATCCCCAACCTTGGGCACATTCAGCTTCAGCTCGTTCTCTTCGAATAAGTGTATCGCCAGGCGGGCGGCTACTTCTGCGCCGCCCCGGTTGCCTTCCTCCAGCGCCTCCGGCGTGAAGTACTGCTGTACAAAGTGCGTATCAAAGTTGCCGGAGGTAAATGACTCGTGCTCGCAGACGAACTTGCCAAACGGCAGCGTCGTTTCTACGCCTTCAATCTCATACATTTCAATCGCTTCCAGCATGCGCCGGATGGCAGCGTCCCGGTTAGCCCCGTAGGTGACGAGCTTGGCGATCATGGGGTCATAGTAGATGGGAATATCCATGCCTTCCTCGTAGCCGTCGTCCAAGCGGATGTTCTTACCCTCCGGGCGCACATAGCGCTCTAGCTTACCTACGCTAGGCAGGAAATTGTCCGTCGGGTCCTCCGCGTATACCCGTAGCTCCACCGCGTGGCCCTTGATGCTCAGGTCCTCCTGCTTGATGGACAGCTCTTCGCCCCGGGCAATGAGAATCTGCTGTTCCACCAGGTCGACGCCGGTGATCAGCTCCGTAACCGGGTGCTCCACCTGCAGGCGGGTATTCATTTCCAGGAAGTAGTAGTTGTGGTCGGCATCCATCAGGAATTCCACCGTACCCGCGCCGGTGTAATCGCAGGAGCGGGCGACGTTGACGGCATCTTGGCCCATCTTTTCACGCAGCTCGGGGGTGAGAATGGCAGAAGGCGCTTCCTCGACTACTTTCTGGTGGCGGCGTTGGATACTGCACTCTCGTTCGAAAAAATGCAGGTAATTGCCGTGTTCGTCGGCGAGCACCTGAATCTCGATGTGACGGGGGGAAGTCACGTACTTTTCTACGAAGACCGAGCCGTCACCAAAAGCCGAGGTGGCCTCGCTGATGGCCCGCTTCATCTGGTCTTCAAACGCTTCTGGGTCCTCCACGATGCGCATGCCTTTCCCTCCACCGCCGGCGGAAGCCTTGATAAGCACTGGAAAGCCAATATCCTCAGCCACTTTTTTCGCCTCCCCAATATCAGTGATGGCGTGGTCTAAGCCGGGTACCATGGGGATATCGTACTTTTTCACCGCGTCCTTGGCGGCCAGTTTGCTGCCCATGACCTCAATGGCTTTCGGGCCTGGGCCGATAAATTTGATGCCCGCATCCGTGACGGCTTGCGCAAATTTGGCATTCTCACTCAGGAAACCGTAGCCGGGGTGGATGCCGTCCACGTTTAATTGCTTAGCCACTTCGATGATCTTGTCGCCCATCAGGTAAGACTGGGAAGAGGGCGGCGGCCCAATGCAAACCGCTTCGTCGGCGTAGCGTACGTGGGGCGCGTGGCGGTCCGCTTCCGAATAAACCGCTACCGTGCGTATACCCATACTGCGGGCGGTGCGCATGATGCGTAGCGTAATTTCTCCACGGTTGGCTACTAGTATCTTTTTCATTCGTTTTGTTTTTAGCTTGTTGTGCGGGAAAATACTTAATTTCCCCTCGATACGCTAATCAAAAACTACCAAATTTAAAATATGAGCGACTTGCCGACCCCGCTCTGGGCACCTTCCGATACTTTCAAAAACCAATCACGACTAACCCACTACATGAACTGGCTGGCCGAACAGCGTGGCCTGGAGTTTGAAGCCTACGCCGATCTCTGGGCCTGGTCCGTCAATCAGGTGGAAGACTTCTGGGCGTCCATCTGGGAATACTTTGATGTGATGGCCCACAGCCCTTACGACTCCGTATTGTCCCATCCGGAAATGCCGGGTGCCCGCTGGTTTGAGGGCAGCACCTTGAACTACGCCGAGCATGTCTTCCGGCAAGCGAACGAAACACACCCCGCCTTGATTTTCCAGTCAGAAACCCAGCCGCTGACGGAGGTCTCCTGGGCGGAGCTGCGGGCACAGACGGCTGCTATGGCGGCTTTCCTGAAAGCGCAGGGCGTGGAAAAAGGGGATCGCGTGGTAGCGTTTCTGCCTAACGTGCCAGCTGCGACGGTAGGGTTTCTGGCAGCTTGCTCCATCGGTGCCATCTGGTCGAGCTGCTCGCCTGACTTCGGGGCCAGCAGCGTGGTGGACCGATTTCAGCAAATTGAACCCAAAGTGCTGCTCGCCGTGGATGGGTACCAATACAACGGCAAACCCTACGACAAGCGGGCGGTCGTCCGGCAAATCACCGAAGAACTGCCCAGCTTGGAGAAAGTCATTGTATTGCCTTATCTGGACAAGGAGGCGGATACCGCTGACCTGCCAAAATCTATCGGGTGGGAAGAAGCGCTGCGAACCCCCCACGATGGGCTTGGTTTTACGCCAGTGCCCTTCGACCATCCTATATGGGTGCTGTATTCCTCCGGCACTACGGGTATCCCCAAAGCCATTACCCACTCTCAAGGGGGCGTGCTGCTGGAGCACTTGAAGTACCTGGCTTTCCACAACGACGTACATCCCGGGGAGCGCTTCTTCTGGTATTCTACTACGGGCTGGATGATGTGGAACTTTGTGCAGGCTTCCCTGCTAGTAGGGGGGACCGCGGTGTTATTTGACGGCAGTCCCAACCAACCCGACATGAACGTGCTGTGGGAATTCACCGAAAAGGCGCAAATCCACCACTTTGGCACTAGCGCCCCCTACCTTGTAGCCTGTATGAAACGGGAGCTGTCACCGGGGCGGCAGTTCGACCTGTCTCATCTGCGCTCTATCGGCTCTACGGGTGCGCCCTTACCGCCGGAAGCCTTCGATTATGCTTATCAGCACATCAAGGAAGACCTGTGGCTGTGCTCCATGAGCGGCGGCACGGATGTCTGTACGGCCTTTGTAGGGGGATGCCCGCTGGAGCCCGTTTATTTGGGCGAAATCCAGTGCCGGGGCCTGGGCTGCGCGCTCTACGCATTTGATGACCACGGCCAGCCCTTGGTCGACGAGGTCGGCGAGATGGTTATCACCAAGCCCATGCCAAGCATGCCCATTTACTTCTGGGGGGACGAAAACATGCAGCGTTACCGCTCCAGCTACTTCGAGATGTTTCCCGGCATCTGGCGGCATGGGGACTGGGTGAAAGTGACCTCCCGGAATACTTTGGTCATTCTAGGGCGTTCGGACGCTACGCTCAACCGGCACGGCATCCGCATCGGCACGGCCGAAATCTACCGGGCCGTCAACAAGATCAAAGCCATCAAGGACAGCTTGATCGTCAATTTGGAGCTCAGCGGCGGCCGCCACTACATGCCACTCTTCGTACTGATGAACGAGGGGGAGGCGTTGACGGACGAGATCAAGTCAGCCCTCCGGCGGACCCTCCGCGAAGACTACACACCCCGCCACGTACCGGATGATATCATTGAGGTGCAAGATATCCCTTATACCATTAGCGGCAAGAAACTGGAAGCGCCAGTTAAGAAAATCCTGCTTGGGCACCCCATCGAAAAAGCCGCGAACCCAGACGCTATGCGCAACCCTGAGACGCTGGACTTCTTCGTAGATTTTGCCAAGCGGGTGAAGTAGTTACTTTCCGTGGAATACGCCATTTTGCGCGGGCGTCTCAGGCAGCCAGGACAGCCGGTCGAAGCAGACCTCGTGGAAGTTATTGTAGCGCCCCGTGGCAGCAGTGACGCCCCAGTAGACTTTGTCATTACCCAAGAATATCTCTTTGACGAGGTTCTTTTGCAGGGCAATCACTTCTTGCCCGTCTAGTTCCAGGCTCAGTCGCTGTGTCTTGGGCGACCAGCGGACCGCCAGCTTGTGCTGGGCGCAGTCTTCGATGTTGGCGATGGGGAGCGGGCCGGCCAGGTCATTCCAGTGCCCCACGCGGCCGTTGCCCATGATGGCCACATGATCTTCTACCGGGTCCATGAGATGCTCGTTGAGCCAGGTGTCAATTTCGATGCCTACCGAGGGGCGCAAGCCGGCAAAGCCTATGCCCTCACCCCGGTACCCAGTTTGGTTGCTGCGGGAGGTGAAAACGAATACCATGCCGTCGGCGCCGCTGTCGTCTTTGCAGCCCAGGAACACACTTAGTTCTATAGAAAAGGGTTCTTTGAGGCTTACCGGTTGGCGGTACCAAATGGACCCGGACGCGTAGTCGCGTTCTTCGGTCAGGCGGAAACAGCCGTCGTCAGTCAGGTACGTATCTCCGCTGATAGTGAAATCGTCAATGACGGCACGCTGGGCGAAGCTATGGTTGACGATACAGGCAAGGAGCAGGGAAAAGATGGCTAAACGGCACATAGACTCTGTTTATTAGCCTAACATAGTGGGGCGGTCTTGGTTCAAGTGGCCCGTAGTGCTTCTTGTTGATTCTTAGCGTTTTAACAAAGAAGTACTACGGGCGGGCCGGTTATTCGCCGGGGCCGTTGCTCTGTTTTGCCGCCGGCTTGTCGCCGGTGTCTTTGGGGGCTTTGGAACCGGTATCTTTTTCCTCGTCCTCCTCTTTATTCATTTCGTTGTAGATACGCTTGTTGAACTCCGCGCTGATGACCTCCTTGTCCATGCGTACCTGTTCCAGCATCTGGTCTGGCGTGATCAGCTCGTCGTTGTAGGAGAAAATCCAGAACCCGGAGTCGTTGAGGGGGCGCTCGAAGAGCATATCCGCTTGTGCGAATTTCTTAGCCCATTCTTCGGGGTCGCTGCCGCCTTCCAACTCCACCAGCAGCTGGTCGGGGATCAAATAATCGGGCACATTGTCCTGTGGGGCTTCTTTGAGTATCCATCCTTCGGACTGTGCCACTTGGTCGAGTTGTGTTTCTAGCCACTTGACGGCGTTGGGCCGGATTTCTTTTCCCGTGATGGTTTTTTTCTTGTTGTCTTCCCGGTAAGTAATGGTGACGCTCTGCATATCCGGGATGCGGCCGCGGTAGCTGTCGCGGAACTGCCAGACGTTCGCCCTTTTGAATTCGCCGAGCAGGCGCTCCATCTGGCCTTTTTCCAATTTTTTTACGTAGGTACCGAGGCGGTCGGTATAGCGTTCGCCCTCGTAGCTGGCGATACCGTTTTCGTAAACCGTGAGGGTGAATACGGGGCAGCGGCCGTAGCAGGGCCCTTTGCTCATCTCGATAATAGGGTCGAGCCGGCTCAAGTCAGCATTGGCCGTAGAGCCGCAGCTGTTGAATAGGGTAGCCGAAAATATGATCAAAGTGAAGCCCAGTATCCTAGGGGGTACGAGAGGGTTGATACTCATCAGGAACGTGGTTTGGTTTAAGCTTGGATTGTATCTTCCGGGGTGATGCTCCTAAGCCGGTGGCATGGAAAACATTACAACCGCATAATGCGAGAAGATAAAATGGTTACATCAGCTGTGATTGTCACTGGGCAATAATAAGCTTTTTAAGGTGTAATTGCGCTCCATGCTTTATTTTTATGTGATAAATACCGGCTGCCCAGCCGCTAAGGTCTATTTCTAAAAGACCGCCGCCGTGATGCCTTGTCAGCAATACTAAACGGCCAGCGGCGTCAAAAATTGCAATCTCATATTTTTCTTTCTCAGATAATTGCAGGTGGGCGACATTCTTTGCCGGGTTGCCGAGTAGGCGGGGCGGGGTGCGGTTAAGGGAAGGGGCAGAGGCGACGGGCGCGCAGCTGCTTTGCAACAGGCCAGAACGAAATTGCATGAGCGCGCCCCATACTCTAGCTTTTTGGCCGGGTGTGAAAAGTGCCATGCAGGCATCGTCGGTATAGTTCATGTAGTTCATGAACATATCGGCGCTGCCGCAGGAGAATGGGGGTACGGCAGGGCAGGTGTTGCGGTAGGTACTAGCCTGCCGGGGCGTGTCTTCCAGGCCGTCGTCCTGTTCGCAGTCAAAGTTGTCGGCACCGCTACCCCAGAGATGGCCGAGGTTGAGGTAGTGGCCCATTTCGTGCGTGCAGGTACGGCCCAAGTTGAAAGGAGGGGTGGTGCTGCCTTGGGTGCCGAAGACATCGGGGCGCAAAAACAGGCCATCCTCTTCGGGCTTATCCTGGGCTTGTTCTGGAAAAGTCGCGCTGCCTAGTGTGCCGTCGCTACGGCCCGCTACCCAAATATTGATGTAGTGCGCGGGGTCAATGGCATCCCGGCCGCCCAGCTCGGTATGGCATACCCGCCTTTTACCCTGGGCAAACAAATTACTGACGCCTTCCCAAGGCGTTTGGGTGCGGGTGATAGCAGTCAGGCAAAATTCGATTTCCACATCCGCGGCCAATTCGTCAAACAAAGGGTGGATATCCGGCACTTCTACATTGAGCGCCCGGAAGTCTTGGTTCAAGACTTCTATTTGGGATTCTACCTGCGTATCCGAGATGTTTTCTTCCGGTTGGTGCCAGACAATATGAACAACGACGGGCAGCACGGCTACTTCGCGGGCGCTGACACTAGCGGTATGCTGCGGTACGAAGCGGGGCAGCGTCTGTACGCCGCAGGTACGCTGGGCGGACAGGCAGCTGCTAGCCAAACACGCGAGGAGTAAGATGAGCGCGGTCTTCATAGCATCATCGGCTGAGCAACTCGTAAATCTCGTCGAGCTTGGGGGAAATGACAATTTCCGTACGGCGGTTGCGGGCCCGGCCCTGGGCGGACTGATTGCTGGCTACGGGCATGAATTCGCCCCGGCCAGCGGCCGTGATACGCTTAGGGTTGACGCCAGAGTCGGTCAAGGCGTTAGTTACCGCTACGGCCCGGTCAACACTCAGGTTCCAGTTGGTTATCGCGCTGCCCTGGGAGTCAGTATGCCCTTCTACCAAAATATCAATATCCGGGTTGTTCTTCAGTGCCTGTGATAGTTTGCGTACGGCGGTGCGGCCCTCGGCGTTCAGTTGGGTGCTGCCGCTGGGGAACAGCAGCGCGGAGCTGAGCGAGACGTACAGCTTGCCGCCGCGTTCTTCCACGCTTAGGTCACGGGCGGAGAATTCCGCCACGATGTCGTTCAAGTCGGCGCGGACCGTCTGCATATTGCCTTCTTTGAGGTTAAGCATTTGCTCGAGCTCTTGAATACGGATGTTTTTTTCCTGGAGGCTGCCCTTCATGCTAGAGTAATCGTACTCCATCACGTTAAGCCGGTTGTCTTTTTGGTACAGCTCGTACTCCAAGCTTTCGAGGCGTTGCCGGTTGCCTTGCAGGGATTCTTGCTGTTCGCCGAGTTGCTGTTGCAGGTTTACCTTTTCATAGGCGACCGTCTCGTCCAGCTCGTTGCGCTCGGCGGTCGTTTGGTCCAGCCGGTCCAGCACATCCTGGTAGCTGCGGTAGAGGTTTTTGTTGGTCACCAAGTATTCTTCCAGTTCCATTCGGGTGTTGCGGACCTCGATTTCAAGCTGCCGCTTCTCCTCGGCAAGCTTGTTGTATTCATTCTTCATGGAGTCCGCCGTGGTGGCTTCCTTTTCGTAGTATTTTTTCTGCTCCTCCAGTTCTTGGTACTTCTGTTTGGTCACGCAGCTAGACAGTAAGGCGATGCTGAGCAAGAGCAGGGGCAATATGTATTTCATGGTGTCAGTTGTTTTTTGTGGGATTTGGCTAAAGATATAAATTCGTCCGTATTCTGTGGATTCGTCCTACAAAGCTAATACAATTCACTACTTTCTGTACATTCGCGAATTGGGAAGTATTTGCTCACCACAAATTAAACGAATGATGAAGCAACATATTTTTATCCTCCTCTTAGCGGGCCTGGGCTTGGTGGCTTGCCAAGCGGATGAGCCGAAAGATAAGGGCCAGGAAGCGGAGGCTACTGCACAAGCGGCCTCCAATGAGTCTGCTGAAACTGAGGGCTTAACCCGTATCGACCCGCCGCGGCGACCGGGGCAGAACCAAAAAGCCGAAAAGCCGGAAGTTGGCCAACGTACCCCCCATCAGCCGCCCAAAACGGGCCGGACACTGACCCTGTCTTTTCCAGATAAAACTACGGAGCCGGGCGCAGCGGTATGCTTGACGCTGCGGGCCAAGGGCTTTGAGAACCTGCTTTCCAATCAGTACACCGTACGTTGGGACCCTAAAGTGCTGAAGTTCAAGGAGCTCAAAGGTTTTGTCTTGCCCGGCTTGGGCCTGCAAAACTTTGGCCGGAACCGGGTGGCAGAAGGGATTATGCCCTCGGTGTGGATTGACAAGACCCTCAGCGGGGTGACGCTGCCGGCGGATACCGAGCTGTACACGGTTTGTTTTGAGGCCGTGGGCCAGTCGGGGCAGCGTAGCGAGGTGACCCTAGCCGAAAAGCCGACCCCCTTCGAGGTGGTCGACCTGGAGGAAAAGCTCTTGGATTTGAAGCCGGTGGCGGGTACGGTGACCATTCAATAAGCACAAAAACTGGGGGAGGCAAGATCGACTCCCCCGGCTTGTGGAGATTAGCCCTTTCTAGCGCTCGCGGGTAAACTCAATGGTGGATAAATCCACGACAAAGCCCTTTATACGGTGCTTTTTCATCAGGTTCTTGCGGTAGTTCTCTGCGGCAGCTTCTTTTTCGAATGGGCCAAGCATGATTTTGTACGTCGGTGCCAAGCGGCCTTCCTCTATGCTGATGAGTACGTTGTCGAACCACTTGGCCTGCAAATCCGCTACCTGCTGGAATACATTTTCGTAGTTGGTCAGCGATGCCACCTGCACGGCAAAACCTTCCTGCTCGGGCTTGAACAGGGAGATTTTATACAAGCCATACTTCTGGTATTCTTTGCCGACCAGCTCGTACTGGGCTTCACCAGACTTACCGCTATCGGCAGACCGGCGTTTTTCCGTGCTGCTTTTGGATGGGGCGGAAGCTGCGGAGCGTTCTTGTTCCGGGGCTTCCCGGCGCTCTGCAGTCCGGCGCTCGTCCTCGGCGGTGATACGGCGGGTGCTGGTATTGGCATAAGATGAAGGCCGTTCGTCGCTGCCCTGCCGGGTACTAGACGTTTTCGAGCCGGAAGATTCTTTGCTGCTTTTCGGGCGGTCGATGACCTCCACTTTCACCTGGGTGACGCCATCCTCGATCAGGCCGAGGCGCTTGGCTGCCGCCGTAGACAGGTCGATGATGCGGCCCCGCTTGTAGGGGCCTTTGTCATTGACCGTAACGACAACGGATTTGTTGTTGTCCAGGCGGGTGACGCGCAGTTTGGTCCCTAGCGGGTGCTGTAAATGTGCGGCGGTGAATTGGTCTTTGTCGTACGTTTTGCCGTAAGCCGTCTCGTTGCCGTCGAAGCTTTCGTGATAATAGGATGCCATACCGAATTCCTCGCCGCTCTGGGCCAGCGCTGGCATCATGATGCCTAGGCAAAACAGCATCGGTAGTAAAATAGGAATAGACTTTCTCATGGTGTTCTTGTTTTGTGAGCCCACATCGGGTTCTTTTGGGAAAAGGCACTTCATTGCGGCCATTTTTTCAAATATACTCAAAGTTAGCTCGTTTTCTAATTTTGCGTTTTCTAAGCCCGAAAGATAATGAGGCGCGTCTGCTTTCCGGAGCACCGGAAGGGAAACTGCCGCCGCCTACCTTATACTAACGTCATAAATCTAGCTTTGCGTCTAAATCCACTCCGGTATTGAACTAATCGGAGCCGATTTTTGTACCTTTGTGTGTTGATTTTCAAGGGAATAATTTTTTAGAAAAAATGAGTAAGCACGGAAGAGTTCTGGTCGCTATGAGCGGAGGCATTGACAGCACGGTCACGGCCATGATGATGCACGACCAAGGCTACGAAGTTGTGGGCATCACGATGAAAACTTGGGACTACGCCAATTCCGGGGGCTCCAAAAAGGAAACCGGCTGCTGCAGCTTGGACTCTATCAACGACGCCCGGCAAGTAGCGGTGAGTATGGGCTTCCACCACTTTATCGTGGATATCCGGGAGGAATTCGGCGATTACGTCATCGACAACTTCGTGGATGAGTACCTGGCAGGCCGTACGCCCAACCCTTGTGTGCTCTGCAATACGCATATCAAGTGGAACGCCCTGCTCAAACGGGCGGATGCGCTCGACTGCGAGTTTATCGCCACGGGCCACTATGCCCAAATCAAAGAGCAGGAAGGGCGCCGGTACATCCGCAAAGCCGTGGATGACCACAAGGATCAGTCTTATGTGCTGTGGGGGCTCAGCCAAGAGTGCATGGCGCGCAGCCGCTTCCCGCTCGGCCCCTACACGAAGCCGGAGGTACGGCAGATGGCCGCCGACTGGGGCTACGAAGCGCTGTCCAAAAAAGCGGAAAGTTTTGAAATCTGCTTTGTGCCCGACAATGACTACCGGGGCTTTCTGAAGCGCCGGGTAGACGGGCTGGAAGAGCGTGTAGACGGAGGCGATTTCGTCGATACGGCCGGCAAGGTCATTGGCAAGCACAAGGGCTATCCGTTCTATACCATCGGGCAGCGCAAGGGCCTGGGCATGGCTTTCGGCCAACCGATGTATGTCACGGAAATCCGCCCGGAAACCAATACGGTGGTGTTGGGTACGCAGGACGAGCTGGTCCGCAATGGCATGATGGTCGGCCAGGTAAACATGATGAAGTACGACCGGGTGCCCGACGGCCACGAAGCGCTGACCCGCATCCGCTATAAGGACCGCGGCGCGATGAGCCAATTGTCGAACGTGGGGGATAACGTCCATGTCGACTTCTTCGCCAATGTGCGCGGCGTGGCACCGGGGCAGTCCGCTGTTTTCTACGAAGGTGACGATGTCATCGGCGGCGGCATCATCCACGGCAGCTTCATGGATCAGTTCAACCAGAATTGATGATGGAGCTGCGGAATACTACGGGCGTTTGCGCCATTATCGGGCTAGTGCTGCTACTGACGGCACTAGCCTGTTCTAATCAACAGGAACTGGAAGCCGTTGAAGTGGATATGGGGTACGAGTATTTCCCCTTGGGCATCGGCCGTAGTTGGACGTATACGGTAGATTCCGTAGTGTTTGTTCCCGACACAGAAGGCATTCGGCAGGACAGCAGCCGCACCTTGGTCCGAGAGGTGTTGGTGGATACTACACGCAGCCTCAGTGGGGAGCTGCTCTACCGCGGCGAACGCTACGAGCGTAAAAGCGATACTTTGCCTTGGGTTTTCCGTAAGGTCTTTACCCTTTACCGGAATGAACGGCAGGCGGTGCGGCAGGAGGATAATGTGCCCGTTGTGGTCTTGTCTTTTCCCAATTCGTTAAATGCCAGCTGGTCGCCTGCGGCTTACTTTGATGCTGCCACCGCTTTTCCAGTGGCGGGGGAGAGCGTAACGATATATGAAGGTTGGGAGACCGTAGTAGTAGATCGTGGCACTCCATTTTTGCTGGAGGATACCACCTATACTTCTACGTTGAGCACGGAAAATATCTTTTTTGAAAGCGAAAATATTTGGCGGGAAGCGCAGGACCGCTACGCAGCCGGCATTGGACTGGTAGAGCGGGAATGGCGTATTCTAGATATAGTAGGCTGCAGTGCTTGCTGCGATTTAGATGGAGATGGCCAATCTAGCACTATTGAAGAATTTGACCTTTGCGACAGCCTCACCCCCATCGGCAGGGCGGAGCGGGGCTTTATCCTGCACCAACGTTTGATCGACTACCGATGAAGCTCCAAGAATACATAACCATCGGCAAGGTGGGCAAGTCTTATGGCAAGGACGGAGCCCTGAAACTAGGCGTGGAGGAGCATTACGAGCAGTCTGCTCTCGGCTCTACGGTCCTGTTTATCCCCGTTGACGGCAAGCCCGCCCCGTTTTTTGTAGAAGCCTACCTGTCGGAGGAACCGCTCATCGTCAAACTGGAGGAGGTCGACAGCAAAGAAGATGCCCAGCCCCTGTGCAATCAGCCGCTTTTCCTACGCCCGCAGGACTTGCAAGGGGAAGAGGAGGAAGAAGATTACCAGGCGATGATCGGTTATACCATCCACGACGAAGAAGCTGGGGAAATAGGGCTGATCCACGACGTGCAGGAGTTGCCCGAGCAGGTATTGGCGGTGGTCGCCTACGAAGGCCGGGACATTCTCATACCCATCAACGAACACTTCCTGCGCGATTTCGACCCGGAGCGAAAAACCATCCTCATGGGCTTGCCAGCAGGGCTTTTGGAGCTATAGCTTGACCACTTTCGTGCTCCAACGCCGTTGTTTGTCGGTACTGAAGCTGATAAAATACACACCGGTCGGGAGCCGGGAGAGGTCTACCCGTGTCAGGTTTTCCCCTCGTTTCAACGGCTGGGAGCGCGTGAAAACCTCTTGGCCCGAAGCGTCGATCACGCTGAGTTCCGCCCTTCCTTGATAATTGCTGATGACCCGTATGGCTTTTTCGTTGGGCTGACTGGATTGCAGCAGCTCAAAGTTCAGCTTGCGCTCTTTGAGGCGGGTACTCATCTCGGGGCTGTACTCATAGCCGCCCTCCGTATCGAGCACTTTGATGCGGTAGGTCAGCTGCTCGTTGGGAAATACGTCCTTGTCGAGGTACAGATAGGAGGCTGCGGCGTCACCGCTGCCCATGGCCCGTACCGTACCTAGTTTTTCAAAATTCCCACCCGATACGGAGCGCTCAATTTCATAACCTAGCACTTGCCGTTCGTAAGCTGTTTCCCAAGTCAGTTCCACATAATCCGAAAACGCATCCGTTGTCAGCTCCACGCGGCTGGGCACCACGCGGTGGGCGCGCCCTTGCACCCAGATCGAGTAGGAGCGGGGGGGCAGAGACAATCGTACGGCGTTCGGCACGCGATGGGTAGAATCGTAGGGGGTGACTTCCGCTTTTGGGGTGAGCGATTGGCTGAGGATGTCGGTGAAGTAGTCCCCAGCTTCCACATTAGCCATATTGAGCTGTTGGGTGAGGCGCAGGGTGTCCTGCCCGAAGTTGATGGCGACGAGTACATCTTTATTGCCCGGCGGGTAGTTGGCCAGCCCAGCCTGGGTGTTGCTGCCATCCATCTGGTAGATCAGCACGCGAGTGGAGTCGCCGCTTTCGTAAAACGCGCGCTTATCGGTGCCCCGGCGGTTTAGGTATTCGATGCTGGTAGAGTTGAAGATAAACTCGCGATGCGCTTTAAGCAGTTGGTCGATGGATTTCCGCAGCGGTTGTTTGTCCAGGTAGCCGTCTAGCTCAGAAAGCCCGCCGTAGTAATCGCCGTAAAAGACGGTAGGCAAGCCGATTTGGTTATTGGTAAGAATATAAGCGTAAGCCAAGAGCGGTTCCGCTATAATGTCATCCCGCGTATTCGCCACGCCATCCTGGTCCTTGAAAGCCGGGTGGTTGACCAGGGTGACGATATTGTAGCCAGAAAGCGGGCTGTTGTCGCGGATGCTGCGTTCGAATAGTATCCGGGCATCGAAGGTAGAGTCTACGCAGGTTGTACGCAGCACTTCCCGCAGGCTGTAATCGTAAACACGGGGGCTCAAGTCGGCTTGTACCTCGCCGGGCAGTTGCTGTAGTACCTTGACAACCCATTGTTCCAAGTAGTTTTTGCGGTTAAACGTTGGAGAGCCTTTGATGAGGAGGTCGGGCTGCAGGCCTTGTTGATAAGCTTCGGTAATGGCTTTGGCGTAGGCCTTGGGGCGCAGTTGGTCGCTCTCGCTGATACTGAAGGATTGAACTTGCAGGCTGTCGTAAAGCCGGAACATTTGCTGCTGCAGCATGGCAAGGCTGTCTTTTTGGTAGGAGACTTCGGCAACGGTTTGAATCCCCTGTCCGCTGAGTTGGTCGAGCAGTTTTTGAATGCTGGCCGGCGCGTCTGCTGTCAGGTTGGGGAGCCAAAGGTGGGTGAAGCCGGCGTAAGCCAGCTCAGGCGCCTGCTCTGACATACGGTCTACCCAAAATGCCAGGGTGGCAGAATCGGGCAAACTGCCGGGGGCTTGTTCCGGGCAGCTCCAGTAGCAGCCTTGCAGGATAAAATCTTGGGCGGTCAAGGTCGGCACCCCAAAACCTGTCAGTACCGCAATGCTTAGCAGCAGCTTTCTCATCAGGCAGTTGGATTGGATGTTTGCGAATGGGTGTGATGTCGAAAATTACAAAAAAACCGCCGAAAACAGGCCGCTCATCAAGAGAAATTCGCTCATTTGTGTAAATTCTCCGGTATGAATCAGCACGCCCTTTCCATTTTGATCCCTGTGTACAACTACGATGTGCGCCAGTTGGTGGGAGCGCTGCAACAACAAGCCGCGGCCCTGCATGGGGTAGAGGTGGAAATTTTGTGCTTCGACGATGCCTCGCAAGCCGCTTTCCGCCGGCTGAATGCTGCGGTAGGGGAGTGGGCAGGTGTAGAATACCGGTTATTGCCCAACAACCTCGGCCGTTCCCGTATCCGCAATTTGCTGGCGCGGGAAGCCCGCCACGATTACTTGCTTTTTATCGATTGCGATTCCCAGGTGCCGGATGAAAAGTACCTGCAACGCTACGTCGCGGCGCTGTCGCCCAACTGCCTGCTCTACGGCGGCCGCATTTACCAGCCGCAGCCCCCGGCGGACAAATCGTTGATGCTGCATTGGAAGTACGGGAGCGTGCGGGAGGCAAGGCCAGCCGAAGAGCGGCAAAAGCAAGCCTACCACAGCTTTATGACCAATAACTTTTTGATCCCCCGCGCGCTGTTCCAGCCCATCGGCTTTGACGAGCGGCTACTGCAGTACGGCCATGAAGATACGCTGTTCGGCATGGCGCTGCAAGCGCGGGGTGTACGTATCCTCCACTTGGACAACCCGCTGGTCCACGCTGGTTTGGAGTCCTCAGCTACCTTCATGCGAAAATCCCGGCAGGCTTTGGAAAACTTGGCGTTCCTCCACCATCAGGGTACAGGCATAGATACCCGATTGCTGCGCTGGGCGCTACGTATTCACGGGCGGCCGTCGGAAATGGTACTGCGGACTTTTTGGGAGGGGGCCCGGAAGGGGCTGGAGCGGCAGCTTTGTTCGGCCCGGCCTTCCTTGCGGCTATTCGACCTGTACAGACTCGGTTGCCTGCTGGAAGAGTTGTGATACCGACAATTGTTAGCGGAGGAAACTTGCCAGCCCGGCACCAGAATTGTAAACTTGCAAAAGCCAAGCTACCATAACCATGAGAACAGCATTTATCCTTTTTGCGTTACTGTCCACTTTGATTTGTGCAGCTATTGCTTATTTCATCTGGCCGCCGTTTTGGTGGTTCTTTGTCTTGCTCGGGCCAGTGTTGCTGCTCGGCATTTTCGATATGTTGCAGACCCGGCACACCATCATGCGGAACTTCCCGGTGCTCGGCCGGGGGCGCTACGTGCTGGAAGAATGGCGGCCCAAGCTGTACCAGTATTTCATCGAGTCGGATACCAATGGTACGCCCATCAACCGTATTTACCGTTCTGTCGTCTACCAACGGGCCAAGAAAGTACGCGACACCTCCCCATTCGGTACCCAACTCGACCTCTACCGGGAAGGCTACGAATGGATGAACCACTCGATTGGCGCCAAGGACGCGCATCAGTTGGAGCAAGACCCCCGCGTGCTCATCGGCAGTGACGCTTGCCAGCAGCCCTACAGCGCGAGCCTGCTCAACGTGTCGGCCATGAGCTTTGGCTCCCTGAGCAAAAATGCGGTGATGGCACTGAACGGCGGGGCCAAACTGGGCGGCTTTGCCCACAATACTGGCGAAGGGGGCATCAGCAGTTACCACGAAAAGTACGGCGGGGACCTGATCTACCAAATCGGGACTGGTTATTTCGGCAGTCGCACGCCCGATGGCAACTTCTCTCCGGAAGCTTTTGCCGAGCGTACGGCCTCACCCCAGGTCAAAATGATAGAACTCAAGCTGTCGCAAGGTGCCAAACCCGGCCACGGCGGTATTTTGCCAGCCAAGAAAAACACCCCCGAGATCGCTCGTATACGGGGCGTAGAGCCGGGTACCTCCGTGCTGTCGCCGCCTTTTCACCGCGCTTTTGATACGCCGGTGGGCCTGCTGGAGTTCCTAGCGCAAATGCGGGAGTTATCGGGTGGCAAGCCCGTTGGCTTTAAGCTATGCTTGGGCAGCCGCAGCGAATTCATGGCGATTTGCAAAGCGATCATCAAGACCGGCATTTATCCAGACTTCATCGCAGTAGACGGTGGTGAGGGCGGTACCGGGGCGGCGCCACCAGAGTTTTCCAATTCGGTGGGTATGCCGTTTAAGGAAGGCTTGGCTATTGCGCACGACCTGCTGGTAGGCTTTGGCCTGAAAGACCAGATCAAATTGCTGGCTTCCGGCAAAATATTTACGGGCTTTCACCTCTTCCGGGCTTTAGCGCTGGGAGCGGATGCCTGCTACAGCGCCCGGGCGATGATGCTGGCGCTTGGCTGCATACAGGCGCTAGAGTGCAACAAGAACAATTGCCCCACCGGCGTAGCTACGCAACGGCCCGAGCTGGTCAAGGGCTTGGTGGTGAGCGACAAGAAAGCGCGGGTGGCCAATTTCCACAAGGAGACCCTCCTGAGCTTTGTGGAACTGATGGCCGCGGCAGGCTTGGAGCATCCTACACAGATCAACCGCGGGCACATCTACCGCCGGGTAAGCATGGCGGAGAGCCGCCGGTTTTCGGAGCTCTTCCCGGTATTGCCAGCGGGTTGCCTGCGCAAAAAAGACAGTGTGCCGGAACACTTGCTTATCGATTGGGAAATGGCGAATGCCGACTCATTTTTGCCGGTAGAGCAGGGGGTCGTATAGCGGCGGGGATTAGCGAGGCGGCAGGGGCAATACTTCCTTCCAGAACGCCAGCAGCTTTTCTTCTTCCCGCTCCCAGTTCAGTTCATCAGCCGCCGCCCGGCAAGCGTATCGCAATTGATCGTACAGCACTTGGTCTTCCAATAGCCGGCGGAGCTGGCCCGCCAAGGTTTCCGCCGATAGTTCCTCCAACAGCAGAAAGGCAGGATGTTGCTTGTGCAACTGTGTATATTCCGGAAAATCCATGTGGATAGCCGGCACGCCCGCCTGCAGGTAGTCAAAGGTTTTATTTGCCAGCGAGTAGTAATAGCTCAACCCTTTGTTTTCCAAAAGATTAAGGCCGATGCTAGCTTGTGGGGTAAGCTCCTGTAGCTCATGCGGCGGCAAATACCCCAGAAAGCGGACTTTTTCTTCTAAATCCAGTGCCTTGGCTTGCTGCCATAGTTTTTCTGAAAGGTCTCCTTCCCCAGCCAGCCATAGTTGGGCATTATCAATCTGCTGCATGGCGGCAATGGCGGTCTCCAAACCCCGGCCTTCGTTCAAGGCCCCTTGGTAAAGGATGACGGGTGGTTGTGGCTTTGAAACCGGTGCTGTTTCTTCTCGGCGTACCGGCAGGTTGCGAATAACGGCAAAAGGTGTGCCGTAGCGTTCAGCAAATTGCTCCGCCAGTATTTCCCCGACGGTGTAGGCGTATTGCAAGCGTGGGATACACAGCTCTGCCACCGATTCCCAAACCTTTTGTACTAGGGGGCGGCGTACCACCTCCGGCGTTTCGGTAAAGTACTCATGCGCATCGTACACCAAAGGCTTTTTGCGTAAGCGGCACCACCAAAAGGCAGGCAGTAGGGTATCCAAATCTACTGCGCATAGGGCGTCAAATTGCTGCCGGTAGAGCCAGTACAGCAGGCGCAGGTTGTATTCTAGGTAGAACAACTTGCCGGATTGAAAACGGCAGCGCAAACGGTATTGCTGAAATGCTTGCTTTCGCAATGGTTTGGATGCAGGCAGCTCCCGGCCCACCAGCCAAACCTCGTAGCCCGCCCGGCTCAGGCTGCTGCAAATGCGGATCATCCGCTGATCGTAGGTCAGGTCGTTGGTGACGGTGCAGATTAGGCGTTCCAATGCAGTTGTTCTTCGGTTTTGTCAATATAGCCTTCGTCCAGCAGGAACTCCAAGGCTTTTAGCACCTGCTCCTGCCGTTTGGGCGGGAAGGAGTCCACCAGCTGCTCCACGCTCAGCTTCTCCTGCCGCAGCAATTGCTCGATCTTGTCTCTGTACTTTTGAAAGTCCGCCTTGGTCATCTCGGTTTTGGTGCGGCCGGTGCACACATCGCAAATCCCGCACTTTTCCGCATCCGTCTCGCCGAAGTAGGCCAGTAATTGTTGCGAACGGCAGACCGGGGTTTCAGCGTAGGCGATTGCTTTCTGTATGCGCTCGTACTGCCGGTTTTTCCGGAAGTTGTGCAACTGATGGTCTATGGTGAGGTTGTCGGCATCTACCCGCTCGCGCAGGAAGAGCAACTGCGGCGTGTCTTTTTGCTCTTGGTAGTCCACGATTTGGTCTTGATGCAGTTTGCGCAGCATTTTGATGAGCTGGGCTCGCGGCATTTTGAGGAAATGCGCCAACTGCCCCTCCCTTATCTTGATGGGGTAAGTGAAGGCCCCTTGGTAGGTCCGCAAAATGGCTTTGAGCAGCTTATCCATCTTGGCGTGCCGCAACTGATAGTCGTAGAGGGTATCTTTATTGACAATAATGCGCAGGGTGGACGGCACAAAAACGGCGTCGGTCAGCACCACCCAGCCCGCCTGCTCCAGAATGCGCAGCGCACTGTAGGTACGGAAAAGGTCGAGCTGAAAGTTGTTGGTAAAAGCGACGATATCAAAGTCGAAGCTTTGCCCCTCGCCGCTGCCCACCGCGAGTTGGAAGTAGCTGCCCAGGGCACGGTAGACCCGCCGGACTTCAGCCATCGGCGGGTAGGCTTGCTCAAATTGACGCAGCAGGCGCTGCCCGTCTTCTTGTTCGTACAGCATGACGGCGTAGGCTTTCTCCCCATCGCGGCCCGCCCGCCCGGCTTCCTGAAAGTAAGCTTCTAGGCTATCCGGCAGCTCCACGTGGGCCACCACCCGCACATCCGGTTTGTCGATGCCCATACCAAAGGCGTTGGTACAAGCCATCACCCGGCACTTCCCGCTCATCCAAGCTTCCTGCCGTTTTGTGCGTTCCTCGGTGGGCAAACCGGCGTGGTAGTAATCGGCCGGGATGCGGTGGCGTTGCAGCAATCGGGCAATTTCCTTGGTCTTGCGGCGGTTGCGCACATAGACGATGCCGGAGCCTTTTACCCGGCGGAAAACATCCACCAGTTTTTTGTCCTTGCCCTCTTCGTAGAGCACGGAGTAGGAGAGGTTGGGGCGGGCAAAGCTCTTTTGCAGCACATTAGGCTGTTTGAACTCCAGTTTCTCCTGAATGTCTTTGACCACCTCGGGGGTGGCGGTGGCGGTGAGTGCCAGCGTAGGGGTGCCTTTCGGCAGTAAATCCCGGATATTTGCAATCTCCAGGTAGGGTGGGCGGAAATCGTAGCCCCACTGCGAAATACAGTGTGCTTCGTCCACAGCCAGCATATTGACGGGCATACGGGCGATGCGTTCGCGGGCCAGCTCGGTGGTCAGCCGCTCCGGGGAGAGGTAGAGGAACTTGGTTTTGCCGTATATACAGTTGTCGAGTATGCGGTCGATGTCCTTGCGCCGCATGCCGGAGTAGATGGCTTCCGCCAAAATGCGCCGCTTGCGCAGGTTTTCTACCTGATCCTTCATGAGGGCGATAAGCGGCGATACGACAATGCAAATGCCTTCCTGCGCTAGGGCAGGCACCTGAAAGCAAATAGATTTACCACCACCGGTCGGCAGCAGCGCAAGCGTATCCCGGTTGTCGAGCACGGACTGTATGATGTCCTCCTGCAGGGGGCGGAAGCTGTCGTAGCCCCAGTATTGCTTCAGTATGTCCAGGGGTGCTTGGCTCACGGTTGCGGTTTAGGGGCTAAGGTAAATAAAATTGAGCAGTACCGGGCGTTCCCGAACCCGAGCTTCGGGCGGGTACAGTTGCAGTTTGAGGCGGCGCCGGTGCCCACTACCGTACAGCTAACGGATGCTAGCGGCAAAGTGGTGTACGTAGAGCAGCTTAATGGCTTCAACGGTACCTATAACCGGGCGATTAGCCTACAGGATGCTGCTCCCGGCACCATCGTTGTGAGCGTGCGGCAGGGCGATCAGATGGTTTCCCGAAAAGTACTTTTGCTAAACCGGGCGTAATAAAAGCTGTTGACTACTTCCGCCCCGCCGCTTATTAAGCAGCGGAGCGGAAGTGTTTTTGCTCTATTTTTTGATCTGTTGTACGGCCAGCTTGGCTTCCTGCACGGGTAGCTGGCACACCTTGTTTTGGCAGACATAAATAAATGTTTCCCCGCCCTGTAGCTTGTCTTGCAGCAGCTCGAGATTCCCCTCTTCCTCGCCCCCTAAGAATAAGGCATTGGGCAAGTATGAAGCCTGTAATTCAGCTCGTTTGCGTTCGCAAGCCGGGCCGACGACAGCCACCTCATAGAGCGGGTAGGCCAGTTCCCCATAGAGCCGCAGCCAATTGGCAAAGTAAGTAGGAGCCTCTGTGTCTTGAATGTCAGGGGTAACCACCAGCATCATGCGGCGGGCGCGGGCCACGTAGCTCGTGTCGTACAAGTAGGTCCCCAAGTGGAGCAGTGAACGCGCCATGGCAGAGTTAGCAGAAGGGATCACATTGTCTTCAATCTTGACCTGCCGGGCAATCAGCGGGTCGTCCTTGGCGGAAGTATAGTAAAACATGGGGCTGTCCTGCGCGCCAAAATGCTCGATAGCGTAGTCGGCAAGTCCTTGTGCCCGCTCCAGCCATGCTTCATCGAACGTGATGCTGTACAGCTTTAGGAATGCCTGTATGGTGAAGGCGTAATCGTCCAGAAAACCATTGATATAGGCTTCTTCATTTTTATAGCTGCGCATCAGCTGGTACTGGCCGTCGGCGGCGCTCTGCATGAGGGATTGCTGCAGGAAGCGGCCGGCTTTCAGGGCTGCTTTTTTGTAATCGGGTTCCCGTAGTGCCTGGTAAGCATCAGCGTAAGCGGTAACCATCAGCGCATTCCAGCTGGTGAGCTGCTTGTCGTCTAGGCCGGGGCGTTCGCGTTGGGCGCGGGCCCGGAAGAGGGTTTGCCTTGCTTCACCAAGCAGCTTATTCAGGTCGGCCTTGCTGAGCCCGTATTTACTCCGGATATCTTCGCTGCTTCCGCTTCGGTTCAGTACGTTTACCCCTTCCCAATTACCGCGTTTAGAAACCCCGTAGTAGGCTTTAAATACCGCAGCCTGCTGCTCGTCGCCCAGCAGGGAGTCAATGGCCGCCGCCGTCCAGACGTAAAAGCGGCCTTCTTCGCCTTCGCTGTCCGCGTCGAGGCTAGAGTAGAAGCCGCCGTTGGGGGCCGTCATTTCGCGTTTTATAAAGGCCAGGCTTTCCTCCACGACCGCGCGGTAGCGGGCTTTGCCGGTTTGTTTGAAAGCGTTGCTGTACAAGCTGACGAGCTGGGCGTTGTCGTAGAGCATTTTTTCAAAGTGGGGGACCAGCCAGCGGGTATCGGTAGAGTAGCGGGCGAAGCCGCCGCCGAGATGGTCGTAGATGCCACCCGCTGCCATGGCGTCCAGTGACTCTTCTACAACCTCCAGCGAAACGGTGTCGCCCACTAGGTAGGCTTCCTGCAGCAAGAATTGGTAGATAGAAGGCAAGGGGAATTTGGGTGCCCCTTTCATACCCCCTAGCCGGCGGTCCGCCTGCCTGTGAATCTGCGCGGCGGTTTGCGGTACCAGTTCGGTGGATAATTCGAGGCCAGACGGTGGCGGGGCAGGGGCTTCCATGCTCTGTATGCCATCAGCCAGCAGGGTGCCGTACTCTTCGAGCTTGGCGCGGTCCTTTTGGTACAGATCGGCAAAATAATTGAGGATTTCCAGCCACTGCTCCTTGGGGAAGTAGGTGCCGGCCCAGACCGGTTGGCCGTTGGGCAGCGCGAAGGCGTTCAGGGGCCAGCCGCAGCTGCCTTCCCCGGCGAGCTGGCAGGCGGTCATGTAGATATTGTCGACATCCGGCCGCTCTTCTCGGTCTACTTTGATGGCAACGAAGTTTTCGTTCATGATGCGCGCTACCGTAGTGTCTTCGAAGGATTCGTGCTCCATAACGTGGCACCAGTGGCAGGCCGCGTAACCCACGCTGATCAGCAGCAATTTATCTTCTTTTTTGGCTTTTTCCAGGGCTGCTTCGCCCCAAGGGTGCCAGTTGACGGGGTTGTGGGCGTGCTGCAGCAGATAGGGGCTGCTCTCGTCAATCAGGGCGTTGGTATATTGGTAGGTCGCTTGGCTGTCGCTGCTTTTGCAGCCCAATAAAAAGGATAGGAGGGAGGCTATCAGAAGGGAATACCGCATTTGCTCGTAGTTTTGGAGCAAGATACGGCACTTCTCTTGATTTTTCGAGGAATAATGGGGGGCGCAGCCGAGTCTGTCGCTGCGCCCGGCTTGTCAGTTAGTTTCCTTTGAGCAGCTCGCGGGAAATCACAAGTTTTTGAATTTCGGATGTCCCTTCGCCGATGGTGCACAATTTGGCATCCCGGTAGTATTTTTCCACGGGGAAGTCTTTGATGTAACCGTAGCCGCCGAAGATTTGCACGGCTTCGTTGGCGATATCCACGGAAGCTTCAGAAGCGTAGTACTTCGCCATAGAAGAAATGGTGGTGGTGCGTTCGCCTTGGTCCTTCATGCGCCCAGCTTTGCGGGTCAGCAGCTCGGCGGCCTGTATCTTTGTCGCCATGTCGGCCAGCTTGAAGCCGATAGCTTGGAAGGAGGAGATCGGCTTACCGAATTGCTGCCGCTCTTGGGAGTACTGCACAGAGGCTTCGTAGGCCCCTTTTGCGATGCCCAGTGCCAAGGCGGCAATGGAAATACGGCCGCCGTCCAGGATTTTCATAGACTGGATAAAGCCTTCGCCTTCGTTCCCCAGCATCTGGCTTTTGTGCACGCGGCAGTCGTTGAAGATCAGCTCGGTGGTTTCACTAGCGCGCATGCCCAGCTTTTTCTCTTTTTTGCCGGCGGAGAAGCCAGGCGTATCCCGGTCGATGATGAAAGCCGTCATGCCGTGGCTGTCGAGCGGCTCGCCCGTGCGTACCACCACTACCGCCACATGGCCCGACTTGCCGTGGGTGATGAAGTTCTTGGCGCCGTTGATGACGTAGTAGTCGCCGTCTTTTTCGGCTACGGTTTTCATCCGGCCCGCATCACTGCCGGTGTTAGGCTCGGTCAATCCCCACGCCCCAATAAACTCGCCGGTAGCCAGTTTGGGTACGTACTTGAGCTTCTGCTCTTCGTTACCAAACATGAGGATGTGGTTGGTGCAAAGCGAGTTGTGGGCGGCTACGGACAGGCCGATGGAGCCGCAGACTTTTCCAATCTCTTCTAGTACGGTGATATATTCTTGGTAGCCTAGTCCAGCACCGTTGTATTTCTCGGGCACAAGTACGCCCAGGAAGCCGTACTGGCCCATCTGCTGGAACAGGTCTACTGGAAATTCTTGCGCCTCGTCCCATTCCATGACATGGGGGCGGATGTAGGTTTCAGCAAAGTCCCGCGCACTCTCTTTGATGAGCTGCAGGTTGTTCACGGTTTCAACACTCATAGGTCTTCAATTAACGATTTGAGATAATCTGGTTAGAGCAATAGTATGTTGCGCGCCGTTAAAGTAACAAAATAGTAACAGATTTTCAGGAAAATCGTTGCGTTGAGCGGATAGGCAACAAAATACAGCCCTTTGTGCGGCGCTGCGCTTTCGGTCAGAAAGGCGAAACGCTGCACAAAGGGCCGTTACTGTAGTTTACGCCCGCGGTAGGTCTGTAGAAGGGCTTTCGTTGGGCTCCACTTCTTCCTCTTTGTCTTTTTGGATAAAATAGTTGATCAGGTCAGCTATTTCATCGTATTTAATGCGGGTCTTAAGGTCTAGAAAGACAAAACCGTCTTGATCGTTGACCAGCAGCAATACGTTGCGTATCTTGTTTTTCCGGTCGTGCACCATCACGTTGACGATGCTTTCTTCGTGCTTGACGTAGATCAACTCGTCGAAGCCGTTCTGTTTGATGTTGTGGAGGAAAGCGTCAACCTCGGCCGGGGGTATGACAGCGCCGTTTTCGGAAGCCATCAGCCGCATTTTTCCCACCTTGCGGCCTACGCGCAGGGCCGCTTTTGCGTCTTCGTCTTTGATAGCGTTGTAAGCAATGCCCCCGCCAAACCAGACTAGCCACCCCGGCAGTTTGAAGTTGGTCACGCCAGGGCGGTTTTTGTGGGCCTGGTAGAATTGGGCGGTGTTTTTAGGCGTACCACAGGAAGACAACATAAGCATCAGTAGGGTGATTAACAAGAGCAAAGGTCTCATAGTCTTGAATTTTTAGTTGTTCTGCTCGCCTTCTTCGGGCGTCTCTTTTTCATCAAACTCATTGATGAGCTTGGATATTTTGTTCATGTCGATATTGCCGACGAAGCTGAGCAGCACAAACTGATCGCTGCCGCCCACGAGCAACAGCAATTCGTTGATGAGGTCGCCTTCGTCTTTGATGAGGAAATCGACATCTTGCCCGTCGGCGTTGCGCACCGTCATCAATACCTCGTATTCCTTGGTGTTGATTTTGGTCTTGGCTTCTTTGTAGAAACCGGCGGCGTTTTCTTCCGCGACGAGGATGCGGATGCCCTCCAGGTCGCTGGCCAGGTCGATGATGGCTTGGGTCTCGGCATCATCCATGTCCATGGATTCGATATCGAGCTTTTCGAACATGCCCATCAGTTTGGAGCTGATGTACACGACGGTGAAGCGGTCATCCTCGACGTACTGTTGGAAGTACTTGTCGATGGCATTGGTGCTTTCGGTTTGAGCAGTAGCCAGGTTTGCGATGCCCAGGAGCAGGGCGATAGTCAACCATTTAATGTTTTTCATGGCAGTTGATGGTTTAAAAGATTAAAAAGTCGGGTGATAAGCTTACTTGCTTGTCAGTTAAAGTATCGGCCAACCTTGCTGAACTTCGTGTCGAACTCTTCGGCGGCGACTTTTGTGCCTTGGTTGAGCTCCTGTGAAGCTTGCAGCAGGGCGGACTGGGTGATTTTGAATGCTTCTTTGGGGTCTTCTACTTCGTATTTGGACCAGTCGATAGCCGCCACTTCTTCCTGCTGTTGGAAAGCGGCCGGCTGGTAGAGCCAGAACAGGCCGAGGGCCAATACGACGGCTGCTGCTATGCCTACCGCCCAGCGTTGGATGGGTAGGCTACGTAGGGCAGCGGTACGTGCGCTGTCCGGCTCATCTTCGATTTGCTGCATCAGCTGTTGCTCGAAAGACGGGCGCAGTTGGGCGTCGCGTTCCTGCTCAAAGTACCGGAAGAGCGGCCGGAATGGGTGCAAGTCCTCCGGGAGGTCTTCCTGCTGGAAAGCCCGGCGCAGTTGCTGTTCCTCCGACAGGCTTGTCTGCCCTTCGAAGTAGCGGTCCAGTAATTGTCGGATCATTTGATCGTCCATAGTTGCATTAATTTTGCCCGGAGGCTCTTGCGAGCCCGGAAGATGTTCGTTTTGACTTGGTTCAGCGGTATATCCAAGGTGTCGCTGATTTCTTGGTAGCTCAGGCCGTCGATATCGCGCAGCTGCATACTCATGCGCTGCTTGTCCGGTAGTTGCTGCATTAGCTGTTTGACCTGCGCCACCTCGTCCGACAGTTCGGCCTGCCGGTCGGGCGTTTGTTCTTGGCTTTTCAAGCCGTAGGCGACTTCCAGCCCTTCGGATTGGTTGAAGCGCAGGCGCCGTTTGTCGATCGCCCGGTTTTTGGTCATCTGCATGCACCAAGCTTCCAGGTTTTGGATGCTTTGCAGTTCGCGGCGTTGTTCCCAAAGCTTGATAAAGGTCTCCTGCACCACGTCCTCGGCTTCCGGTGGGTTGCCGGTTATGCGGAGCGCCACCCGGAAGAGTTTGTCCTTGATGGGCAGGATGTCCGATTTGAATGTTTCAAGCTTCATGATGGTGTTCCGTAACTGCGTTCGATAGGGTGACGGGGGGTGTTGGGGTAAAGTTACAGGGAA
>JAAAOU010000027.1 GCA_009908745.1 Bacteroidota bacterium
CCCAGCGGCTGTCGTCGCCGGTACCACTGCCCGGCAATTGGAGCTGCGGGGTATAACAATTGAGGAGCTGGTCTGCCCCGGCGCTTATTTGCGGGGCGAGGGTGTCAATGGCGACTTGCACCGAATCGGTCCGGCTGCACAGATTTTGGATATCTAAGATGGTCAGCAAATAGGTGCCGGCCTGGCTGACCGTAGGCGTCAAACCCTCCGCGCCGCTGTCGATGGTGCCTGTCCAGCTGTAGGCGTAGCGCGACCCGGCGGAAGACCCGCTGGCGTCGAGTTGCAGGCTGTCGATGGCACAGTTCAGCGTAGGCGGAGCGGCGAGTTGCAGGGTAGGGGGCAGGGTGTCCTGAATGACTTCCACGGTAGCGGTTGTTTGGCACTGGTTGGCGGTATTGGTGATCTGCAATTCGTAGGTGCCGGCTGCGTCTACGGTAGGCGTGGGGCTATTGTTGCCAGCGGTCAGATTGCCATTAGGGCTTGTCCATTCGTAGCTGAAAGTGCTCCCCTGGTCACTATTGGACGCATCGAGTTGCAGGCTGGTCAGCGCACAGTTGAGGGTGTCGGGGGGCGCTATCGATAGGGTAGGGGAAACCGTGTCTTGCACAACCTCTACGGTGCTGATGGCTTCGCAGGCATTGAGGGTGTCCGTTATGGAGAGGGTGTAGGTGCCTGGGGCGTTAACCGCAGGCGTAAGCCCGTCGGTACCGCTGAGGAACTGCCCGTTGCTTGTCGACCAGGCGGAGAGATAAGGTGCCCCCTGGGCGGAGCCGCTGGCGTCGAGCACGACTTGGGGTTGAGCGCAGTTCAGGGTATCCGGCAGGGCAATTTGTATGGGGGGCAGGTTGATGTCGCTGCTGATGGTGACGGTATCCGTGGCAGTACAGCCGTTGCCGCTGTCGGTCACCTGTATTTGATAGAGGCCGGCGCTTCCTACTACTGGATTGAGCGTACTGCCGCCGCTGAGCACGCTGCCGTTGGCAGAAGTCCATTGGTAAGTATAATCAGAGCCAGCTGAGGAGCCGCTGCCGTCGAGCGTGGCCGCCGTTTGGCCGCAGGAGAGGACGAGGCCGTTCCCGGCTTCTGCCACCGGCGCGAGGGTGTTTTCTGGTACTTGTACGCTGTCTGCGGCAACACAGCCCGTGATAGAGTCGGTGGTAGTGAGCAGGTAGGTGCCTGCATCCGCAGCTGTCGTGTTCGCTAGGGTATCCGCACCGTTGATCTGGCCGTCGAGTGCGCTCCATTGGTACTGCAGGGAAGCAGTGGGGGTGTTTGGGCCCGCGGTGAGCTCGATGAGTGTGTCTGCACAAGTGAAGGTGTCGGGTTTGGAAACAGCCGTTGTCGGTATCTTCCACGAACAGCGTGTACTCCCCGGGGCTGTCTACGGTAGCTACCGCACTATCGGCTCCGCTGATGATGTTACCATCGGTAGTCAGCCAAGAATAGCTGATGGTGTCGCCACTGCTTGAACCGGAGGCTAATAAGGAAACGGTGCTGTTGTTGCAGTCGATAGGCCCGCTAGCCGTAGCGTTGGCGACGGGCTCTGTAAAGTCGGCTGCGATGGCTACCGTGGTGGTACCCGTACAGTTATTGTTGGTGTTGAGTATGGTCAAGGTGTAATCGCCCGGTGCGCCCACGGTGGGGAAGAGGGAGTTGGATCCGCTTAGTATCTGCCCGTTCGCGGTGGTCCATTGGAAGGTATACGGGCCCGCAGAGGAAGAGTTGCTGGCATCAATGGTTACGGTCGGGTTGATGCAGTTTAGTGTATCCGGAAAAGCGATGGCCACTGGCACGTCAGGGTCGGGGACCAATACGACACTGGTGGTGGCGGTACAAATGCCCAAGCCGTTATTGAAGGTTACGGTAAGGGTATACTGGCCGGGCGCACCGGCTTGGATCATAGCTTGGTTGGAAGGCCCGAGGATTTGGCCGCCCGCCGTAGTCCACTGATAGGTGATGGAAGGGCCAAAGGAGGAAGCGCTGCCGTCTAATGTCACTGTACCTCCCGCACAGGGGGCGAAGGGCGGAGTGTCAATAATAGCGAGCAGTGGCTCGATGGTAACCTGCACCTCATCGATTTCCTGGCAGCCGCCGTTTTGGTCGGTCAGGGTGAGGATATAGGTGCCGGGGCCCTGCACGGTCGGGTTCAGGGTGTTGCCGCCGGAGAGGATCTGCCCGCCGTTGGGCGAGGACCAGCTGTAGGTGTAGTTGCTGCCCATGGAGGCGGTGGCGTTGAGCACGATGGCACCGTTGGCACAGGGTACCGTTGCGTCTACGCCGGCGTCTACCACGACAGGCGGTGGGATGACCGGGCAGACCAGGTGCTGATTGTCCGCACCGCCAGTGGCAGAAGTGTAGCCCCAGTAGGCCAGGTTGTTGCCGTTGAATACATCGTTGACAATATCGTACATTGCGCTGATCAGCACCGTCCCGTCAAAGGTGACGGTGTAGATCATGGTGGCGGGGTCCCACTCGAAAGTGATGGTATGGTTGGCGCCGTCCTCGATATTGGCGAGCGGGACCGGGCCTGCGATCTGGTTTGCCAGGTTGCCGTCCAAAGACACCGCACAGTGGTCGGCGGGGATGTCCCCCTGCCCGGGGCCGTTGTCCCAGGTGTCAAATTCCACGATAAATGAATTGGGGATGCCTTGTGCGCCGATGCCAACACCCTGCCCGCCGCAAGCCCCTACACCTCCGGGCTGGTAAACGAGGCAGATGCCGTCCGCGCCGTTGTCGTCGTCCCCAAAGTTGGCGCTCATGGTATGCGTGAACGGCTCGTTGAAGTCAATGGGCGTATCCAGCCAAGCACAGCCGCTTTGGCCTGTTTCATCTGGGGTCAGTTCAATGCAGCCGCCCATGTTCGTGGCATCCCCAGAGGTGACGAATTCCCCGTTACAGGGGATTTGAGCGTTCAGGCTAGTATAGGCCAATACGAATGTCAGCAGTAAGCTGTGTGTGGTTTTGCTCATCTTGTGTTGTCTATAGGTTTGTGCTAGGGGAACGAAAAGTGGTCAGTCGGGGAGTGGGCGAAACAGTAGACGCCAAGGCAGAAAAAAGGTGTCTTTTAATTGTGGCAAAACTACCAAAAAAAGAAGGATTGTAAAACCGCTGACTCAGGAGGGTGGGCGCAAACAGAAAAAACTGCACTTTTGCAACGGACGAAAAGCAAGTTATGAAACTACGCAGCCATCCTTTCGAATTGAAGCTCCGGCACGTTTTTTCCGTAGCACACGGGACGAGAAGCTCCGTGCACAGCCTCATCGTGTCGCTTTCGCAAAATGGGCATACCGGCTACGGGGAAGCAACAGCCATACCCTACTACGGCTTGGATATCGGCCAAATGCAGCAGCGTCTGTCGCAGGTGCAGCCCGCAGTGGAAGCCTTGCCCCTGACGACACCGGAGGAGCTGTGGGAGGAGCTGCGCGCCTTGCTGCCGGAAGACCCTTTTTTATTGTGCGCGCTCGACGAGGCGGCACATGATTTGTATGGCAAACTGAATGGCCAGGCCGTCTACCAGCGTTGGGGCTTGGCGCTGGAAAACTTACCTCTTTCCAACTACACCATCGGTATAGCGAGCGTGGAAGAGATGGTGGAAAAGATGCAGGCACAGCCCTGGCCGGTTTACAAAATAAAACTAGGCACCAAGGATGACCTAGCTATTGTACGGGCCTTACGCGAGCATACCGACGCCGCGTTCCGCATAGACGCCAATACTGCTTGGACCGCCGAGCAGGCCATTCGCTATGCGCCCGAGCTGAAAGCTTTAGGGGTGGAGTTCATTGAGCAGCCACTCAGAGCCGACGATTGGGAAGGCATGAAACGGGTATTTGCGCAAAGCGCCCTGCCCGTTATTGCCGATGAAAGCTGCCAGGTAGAAGCGGACATCGCCCGCTGCCAGGGGTTCTTCCACGGCGTCAACATCAAGCTGATGAAGTGCGGAGGCCTTACGCCTGCCCGGCGTATGGTAGATCAAGCGCGGCAGCTCGGCATGCAGGTGATGGTGGGCTGCATGACGGAGTCCTCGGTGGGTATCTCAGCGGTCGCCCAATTGCTGCCCCTGCTCGACTATGTGGACATGGACGGGGCGATGCTGCTGAGCAACGACCCGGCGGAGGGCGTCAAATTAACAGACGGAAAAGCGGTATTCCCCAACCGGCCGGGGACGGGGGTGGCTCTAAAAGAAGATGTGGTATGATGAAGGTACGAATAGCACTAGTTATATGTCTATTTTGGGTGGCAGCCGGGCTCTCTGCTCAGCCGGCAGAAAAGCTAGAGGAGCTGCTCCGCCGCTCGGGGGATAGCCTGCTACTGGACGTGATGCGGCAACCGTTGCAGTACCAGTTGCAGTTGATCTACAGCCCCGTTGAGCGGGATGCAGCCGGCAAGCCTAGTGTAACAAGTTATACCTACGGATTAGACACGGTGCTTTATTGGTATCCGGCGCAAACGGTGCACTTGCCTCTGGTTGCCCTCTCTCTGGAAAAGCTGAACGGGCTCCGGATTGTGGGCTTGGACAAGTACAGCCCGTTATCCGTTGGGGAACCGGGGCAAAGGGTACAGTCGCCAGGTTCCGTTGCCCAGTGTATTCAGGAGCTGTTGTCTAGTGGTACAGAAAGTGCTTACGACCCGCTCTACGCTTTTTTGGGCCAAGGGGCGGTCCAACAGCGTTTGCAAGAGCTGGGGTACGAGGATATCCGCATCGGCCATAGGGTGAGGGGGGCTCAGCCAGGGATGACCCAACCCGTAAGTTTCCGAAGCGGGGACAGCTTGCTTTACTACCAAGGCCGGATGTACGACAGCCTTCAGTACCGGCTCCCGCTGAAAGAGCAGCTGCGGGGTGTGGCGTACATAGACGAAAGGGGGCAACGGCAGCCCCGCCCCTTTGATTTCCGGTACGAGCATTTTATAGGTTTGCCGCAGTTGCACGATATGTTGCGGGCGATCTTCCTGACTTCCGGCGTGCCGGCTTCCCGCCGCTTTCGCCTTTCGCCGGCGGACCATCGCTTTTTGAGAGGGCAGCTGGCCAACGGGTTGCCGAGTAAACACCGCGTTTTGCCGGGGCCGGCGCGCCGCTATGGCATCTCGGGCCGCGGTTATGGCTTTTTGACGGAAGTCGCCTACGTGCTCGATCCCGATAGCGGTGTGGAGTTTTTGATGGCCGTTTCCCTACAGCTCAACCGCAATCAGGTGTACGGCGATGGTATTTACGAGTACGAATCCATCGGCAGGCCCGTTTTGGCCACCCTTTACCGGCTGCTTTACGCGCATGCTTCCCGCCGCTGATTACTGCATGGTCCACGGTAGCAGTTGGTCGGCGATTTTGCGGTCGTTACTCAGGCGGGGGACTTTGTTTTGGCCGCCTAGCTTACCCTGTGTTTTCATGTAGTTGCGGAAAGCTTCCCGCTGCAAGGGCCGTATGACTAGTGGCCGCAGTATGCCCCCGCTGATGAGATCCTCGTAATAGATGTTTTGTTGGACCATCTCTTCGTCCAGCCGTTTGGCGAAAGCTTCTAACTGCTCGGGCATTTCGTCGAACTCGACCAGCCACTCGTGGTAAGGCGTGCCGCCCTCCGGCGGTTTGACTTGCGGGGCAACAGTGAACTCTACGACTTTCACGCCATGCGCTGCCGCTGCAGCATTCATCGCGCCCTCTACCTCTTTGCCGATCACGTGCTCCCCGAATGCGGAGATAAAGTGCTTCACCCGGCCCGAAACGACCAGCCGGTAAGGGGCTTTGGAGACGAACTGCACGGTGTCGCCGATATTGTAGCCCCACAGCCCGGCGTTGTTGTTGATGAGCAGGACGTAGTTGACGCCGATCTCCACCTCATCCAGCCAGAGGCGGCGTGGGTTGTCGTTGTGTATCTCATCCAAGGGCACAAACTCGAAGAAAATACCGGAGTCTACATTCAGCAGCAAGCCCGGCTCCGTCTGTGAATCTTGGAAAGCGATGAAGCCCTCCGAAGCCGGGTAAGTCTCCACGCT
>JAAAOU010000503.1 GCA_009908745.1 Bacteroidota bacterium
AAATCGGCTTCCGGCTGGGGCCAAGCGGTGATAGCTGCCCGGCCGCGGATGGGGAGCTGCCGGTAAGCTTTGCCTTCGATTTGGTTGATGCGCAGGCAGGTGTCGCCGGGCGGGCAGGGGTTGCGCAAGGTGGCGCGGAAGCGGGGCTGATGCAGCCGGAGTTTGCGGTAAGCTAGGGCATCAGCGCTGAAATCAAGGGCTAACCGGAAAGGGAAGCTGGAAAAACCTGCGCCCGCCGATGCCGAACCCGAGGGGATCAGCTGATCCACTTGGAGATTCCCGGCGGAAAGCTGCAACTTGGCAAATGGGGTGCTGGGCTTGCTGAACAATAGAGCAGGGAGGCCGTAGACCGGGCCTTTGAATCGCAACTTTTGCTCATTTACGGTTATATTGGCCTGGTGCAGGTATAGCTTCCGGGGGTCAAGGGAGAACGCAAAGTTGCCCTGCTCAAACCGGGTCCGTGAAGGCAGATGTTCGCCCCTAGCTCGGTGAATCTTGCCGGTAGCGGAAAACTGGGGGCGTAATTCTTTTATCGCAGGGTCAATGAGGTCATTGGGCTGGCCAGCGAATTGAAACGCCATTTCTATCCATCCATCATACAGGCGGATTTGCTCTTGGGGCAAGTAAGCATTCAGTTTAGATAAAGCCACTTCCGTACGGCCGGAAAAAGTGGCGTGCGGGTGTTGGAGGTTTTCGTCGAAGTAGACAAGGTCGCGGACGGGGATGGTGTCAAACAATAGGGCGGAATCTAGCGCTACCCGCAGGCAGTCCGTATAAGGCGTAATCGTGCCCGAGGAGTCGCAGTCATTGCGGTAGTGCGCTTGCAGTTTAGGGGTAGTGAACCTTAAAGTATTGGTGGCTAGCGTGAGCTGCTTGCCCTCGATGTCAAGCTCGATGGGTTGACGTTCGCCCGGCGGGGTAGCCCCTGCGATCTTGAGTTTTACCTGTAGGGGGCGGTCGATTTGATAGGGGGTCAGGGCTTCTTGCAGATTGTTGGCGAGCAAAGGTTTCGCCTCGGCCAGCAGCAAGTTGTCTGTCTGTATGTCAAGGCGCAGAAAGCCAGGCGGCTCAGTGTGGTAGTAGCCGCTGATGGCTAGCGTGTCAGTTGCCAGCTCTATGGTAGAAGGGTGGAGGATGGCTTGTTGTTCGGCAAAGGGGAAAGCGAACTCGAGGTCGACGTTTGCGCGCTGCTGCCGGAAGAAAGGCCCGTTCTTCATTTTGAAGACCAAGCCGTGAAACTTCCAGTTGCCCTTCAATGCTACATGCCGGGCGGTATCGGAGGTACGGAGCAGCACTTGAGTTTTCAGGAGTTCCAAACGATGGTGCTTGCGGCGCAGCGAGTCCAGAAAATCCACGTAAAAACCGTTGATGTCAAAAGCGTCAAGCTGGAACAGCCCATTCAATAATTGGCTGCTGTCGGTGTCTATGCCAGTACTGTCGAGTTGCAGGGCGTCAGCATTGAATTGCCCTTCGGCATTGCGGTACAGTTGCAGGCGGGCCGTATCGATGCGGATGCTGCGTAGTTCATATTGCTCTTGCAGCAGTTTCCAAGGGCGGAATACGATATCGATTTCCTTGATGCGCAGCAGCTCGGTGTGTGTAGTGACAGAATCGGGGGCTTGCACCACCACATCTTCTAGCGCCAAGGAAAGGAAAGGGAAGTGTTTGAAGTATTGAAAACGGTAGTGGGCAAAGGTGGCTTGCACACCCAGTTCCTCCTGGGAGTAGTCTTCCACCCATGCTGGCACGCGTTCCTGATCGGATACGGCGATGTAGTACACGGCAGCGGTCAGCAGCAGCAGTACCACCAGCAGTGTGCCTAGGCTGATCAGCCCGTACCGAAAAAATTGACGTGCATACCGGTACACCCTCATGCGAGTTGTTTTCCTAGAAAATTATTGCTGCAGCAGCACTATACGAATAGCTGCTACACCTTAGGGAACAAAAATTGCAGGGTGTTTGCTCGTTGGGTTGCGCCTACTCCATCTCTACCAGCAGGTAGTTCTTGTCTACGGCTTCCCCTTTGGTGACGTTTATCGCTTTGACGACACCGTCTCCGGGGCTCTTGATGACGTTCTCCATCTTCATCGCTTCCAAGATGAGCAAGGGGGTGCCTTCGCTCACCTCCTCGCCTGCCTCGACGGATACTTCTAGTACCATGCCGGGCATGGGGGCGATGATGTCTTTCACTTGCTGTTGGGCGGCGATTTGCAAGCCTAGGCGTTTCACCAGTATGTCATACTCGTCGGCCAACTGAATATCGTAAACCTTACCGTTGACCTTTACGGCAAACGTCTTGTCGTTGTAATTGGTGCTGACCACTTCCGCGTTGTAGGAATGGTTGTCTTTGATGACATGGAACTTTCCTTCCCCTGTCGAAATGAGGTCGAGCTCGCCTTTCAGGTCTTCAAACTCGTATTGGTCGTCTACAGTGGCTTTGAATGCGTTGCCGTTGGCCATGTGTGCTGGTTTTTCAATTTTTAATACGCCCCAATTTCATCATCACATAAGTCTCGAATATAGTATAAATCAGGTACATGCTGAAGAAAGGGAGGATAAAAAACTTGGTTTCGGGTTCGGTCATCCGGCTGTAGCCAAAGACGAACAGGATGATGAGGAAGATTTTGCCGGTGGTGAAACCCAAGAATACGTTGGTGAACGTATGCTTGTTGTCGCTCAGGGCGGCTTGCCTCCCGAAGTGGAACATCAAGATAGTAATGAAGAAAAAGAGCCCGAGGCTGATCCAGCCGACTATCCGATGGGCTTGCAGTTGCGGCAGGGTGTTGATGAGGTATACAGCGGCGGCGGCCAAGAGGGTGACGGCAATTAGCTGCAGGTAGAAATACTTTTCGCTCATTGGCGCTTGTCTTTATTGCTGGGATGGATGATGTCCTTAAGGGTCAAGTAAAGCGACGCGAATATAGCTAATAAAGCGAGCAACACGGTAAAGTAGGGACGCTCGGTGCCGAAGTAGCCATCGAGCCACTGCCCAGCGAGCGTCCCCAGCAGGATGATCACGCCCATCTGTATCGCCATACCTGAGTATTTCATGTAGGCGTCTACCTTAGGGCGGATCTGCTTTTTGTCTTCGTCCTTGTTACGGTCGCCGTCGCCGTTATGCGCCGGCTGCTTTGTTGGCTTTGACACTACCGGTGTCTTTTTTGTCTTGAGCGGCTTTGGTGGATGGTTTGCCGTTTGCTGTATGGCGTGGTGCACTGCCGCCCATTGTGCAGGTGACATTGAAGGTTGCACCTGACTGCACGATCAATTTCTCAGTCGTGACTTCACCTCCTACCTTGGCTGCTTCGCGGATGTTGAGCAATTCCTTGACTTGCAGGACGCCTTCGAAGCTTCCTTCTATCACGGCGTTTTGGCAGCGGATTTCGCCTTCTACCCGGCCGGTGGGGCCGATGATCACTTTGGCGTTGCAGTGCAGCTTGCCCTTTATGGTGCCGTCTATGCGAATGTCGCTTTCTGATGTTACGGTCCCTTCTACAACGGTGCCTTTCACTAGGCTATTGAAGCCGTTGGCAGTCGGTGCGCTAGTACTGCGGCCGGTGCTGCTTTCTTTTTTGTTGTTGCCTCCAAACATGTCTTTTGTGCGTTTTGATGATACAATTCAGTAATTGGGAAACGCCCTGTTTATGGCAGGGCATGAGGCCAGTTTTTGGCGGTTTTCATTACTGGGGTACGTTTGTAACAGAAGGGGTAGTAGCCGAAGGTACTACTTTTCCCAATCCGGAAAAAGAAAATATCCCAAAATACAACGGAAAAGCCCCGTTGAGCTGATTTTCAACGGGGCTTCTCTCGGTATCCAATTATAATACGTTAAGCTTTCAACTTAGAAGTTCGGGCAGTAGACCCCCCGGCGTTCCAAGCCACAAACCTTGTACTGCAGGGCAAATTCGAAGCTGCCGTTGTAGTTGCTGGCCGTACGCAGCGGGGAGACGTTGATGTCATAGCTGAATCCGATGCTGAACTGATCGTAGTCGAAGCGGGTAGACAGTATAGCCGCGTCGTTGAGTACGCCGGTTTCGATCTTGTTGGAGATACGCGACCAGATACCAAATTGGAAGGCCTGGTTGGAGCGCAAGTCACCCAGCAGGAACTTAAAGCTCATACCCGCGTTGGTCTGGAAAGATGGCCCTTGGCTCATCACGATCACACCGGGAACCAAACCGAAGCGGCGGCCCAGCATGAACTCACCGCCGAAGTGGCCGGTAAAGCGGCTGAAGAGCAGGTCCTCGTCGTCGCTGTTGAACGATTGGTTGGAGCGGTTCAAGTGGTGGAACGCGCCGCCAACGTACAAGCTGTTGTTCTCGTCGAATACGGTGAACCAGAGCAGTCCAGCGCCCAAGTCACCGAAAATGAAGTTGTCGCGGTTGAATACGTTGGCTTCGCCAGAGGGCAAGTCCGGATTGAACCCACCTTCGCCGTCGTGCTGTAAGCCCCAGCGCAGACGCAGGAAGTCGATACTACGCTGTGCCACGCCAGCTTCGGCGCCGACCACAAGGTAGCTGGCTGACCCACGGCTGCCGCCCATGCGCTTACTGTAAGAAGCCGAAATTTTGCCTGTCAAGGTTTCGAAGTTCGCTTCGCCAGCCTCGTCGCCCCAGAAGGTGCCGCCTATGCCGAAGTAATCGTACCGGCCAACCGGGATGCGTTGATCATAAGAAACAGAATAGGTGTTGTAGGCATTAGAGCGCAGTACGCTTGCCCATTGATTGCGGTAGTTGGCCGCCAATCTGATGTTACAGTTCATCACCCCTGTCATCGCCGGGTTCAGGTTGAGCGGTGAGAGGTAGAACTGAGAGAAGTGAATGTCCTGTGCACTCACACCAATTGCGCCGAGCGCCAGCATGCAGGTGACAAGGATGGTCTTGACATTTTTCATACAAACGGTTATTTGTAAACTTTCTTCCAATTTAGTCAAATGAGATATCGCTGAAAATATTGTGCTTGCGGTTGATTGATAGGGCTTAGTTGCTTGGTGTAAAGAGCGAAACGGAAAACAATAGTGGCTGCTCGCCGGCTTGTACCGAATGCCTTCTCCTGTTAAGAACCACAATTATAGCGAATGTTAGGCAAAGGTGCGGAAATTTTTGTGTTAAAAGACCGACACCTTTTCAATTAAGCCTCTTCCTCCCGCCACAGGGCACCGTATTCCTCCACCAGGATGTTGTCGTAGTAATCGGCCCGCTCGAACAAGTGCTGAAAGAGCTTGATGCCCGTATCCAGGTTGAGGTAGCGGTCGAAAATCAGCAGTGACAGCACAATATCTTGGTCTTTAATACTGAACGACAGCCCTTCGGTCTCAAAGTTTTGCTGCAGCAGGAATTCGTAAATCGGCTTGATATTGGTGCTGGGCAGCGCACAGAGGTAAGCGTCCCCCATAATCAGGCCGGTATCTTCGTGGTAGGTGATAGTGATACGCGCACTGCCCTCCACGATCTCCCAGTTTTGCGGGCCGCGGCGGGAAAGCCGCACATCCTGGCCCAAGTTTTTCAGCAGCTCTTCTATGCTTTCGGCCACACCGGCGGGTTCGTAAATTTCGGCTTCGGAAGGCAAATGCACTTTAGCACCGCAGTGCTTGCAGTACGCTTTGTTGTCCAGTTCTTGCTCCGAAATCACGTTGTTACACGACTCGCAGCGTACCTTTACTTCGCCCTCTGCTGTTTGAAAATCGGCCAACGACTGCTCCAGGTAAACGGCAGGCAAAGAAAAGCCAATATTGTCGCCTTGCTCAATCCCCAGGGTATTGACGCCCACGATTTGGCCTTCCCGGTTGATGAGCGGGCCGCCGCTGTTGCCGGGGTTCAGGGCGGCGTCGTGTTGCAAGTGGCGTACGCCTTCTACTTCCCGCTTTGTATTGGAAACCACCCCCTGTGTAACCGAGAATTTCAGGCCAAAGGGGTGGCCGATAGAAACCACGACATCCCCCTCCGAGACATCCGCCTCC
>JAAAOU010000276.1 GCA_009908745.1 Bacteroidota bacterium
AAAGTGTCAGCTTGTAAGGCCAAGGAAAGGGTGTTACTGCCCCCTGCCACCACCGCGCTATCCCGAGTGGAACAGCCGCTGAGGGTATCGAGGGCTTCTAAAACATAAGTGCCCGTATCGCTTGCCATAGGCGTTAGGCTAGCGCTGTCGAAGCTGCCGGGCCCCGACCAGTCATACACCACGTGCGTGCCCGTATCGGAGGCGCTGCCATCCAGCAACACCTCCTCTACCCCGCACCCCAGCTCCGCGTCCGGCCCGGCATCGGCGGCGGGCTGGTTGGATTGCTCGACGACATTTACCGAAGTGGAATTAGAGCAGACTGTACCGCCGGCACTAGAGGTGACCTCCAGCGTGTAAGTACCGGGGTTGTTGACGATGGGGTTTTGCAAAGTCGAGCTAAAGCCGTTTGGCCCCGACCAGGTGTAGGTGGTGAAGGGGCTGACCGTGGAAGGGCTGGCATTGAGCTCCACCGTAAAGTCGTTGTAACAGCTTAGGGTATCCGGTGGCGCGACCACGGCTATGGCTTCCAGCACCGTGAGCTGTAGATTGACGGTACTGTCACAGCCATTGGTCGCCGGCAGGGTCTGCGAGTAGTTGCCGCCGCTGCAGTAAGGGGTATTGCCAATAAAAAAGCAGTCGCCCAGACAGCGGAAGGCTTGCACATTCGCTACTGGCTCGGGCAAAAATTCCACTTGCACCTCGTCGGTGACCTGGCACTCGCCGTACATCTCGATATCGTCCAGCACAAAGTCGTTGCCAAAACCCGCGGTACTCTGCGTGACGATGCAGACGGTGGCGGTGGTGCTGGCTCCCGAGTTCCACGTAGCCGAGAAGGGCACCCACTCGCAGGGCGTGGCGGTAGGCGAGACAGGGGCGCCAAGCAATTGGCCGTTTACCGAAAACTGTAGCTGTGCCAAGCCAATAGGCACGAGAGTAGAGACCCAAGCACTGAGGTCGTAATTGGTATTGGGGTCGACGGGTATGGTCTGGCACCAGACGTTTTCGCCGGGCGTACCGTCCCCGTTGACCAGCAGCATCTGCCCGGTGCCGTCGGCAAAAGTATGATCGTCGCAGGGCGGGAACGTACTGACCACTAGCTGCGGGGAGACCACGGTGGTGTAGGTGCCGTTGAGGATGGGGATGGCACTGAGGGTGTAATCGCTGCTGAACCCGCCCGCCCCGGCTTCAAAGTCGCCATTGGCAATCAGGTTGATATTGGAAGGGCCGGTAGCCGTGAGGGTATACACGCCCGGTGCGCTGACCGTAGGGTTCAGGCTGTTGGGGTTGCTCAGGCCTGCCGCTGGCGTCCATTGAAAACTTGTGGAATTCCCAAATACGTTGCCGCTGAGTGTACCGGTATTGTTCAGGCCGCAGACCGAAAAATCTGGCCCGGCATCTACCGTGAGGCTGCACTGCGCAGCGAGGTAGCTTAGGGGGAGCAAGGAAAGGAGTAGGGTGTAGTATTTATGCATAAATGCGTCTTTACGGGGGGTAAAGTAAAGCGAATTATTTAAAACCTTTACATTTGCCCTCCTCCAAAACCGAACTGTACATGCCCAACGTAATCGACAACCTGGTGGCCGAGCGCACTGGCCTGGCCCGCAAGAAAGTGTTCAACACCCTGCAACTACTGAGCGAAGGGGCAACCATCCCGTTCATCGCCCGCTACCGCAAGGAGGCGACGGGATCGCTGGATGAAGTGGAAATTGCCGATATACAGCGCGAGTACAAGAAGCTGGAAGAGCTGGAAAAGCGCAAACAGACCATCCTTGGCGCTGTAGAGGAACAGGGCAAGCTGACCGATGAGCTGCGGCGGCGCATAGAAGGTACTTATGACGCCACGGAATTGGAAGACCTCTACCTGCCGTACAAGCGCAAGCGCAAAACCCGGGCGTCCAAAGCACGCGAGAAAGGGCTGGAGCCGCTAGCTGAGCAGTTGATGCAGCAGCAAGACGGGCAAGCGGAGCGGGCAGCCCAGGCATTTATCAACGAAGAAGTGCCGGATGCGGAGGCCGCGCTGCAGGGTGCGCGCGACATCATCGCCGAGTGGGTGAACGAAGACGAAAAAGCCCGCCATAAAGTGCGCCATGCGTTCCGCAAAGAAGCGACCATCCGCTCCAAAGTCGCACGCGGCAAAAAAGAAGAGGGGGCAAAGTATCAGGATTACTTCGACTACGAGGAGCCTTTGAAAAAATGCCCTTCGCACCGCCTGCTGGCCATACGGCGTGGCGAAGAGGAAGGCATACTGCGGGTGTACATCAGCCCCGACGAAGCGGATACCATCTACCGGCTACAACGCTACTATGCCGACGGTAACGGCTCCGCCGCCGGGCAGGTTAAAGCCGCCGTGGAGGACAGCTACAAACGGCTGCTGGGCCCGAGCATAGAAACCGAATTCCGCAACCTGGCTAAGGAGAAAGCCGACGAGGAAGCCATCAGCGTGTTTACGACCAACCTGCGGCAATTGCTGCTCGCCCCGCCGCTGGGGCAACAGCGCACCTTGGGCATCGACCCGGGTTTCCGCACCGGCTGCAAAGTAGTAGTGCTCGACGAAAGCGGCAAGCTGTTGCGCCATACCGCTATCTACCCCCACCCGCCGCAGAAAGATGAATACCAAGCTATAGAAACCCTGAAGCACCTCGTGCAGCAGTTCGAAATAGAGGCTATCGCCGTGGGCAACGGCACGGCCGGGCGGGAGACGCTGGGGTTGTGCCGCAAGATCGACTTCGGCCGCTCCCTGAATATCTTTTCGGTCAATGAAGCGGGGGCCTCTATCTACTCGGCCTCTGAAATCGCCCGGGAGGAATTTCCTAAAGAAGATGTGACGGTGCGTGGCGCGGTCTCTATCGGCCGCCGCCTGATGGACCCACTGGCTGAGCTGGTCAAAATCGACCCCAAGAGCATAGGCGTGGGCCAGTACCAGCACGACGTAAACCAGACCCGCCTAAAAGAGAGCCTTGACCAGGTGGTGGAAAGCGCGGTCAACTCGGTAGGCATCAACGTCAATACCGCCAGCAAGCACCTGCTCACTTACGTCTCCGGCCTGGGGCCCACGCTAGCGCAGAATATCGTGCAGTACCGATCGGAAAACGGGCCGTTCCGCTCCCGGCAGCAGCTTCACAAGGTGCCGCGCATGGGCGACAAGGCTTTTGAGCAGTGCGCGGGCTTCCTCCGCATCCGCGAGGGTAAGCACCCGCTCGACAATACCGCCGTGCATCCGGAAAGTTACCCGGTGGTGGAACAGATGGCGGCCGACCTGGGCTGTACAGTACAGGACCTGATCGAGCAGCCCAGCTTGCGCAAGCAGATCGAGTTGCGCCGCTATACTACAGACACCGTAGGCCTGCCGACCCTGAAGGACATTATGAAAGAGTTGGAAAAGCCCGGCCTCGACCCGCGCGGCAAAGCCCAGGCGTTTGAATTTGCCAATATCCACAGTATTCAGGATTTGGAGCCGGGCATGGTGGTGCCGGGTATTGTCAATAACATCACCAACTTCGGCGCTTTCGTGGATATCGGTATCAAGGAGAGCGGCTTGGTGCATATCTCCCAGCTGGCTAATAAATTTGTGAAGAACCCCGCGGATGTGGTCAGCCTGAATCAGCAGGTGCGGGTGCGGATTATGGAGGTGGATTTGCAGCGGAAACGGATACAGCTTTCTATGAAGAACGTTTGACAACAGGCTGTATTTGGACCCCCTAAAACCGTTTAACCACTGCATTGTTAACTATAGGTCAACAAGCAAAGATGTCCTCTAAATGCGGTTATGCTTACCACAACTGAGATTGGTGCTTTTGTTGCTATTTTCGAACTTGACAAGCATCGCCCTGCTCTATAGCCAGCCCACTCGATTCTGGGAAAAGATACAGGACTTGTCGATAATGCGTTTTCAGACGTTTAATATCGAGCAAGGTATGCCCAGCCGCATCAGTATTCGTACTTTTCAGGACAGCCGGGGCTATATTTGGGTAACGACAGAAGAAGGCCTGGCCCGCTTCGACGGCCTAGATTTCACAAACTATTTTTCTAGCTCTGCCGACTCTGCCTCCATCCGCCATAATCACGTAGCGGCTATTACCGAAGACCATAACGGTAATCTATGGCTGGCTACCCACGGCGGCGGGCTCAACCGCTTTGACCCGCGGACGGGCCAGTTCCGGGCATTTTTTCATGAACGCGTGGACGACAAAAACCCGGACCCTCACCGTTACCGCTGCCTGTACTACGATGAACGGGAACATTGTATTTGGGTGGGGGGAATCAGTATTGGCTTATTGCGCTTCGATCTGGAAAAGGAATCCTTTGAAGCCTTCCATCCGGAGCCCTTTCGATTCGATTGGCGGACCGGCAATACGATTTACTCTATCCTGCAAGACCCCTACCAAGAAGACCGGCTATGGTTGACGACATTTGGCAAGCTGTACGCTTTTTACAAATCTGAAAACTGCTTTGAGGAGCATACCGCTGTGCGAAATACGATTGTGAAAAGTTCTCTGCAAGAGTTGCTCATGACTGCCCCCGATGAGCTTTGGATCGGCAGCTGGGTAAATGGATTAATCCACTACAATCTACGAACACAACAGTGCCGAGGCTTCAGGCCGCGCCCGGAATTCCCCCCCCGGAAGAATCAAAATATCAATACAGACATAGCAGTGAAGTCGGCCGAAGAACTGTGGGTCAGCGACCATCATCTGGGCCTGGGCGTATTCAATACCCGGACGGAACAATTTCACTTCCCGGGCACCCCGGATGCGCCCTTCCCCTGCCAAGAAATCAATCATATCTTTGAAGACCAAGACCACAACCTCTGGCTGACCTCTGACAACGGCTTTTACCAAGCTCCACTTCCGCTACAGCCCTTTCCTTCATTGGATTTCAGCAACTACAATCTCACAGATTTCGCCCTGCTGCCGGATGGGCATATCTTGGCAGCCAGAAAAGAGAAAGGAGCCGGCTTGCTCCTCATGAGCGGCAACTGGCAAACCCTAGATACCATTCCGTGGGCCGGCTCTTACCCACCCCTCAAATGGGTCGCTGCTACCCGCAATCAGCAATACTGGACCGCATCGGGCAACCACCTCTATAAGGTAGATTGGCAAAACCGACGCCTGCGGCGGGCTGTAGCAGATTTGCTCTCCCAACTGCCCCATCAGGATTTCTCGCTCTCGGATATCGTAGCTGGCCCTGCTGGCAACCTTTGGCTGACTACTCTTCACAATGGCGTCATCAAGATAAACGCCGAGCGTACGCAGGCCAGTCAGTACCTGCGGTCTGAGCTTTACCCCGAAGCGCCGGCGGCAGGGCTCAGGATGACAGGCATCGTTGTGGCACCGGACAGTACCGTTTGGGTGGGTACATCCGACGGTCTGCTTGTCATTGATGCGCCGCACAATCACTTTCAATGGATAAGAGCCGACACGCGGGGCATCCTCAACGACTGGGTTCGCGATATCACCTTGGACAGCCTTGGGCACATCTGGATTGGCACCAACACCGGCGTGCAAGCAATTGACCACTGCACCCGGTATCCCGTGTTGACCCTTCAGCGCGAACAAGGCCTGCCCCGCAGCAACGTACACGAGCTCGCCACCGATCGCTACGGCCGGGTATGGATGGGCACCTACGAAGGGCTTGCCTACTACGATTGGGACAGCGGGCAGCTTAAAACCATAAACCGAAGCAATGGCTTACGGTATCCCACGGACACCAGAGTGATTGCCTGCGGTCCTTACATACTAAGCGGAACCTCCGACAAGAAAAACCTTTTGCATATCGACAGCCTGGAACGGCCATTATCGCTTCGGGAGGTACGCCTACAGCAATTTATCGTCAACGGCCACCCTGAGCAGCTGTCGCCCAGCATCGATTTCCGGAAGGCGGTCACCCTCTCGCACGATGAAAACTTTCTGGAAA
>JAAAOU010000017.1 GCA_009908745.1 Bacteroidota bacterium
GAATTGCAGCTTGACCGGGACAATAAGGTCAATACGATCGTTTCGGACGTGCAGAATATCAACGCCCAAAGCACGCCCGCGCAAAACCTGCAAACCGCCCTTTCCGTCGCCACCCGCCAAAAGCTATCTACTGTAAACAGCTTCACTACTGTGGAACGTACACAGCTTGAAGCTATCGCTGCCCAGTGCGTAGAGCAAGGTGGAGATGGGGTACTCATGGCACGGGCGCTACTGCAGTGGCCAAATATTCAGGAGCCTTGCAGCTCGAATAGTGCGCTAGTGAAGCCTAACTCTTCTATCTCTTCCAACCATGTAGCAGCTGAGCTTTACCCCAATCCAACTTTGGGAGAACTGTGGTTGTCTACCAATGGGTTAGAAGCGGAAGTAGAAGTATTTGTAGAACTGTTTAACCTATCCGGACAGCTCCTACAACGCCAGGCCTACCTGCCAAACACAACCGAGCGCCTTTCGCTGAATGAACAGCCACAGGGTGCTTACTTCTACCGGGTAGTACAGGCTGGTGAAGTCTTAAGTAGCGGTAAGCTGATCAAGCATTAACCGAGTAAGATCAAATTATTTTATCCCGTTGGGTTGACTTGCTCAACCCAACGGGTTTTCTTATCAAAATATACAGACATGCGTTGTGTTTTTCTATTTCTCCTGATGGCATGTTGGGGTACATCTGCTTCCGGACAAGATAATCTTGATAACATTTGGTTGTTTGGGGATGATACGGGGCCAGAAGACAGTCTTTGGTACTACGGCGCTTCAGTCATGGACTTCAATAATGACACGCTTCAATTGTATAAACATGATCGGGATATGCCCTTTGACGCCGCTAATGCCAGCATATGCGACGAATCCGGTTTGTTACAATTTTATTCTAATGGAGCAAACATCGCCAACTGGCAGCATGAGATCATGGAAAATGGGGATACGATTAACCCGGGAGGGATCACAGGCGGAAACCTTGATGAGCAAAAGTTGCCGCAAGGCGTTTTAATTTTACCCTTCCCTGATTACCCCGGTGAGTATTATATGTTTCACGCTGGGCAGATGATATTATTCTCGCCGGCAGGGTCTTTGACCTTAGGATGTCGCCCCCTGTACTATAGCCATATTGATATGAATGCTAATGAAGGAGTTGGGATAGTAATCGAGAAAAACGCATCAATAATCAACGATACACTTGACTTCGGGAAAATCACTGCAACCCGCCACGCCAATGGCAGAGACTGGTGGGTAGTGGTCAATGAGTTTTTCTCTAATAAGTCTTACAGTATATTGTTGTCCCCAGATGGGATTAGTGCTATTCGTGAGCAAGAGGTAGGAGAGCCACTGTCTAGTGGACTGGGGCAAGCCTGTTTTTCTCCGGACGGAAGGATTTATGTAAATGTGTCATTGACAGGCGAGGGGGATGATGCCGCCTACATCTACGATTTCGACCGAGCCACCGGCCAATTGAGCAATCAGCGTATCATCCCTTTGGAGGGGGATTTGGTCTCCGCCGGCATTGCCATCTCCCCCAATTCGAGGTACTGTTATATTTCCGCTTACCTCAATATCCTGCAAGTAGATTTGCTAGCAGACGATCTATACGAATCCATGGATACGGTAGCCACCTACGATGGCTACGAAGAGCCTATACCAGGCACTGAAGGCTTGTCGTTAGCCACAGTTTTTTTTATGGCCCAGCTCGCGCCCAATGGTAAAATTTACTTAAATACCACCAACAGCGTCCGCTCCCTCCACGTCATCAATCAGCCCAACCTGCCGGGTGACAGCTGCGACGTGCAGCAGCACGCCATTCAGTTGCCAACGCTCAATGCCTTCTCCCTGCCCAATTTCCCAAATTACAAGCTGCGCAACCTCGTCGGCTCCCCTGCGGATACGCTCGGCCCCATAGCCGCCTACGGTTTCACCCCTGGCGGGCTCACGCTCTCCTTCGAAGACGAGAGCCTCAAAAGCCCCACTGCCTGGCAGTGGGATTTCGGGGATGGCGGTAGCTCCACGCAGCAAAACCCGGTACATGAGTACGCGCAGGAAGGCGAGTACGAAGTCTGCCTATCGGTGAGCAACCTCTACGGTGCGGACACGCTCTGCCAGACGGTGCAGGTGCAATTGACTAGTGTAGGGGAGGAAGAGGGGCAGGTTTTGGTGGAGTTGTTCCCCAACCCTACTCAAAGCAAGGTGTGGTTGCGTACAGCGGGTTTGGAAGACCGGATGCCTGTACGGCTAGAGCTTTACTCCGCAACCGGGCACCTTATCCTACAGCAATCCTTCTTGCCCAATCATCAGCAAGAGTTAGACCTGTCATCTTATCCGAAGGGCGTATACTTCTACCGCCTTTCTCAGGGTGATGAGCTATTGCAGAGCAATAAGTTGATTAAACAGTAACCATTTCCATTTAGCCCCTAGTGATTCCATTTGTCGCTAGGGGCTGTTTTCAAAAGAAGAATATGCCTACAAGATCTTTACTTACGACACTTTGCCTTCTTTTAGGGGCGATGGGTACACAAGCGCAGGAAAAACTCGATAATATTTGGCTGTTTGGAAATGACACTGGACCCGAAGATAGCATTCTACACTTTGGAGGGTCAGTGATGGACTTCAATGATGATACGCTTCAGTTGTATAAACATGACCGGGATATGCCCATAGACGTCACCAACGCCAGTATATGTGACAGATCAGGAGACCTGCTCTTTTATACCAACGGGATATATTTAGCCAACTGGCAAGGTGACACTATAGAGAATAGCTTTGGGCTAAACGTACCTTGGCTATTTGGCGGGGAAATTACGGATGGGCAGCGCTCTGTACAAGGGGCATTGATTTTGCCTTATCCAGACAGAGAAGGCGAGTATATGCTTTTTCACCAAGGACGGGACTTGCTGTTTTCACCATCAGGGAGCTTTACGATTGGCGGGTGCCCTACTTTTTATAGCCATATTGATATGAACGCGAATAATGGGTTGGGTACCGTGGTAGAGAAGAATGTCACAATCGTAAGCGATACGCTCGGAGCAGGTAAACTAACTGCAACCCGTCATGCAAATGGCAGAGATTGGTGGATCATTTTAAGCGAGTTTTTTTCAAATAAATTCTATTCTCTTTTATTGACACCTGAAGGAGTTAGTATTGTTAATGAGCAAATCATAGGTGAACCTCTTCTCAGCGGGCTTGGCCAAGCCTGTTTTTCTCCTGATGGAGAGATATACGCACGAGTGACACTGCCGGGAGGTAATAATGATGCCGCCTACATCTACGATTTCGACCGAGCCACCGGCCAATTGAGCAATCAGCGTATCATCCCTTTGGAGGGGGATTTGGTCTCCGCCGGTATTGCCATCTCCCCCAATTCGAGGTATTGCTACATTTCCGCTTACCTCAATATTTTGCAAGTCGATTTGTTGGCGGACGATCTATACGAATCCATAGATACAGTGGCTACCTATGATGGTTACGAAGAGCCTATTACTATCCCAGGTCTTGAAGGCTTGTCGTTAGCAACGGTTTTTTTTATGGCACAGCTCGCACCCAACGGCAAGATATATCTCAATACTACGAATGAAGTCCGTTCCCTACACGTCATCAATCAGCCCAACCTGCCGGGTGACAGCTGCGACGTGCAGCAGCACGCCATTCAGTTGCCAACGCTCAATGCATTTTCCCTGCCCAATTTCCCAAATTACAAGCTGCGCAACCTCGTCGGCTCCCCTGCGGATACGCTCGGCCCCATAGCCGCCTACGGTTTCACCCCCGGCGGGCTCACGCTCTCTTTCGAAGACGAGAGTCTCAAAAGCCCCACCGCCTGGCAGTGGGATTTCGGAGATGGCGGCAGCTCCACGCAGCAAAACCCGGTACATGAGTACGCGCAGGAAGGCGAGTACGAAGTCTGCCTGTCGGTGAGCAACCTCTACGGTGCGGACACGCTCTGCCAGATGGTGCAGGTGCAGCTGACTAGTGTGGGGGAGGAAGAGGGGCAGGTTTTGGTGGAGTTGTTCCCAAATCCAAGTGCGGGAGCGCTATGGCTAAAAACGGTAGGGTTACCTGCTGCTACGCCGGTACTTGTAGAGCTATACAACTTATCCGGACAGCTCCTACAACGCCAGGCCTACCTGCCAAACACCACCGAGCGCCTATCGCTGAAAGAACAGCCACAGGGTACCTATTTCTACCGCGTCGTACAAGCGGGCGAAGTCTTGAGCAGCGGCAAGCTGATTAAGCAGTAATTTAGACTCGTATAGCGGATGGGGTATCCATCCGGGGGGCGAAGTGTATGTCGGCACGAATGCAAGCGTTTCGTGAACGTTTTTTGGCGAAGCCAAAACAGTCTTCGTGTCCCTTCGTGAAATTGGTGGCTGCCCTTATGCCGCGCAAACAGTGTGCTGTAGCCACGAATGACACGAATTTTCTCGGACGAAGCTGCGCTTGTCGGAGCCCTGCGGGCACGATGCGAGCGTGTTGTGTACTGTAGCCATGAATGGCGCAAAGATACAGGAAGGCAAGATATTCGTGCCCCTTCGTGAAATTGGTGGCTACCCTTACGTAGCGCTTGCCTAGTGTATTGTGTCGCCCCTGACGAAGCTGCGCTTGTCAGGGCCTTAGGGGCACGAATGCAAGACGAGACGTGGCATTCGCGCCACAAACTCACCGCCGCCCCGCAAACTTCACTCCCAGCCCCAGCAAAGGCACCGGGCTCAGGAAAAAACCATTATCCCCCGCCGCCAGCGGCACGCTGATCGAGAAATCCAGCCGCCGGCCGATGAACTGCACGCCCAGCAGGGCACCCAGTCCTTCCAAAGGCGCACCCATGTAATATTCCATTTCCAGGCCCACCGCTGAAGACAGGCGCTTTTTGGCAGCAAAGGTGAAAACGGGGTCCGGGATGAATGTCCCCTCCACGATGGTGTAGTTCAGGCCCGCCGATATATTGCTGTAGGCATCACCGTAGGAAAGCGCGAAGTAGTAAAACTGATGGCTGATAAAACCGTCGAAATCCGGCAGGCGCAGCCATATCGCCCCCACGCCCGCCTGCCATCTGTCCCGGATAGGGAAAGTATACTTTGGCATGAAGAGCATCGTCGGTGTAGGTTCATTGACGAACAAGCTGGAAATAATATCCACGCCCACCCCCATAGAGAAGCGGTCGGTCAAGCCCACATGCAAGGTATTCAGGGTCACCCAGTAGTTTTTGTAGTAGACATCGCCCTGCCGCAGGTTGAACCCGTTGGCGGGGGTAGCGACGTTGTGGAAGCCATCTAGGAACGGGCGCCAAGGGCCAAGGGTGTCTATGCGCAGTATGTTCTGCCGGGCTACGTTGAAGCGGCGGCGGATGTTCCTGCCGTAGAAAAGGAATTGGTCTTCCTCGGCTTCCAGAATGCGCCCCGTGTAAGTGCTGCTGTCTTTGAGGGTCAGCTGCAGGCGGAAAACTTTCGGGTAGGCGGGCGTTTGCGACAGCAGGGAGAGGGCGAACAGGCATAGCGCGCTGGTGAGTAGGGTGCGTGGGTACATGCTTGAGTTGTTTTTATGAAATAATTGGTGCTATTTTTTGGTTGCTTACGATGCAGTGCCGCGTGTCCGTTTTTTTAGCCACGAAGGGCACGAATGCAAGCGTATCGTGTGCATGCCTAGGCCAACCCGCCGCGCATGTCTTCGTGCCCCTTCGTGTAATTCGTGGCGCTCTTCAGCCGCCATTGAGCGTGGCCGTTTTTTTAGCCACGAAGGGCACGAAGGCACACGAAGGGGGCTCCGAGGCCTGCGGCCCCGAATAGGGCGTACGCCGCGTATTTTCGTGCCCCTTCGTGTAATTCGTGGCGCTCTTCAGCCGCCATTGAGCGTGGCCGTTTTTTTAGCCACGAAGGGCACGAAGGCACACGAAGGGGGCTCC
>JAAAOU010000193.1 GCA_009908745.1 Bacteroidota bacterium
CTTCCACCTCCTTTTTTTCTAGCGCCTCGCGGCAAGATCGCAAGCTTTCGTACTGTTCTATTTCCTTGAAAAAGTGGTCCTGCAGCCACTCTTCGGTAGCCGAGCCCGCCACCGTCGCCAGCGGCTCCTCCTTGAAGGCAAAAATATCCGAACGGTCGCCTCCCAGCTGGTTGACCGTCAGCGATGAAGCAATACTGGCCGTAAAACCGGAAATGATGATGATAGCGGCAAACATCCACACCAAAGCCACAATGCGGCCGCCGGTAGAGCGCGGCGACTTGTCACCGTAGCCCACCGTGGTCATGGTCACCGCCGACCACCAAACCCCGCTCCATACGCCTTTCCAGCCCGGGTCAAACTCCTCGGGGTTGGCGCGGCGCTCAAACAGCCAGGCCACGAAGCCGAAGATGAAAATCACCACAAATAAAGCCATAATCGCCCGCCAGAAATTGATGGAAAAGAACGACTTCAGGAATTGCAGGCCGCGTTGCCAGGGCGTAGCCGCCTCGACCATGACCGTGGCGTTCGAAATGTAGTAGGGCGGCGAGAAGTCGAAACGCTCCGACCGCTCACTCGTGATGGTCAGCGGGTTGAGGCTCATATCGATCTCATCAGCCGACAGCTTTTGCAAAATGCTGTCCAACGGCATCCGCTCCAGTCGGTAGGGGAGTTGCAGCTCTTTGTGGATCAGCTGCCACAGCCAGATGCTGACGCCTTCGGGCTGTTCCCCTTCTGCATTGATGACGAAAGGGGGCGAATCGTAATACCCGATGATAAGCGTGTCGCTATCAGCCCCGGGCGATTCCTGGGCGATGGAAGACAGTGAAAAGAGCAAAGACAAGGCAATAAAAATAGAACGTAGTAGCATAAAAGCGGTTTTCGTTTTCGTGAAGCGACGCAAGTTTAATAAGTGTCGTGTTTGGCTAGGGTAGTGATTTTTTCTTTAGTCAAGGCGAGGGTTCCCGCCCTTAGTGGGCCTAAGGGCGGCGGTTCCTTAACGCAGGATAAAGGAAAAAGCACTCCTAGAAAGCCGACAGTTATTGATCGAGCGTCGCTAAATATAAGCAAAAACGAGGAAATATCATCGAGGCGTTACCACGGCAAGCTTTCAAAAAGCTTACCTTAGTAATCAACTAAAACGATAACGCCATGTCAAAGACACCTTTGTATGTACTCATCGCCATTGCCAGCACGCTCTTTTTAAGCGCACAGATCGATCAATCCCAAGCCCCTTCCGTCGCTTACGCTACGGTGCAGGTGGTTAAAGGACGTAGCCTTGGGATCGATAGGGAAATTGAAATTGTCTACGCGGACGGGCAAGAAGAAGAAATTGACTTGGGAGAAAGCGAGGAAAAAAGCATTACGCTTATTAATCAAGCCCTGAACAGCGTTGCAGCCAAAGGGTATCAGCTGAAGTATGTTACACAAGCTGGGGAACGGTTTACCGTCTATACTTTCGAGAAAAAAGAATAACTAGCGCCCCCGGTTACCCAAACCCAAAGCGATCCATTATATTTGTCGGCTAACCAAAACCACCTCCGCTTTGGCAAAGGCAACCAAAAAGAAAGGCAGCAAGAAGGTCACCCCGCTCATGCAGCAGTACTTCAAGGTCAAGGGCAAACACCCGGACGCTATCCTGCTGTTCCGGGTGGGCGACTTTTACGAGACCTTCGGGGAAGATGCCGTGACCGCTTCCCAAGTGCTGGGCATTGTGCAGACCAAGCGCAACAACGGCGGCAGCGACATCGAGCTGGCGGGCTTCCCGCACCACTCCATGGACCTTTACCTGCCGCGGCTGGTGCGGGCGGGCTACCGCGTGGCTATATGCGAGCAGTTGGAAAAGCCAAGCAAGGAGAAAAAAGTAGTACGCCGGGGCGTGACGGAGGTGGTGACCCCCGGTGTGGCCGTGGACGACAAGCTGCTGGACCACAAATCCAACAATTTTCTGGCGTCTGTCTACTTTGGTAAAAAAGAGCAGGCGGGCGTGGCTTTTCTGGACATCTCCACCGGGGAATTTCTCGCTTGTGAGGGCAGCTTGGCCTACGTCGATAAGCTGGTGCAAAGCTTTTCGCCCTCGGAAATCATTTTCCCTAAGGACCGCAAAAAGGATTTTCACAAGCAGTTTGGCGACAAGCTGTACACCTACATGATGGAGGAATGGGTGTACACCCTAGATTACACCCGCGAGAAACTGCTGGAGCACTTCGAGGTGCAGAACCTTAAAGGCTTCGGCGTAGAGGATATGGAACTGGCGCAAATTGCGGCCGGGGCGACGCTGCACTATTTGGCCACGACCGAAAACAAGAACCTCAAGCACATCAGCGGGCTGAGCCGCATCCAACCCGACAATTATGTATGGCTGGACCGCTTTACCATCCGCAACTTGGAGCTGGTCTACAGCAACCACGAGACCGGCGTGCCCCTGCTCAAAGTGCTGGACCATACCGTCTCGCCTATGGGCGCGCGCTTGCTCAAAAAATGGTGCGTATTGCCCTTGACGGCTAAGGCTGCGATTGACAACCGCCTGGAAGTGGTCGATTACCTCTACGAGCAGCAGCAGCTTAACACGGAGCTTGGCCAGTATCTGCAGCAGATGGGCGACCTAGAGCGGCTGATTTCCAAAGTGCCGCTTGGCAAGGTCAATCCCCGGGAGGTCAAGCAGTTGCAAAAAGCATTGGAACTGATCAAGCCGATCAAGGAAATTTTGCAAAGCACCGACAACCAGCAGCTGGCTAAAATAGGGGAGGGGCTGAACCCCTGCGAATTGCTGCGCGACGAAATCAAAAAGCAAGTCGTAGATGAACCGCCGGTCAACCTCGCCAAGGGCAACGTCATGGCGGATGGCTTCAACGCCGAGCTGGATGACCTCCGCAGTATTGTCAACAACAGCAAAGAGCTGCTGCTCAATATACAGCAAACGGAGAGTGAGCGCACCGGTATTTCCAGCTTGAAAATCGGTTTCAACAACGTTTTTGGCTACTACCTGGAGGTCACCAATAAATGACCAACGCCGAACGCTACATTACCGAAGAGCTCAAGCAGTTGGAGTCCAAAATCCTGGGGGCGGAAGAAAAAATACTGGTGCTGGAGGAGCAGCTCTTCAGCCAACTGGTCATCACGCTGGCCGACTATATTCAGCCTATTCAGTACAACGCTAATCTGCTGGCCCGTATCGATTGCCTGCTGGGCTTCGCGCGGGGGGCCAAAAAACACCGCTACTGCCGCCCGGCCATCAACGAAGGTACCGCTATTGACATCAAGCAGGGCCGCCACCCGGTCATCGAGCAGCAATTGCCGATCGACGAGCCTTACGTGCCCAATGATGTATACCTCGATACCGAAGCGCAGCAAGTCATGATGATCACCGGCCCCAACATGGCGGGTAAGTCGGCGCTGCTGCGGCAAACCGCGCTGATCTGCCTGATGGCGCAGATGGGGTGCTTCGTACCAGCGGAAGCTGCGGAAATCGGCTTGATCGACAAGGTCTTCACGCGGGTTGGGGCCTCCGACAACATCTCCTCCGGCGAGTCGACCTTCATGGTAGAGATGAACGAGACGGCTTCCATCATGAACAACATTTCCGACCGTAGCTTGATCTTGCTGGACGAAATCGGGCGCGGCACGAGCACCTACGATGGTATTTCGATTGCCTGGTCGATTGCCGAGTACCTGCACAACAACGGCAGCGCCCGGCCCAAAACGCTGTTTGCCACCCACTACCACGAGCTGAACGAGCTGGCTAACAAATTCGAGCGCATCAAGAATTTCCATATCTCCACCCGCGAGGTAGGCAACAAAGTGATCTTTTTGCGGAAGCTGGTACCCGGCGGCAGCGAGCACAGTTTCGGCATCCACGTCGCTAAAATGGCCGGCATGCCGAGGGGGATTGTGGAACGCGCCGCCCACATTCTCACTCAATTGGAGCAAAAGCGCATCAATCAGGAGGAAAACGGTGACGTTCAGGCGGCCAAGCCGGATACGAGCAATATCTCCACCGAGACCTTGCAGCTTAGTATTTTCGAAACCGTCGACCCCACCGCCGGCAAAATCAAAGAAGCCCTTACGGATTTGAACATCAACAGTATGACGCCGATAGAGTGTATGATGAAGCTGAATGAGCTGAAAGGGCTGCTGGATGAGGAATAAAAAAAGCCCCGGCTTTTGCCAGGGCGTTAGTCAAACATGAGATTTGGGATATCATTTGGGATTCTGGCGCCAACAGGGCCGTAACTTAAAAGTGCTTATTTGTTTAGTGTAGAGTTGGCTTTTAGACGGCGGCAAGCACAAAGGGTCACATGAAAAAGAGAAAAAGTTGAAACGACATGCCTAAAATTGCAATTCTGGGATACGGCAAGATGGGAAAAGCCATTGAACAGCTAGCGTTGGATGCCGGCGATGAAATCGTGCTCCGCATAGATGCGGATAACACGGATGAGCTGACCACCGAAAATATAAAAGCCGCTGATGTAGCTATCGACTTCAGCCGGCCGGAGGCAGGGTTTCACAACATCACCTTTTGCCTGCGGGCGGGCGTGCCAGTCGTAAGCGGCACCACGGGCTGGCTGGACCGCTTTGGCGAAGTGGAAAAGCTGTGTGCGGAGCAAGAAGGCGCATTTTTCTACGCTTCCAATTTCAGCGTAGGTGTCAACCTCTTCTTTGCACTCAACCGGCAGCTGGCACAGCTTATGGAAGACTGGCCGCAGTACCAACCAGAGATGACGGAAATCCACCACACGCAAAAGCTCGACGCGCCCAGCGGCACGGCCATCACCCTGGCGGAGGCGATGATTGAGCGGTTGAGCCGCAAGTCGGCTTGGCGCAACGAAGCCACGGATGACCCAGCGGTTATCCCTATCCGCTCCGAACGGGAAGGCGACGTCAAGGGCACGCACGAAATACGCTATGCTTCCCCGGTGGACACCATTACCATACGCCATGAGGCCCACAGCCGGGAAGGTTTTGCTAAGGGGGCCCTGCAGGCGGCGCATTGGCTGGTTGGCAAGCAGGGGGTATTTGGTATGAAGGATATGTTGGGCCTTTAGGGGTGCCCGATTTTTTTTGCTAAAAAAGACGAGTTTGTAGGAATGAAAATATGATTTTGCCTGTTGCTGTATTATAGTATAAAAAAATCACCATGACCACGACTTCCGTATATAATGATGTGGCAAGCTTTATAGCCAACTTGGGGCCCGAAAAAGTACTTGAACTGAAAGCTGGAGATGAGATGCAGGCCCGCTTAGAATTTTTAATAGACAAAGAAAAAAATGAAGGACTGACAGCGCAAGAGAAGGACGAGTTGGACCAATGTATCGTGCTGGAAAGGCTGATTCGCCTTGCTAAAGCAAAAGCGCGGTATTAAAAATACAAAATGACCCATATTCTCACCACCCGTCTCCGCCTGCACCGTTTAGACCTAGCCGACAGCCTGCGTTTGTTCGCAACGGAGGGAGCGGAAGCGGTATTCCGGCGCTTTGGTGTTGAACCGCCCGAGCAGGACTTGTTCCGCCGCCGGTTTTACACCAATGTCTCCCACAGTGAGCGCTTCACCTCCATTTTGTGGTTGATTTACAAAGCCGGCGACCGCCGTCTGATGGGTGATTGTGGCTTCCACCTTGTTTGGCGGCAACACAAAAAAGGCGAGTTGGGCTACACGCTCTACCGGGAAAGCGACTGGGGCAAAGGCTATATGAAAGAGGCTGTCCCTCCTGTCTTGCGGTCGGGCTTTGATGAGTTGGGCTTCGAGCGGGTGGAGGCCTACACCGCCGTCGATAATCCCGCTAGCCTAGCGTTGCTTCGCCGGCATGGCTTTCGCCGGGAAGGTTTCGCCCGCAGGCACTACCGCATAGGGGAAACCACTACGGACTCCTTCGCCTTCGGGCTG
>JAAAOU010000308.1 GCA_009908745.1 Bacteroidota bacterium
CAAGTCCACCCGCCGGTCCAGCCCCATCAGCAAGCCGTTGATGGTGGCGATTGCCCCGTTGCTGCTGCGGGCAGTCTCCCCGAAGAAGTTGAAGTTTTGAAAAATGTAAGAATAATCCAAGCTGATATTGTACAGCGCCTCACCGGTAAAGTTGAACTGGTTGTAGGGTGCCGGGCGGAACAGCCGCAGCTCCGCGTCCAAGGCTTCATACAGGCCGTTAAGGGCGATGTGCCCGTAGTCGCCTTTCCACTTCACTTGCCCGCCGAGTGAGGTTTGGTTGATTGAATTGCGGTTGGCTACTTCATTGGGCGTTCGGTGCAGGCCATCGATGTCCAAAGAGCTGACTTGGCGGATTTCCTGCTCAACATCGCTAGTATCCGGTTCCAGCAGATTGGCGTCCCGCCGGCGGTAGGAAGCCAGCGCTGTGACTTCCAGATGGTCGCCAAAGGCCAGCGTCACCCCGGCGCCCCGCTGAAAATTGGACTCGTTTACCGAGCGGTAGGGCCGTAGCGTCTGTGTGGTCCGCTTGATGTTCATCACCAAGGAGCTCTTGCCGTAGCCAAAGCCCGAATAGAGGATCAAGCCCTGCCCAAAACTAACGGCGTAATCCCCCAGTGCTACTGCTTTCACCGTCTTGCTGTAGTCCTTCAAAAACAGGTGGGCGGAATAGAAATCAAACCCCTTGCGGTTGCTTCCGGTAAAAAACTCCTCCCCCCTATCCTTCTCCGCCGTGAATCCGTAACTGAGTCGGTTGCTGTAAGCGTGCTTGTATCGGACGTAAAATTGGTTCGGGTCCCCTAAGTAGCGGCTGCCGGTTTCGTCTGCCCCAATGGGGGTAAAGCCGCGCTGCTGCTCCACGATACGCGACCAGCGCAGGTACAGCTCGTTGTCGCCCTGCGCGAGCATCTGTGTTATCGGCGTTTGATAATCGTCCAAATCGCCACCGACTGTCACGTAGGGCAGAATGCGCCGTATGGTCAGCAAGTCGAAGCTCGGTACCGCCTGCAATTCGTAGATCGCGATCAACTCCCCAGCCTGCCGCCGGTAATTGATGAAGGAGACGACTTGGATATCGGACAGCAAACCAAGCGCTTGCAGGTCTTCTGCGTTTGCCGTATTGAGGTCCAGCGGATTTTCTTGATAATAAGCCAGGTCTTCGAATATAGCGTTGAAGTCAAAGGTGCCTTCACTATCCGTATTCTGCAAAAAATCTTCGATGGCCTGCTGATCGGGTTCCGGGGGTTGCCGCAGGGAATCTACCTGTGCGTAGGGCAACAGAGGCAAGCATAGCAGTAGCAGCAGTAGTAGTGGGCGCATGGGCATGGTTGAATGTACGCTGTAAAGATAAGAGCCACGGGGCAGCAAAAAAATTACAGCCCGGTGCTTTTCGCTTTCGGGGCCAATTTAGCCTCTAGCCAAGCTGGCAGGTCGAGGTAATTGACCGCTTTCTTCTCGTATTCAGAAGCGCTCGACTGGGCTAGCGCACGCTGAAAAGTACGGGTCGCGGCGGGCCGTTCTGATAAGGGCAAAGCCGACAGTTGCGCCAAAAAATCTACAGTTTGGCTCAGCATAGGGCTCAGGTCGGTGGCTTTATCGAATAGGCGCCGGACCGAAGGGATGAGGTATTCCAGCAAATGGTAATTGCCGAGTTCGTAATGGCACAGCAAATGCAGGACCCGGGCGTTGTGCAGCAAGTCGTCGCGCAAATGCCCAGCTTTGAGGTGTATGATTTCATTAAGGTAATGCAGTGCTTGCTCACACTGCCCCATCAGAAAATGCAGGTACGCAAACTTGAAGTAGAAAAGCAGGATGCGGTGTACGTCCGTATCTGCGGACAAGCGTTTGAGCTCTGCGTTGATCTCCGGGATGAGGGCTACCCCTTGCTGGTATTGGCCACTGATGAAGGCGTAATTCAGCCGGCTGAGATTGAGATAGACGATGGCGATCAGCTCCCCGTTTTCATTGAGCCCTTCGCGTACTTCCTCGACGAAGGATTCGAAGCAACGCAGTTCCTCACCGTAGGTCGCCGTATCCCGCAACAAATACAGCAGCACCAACAGGTAGTACTGCCCCCGCATGAAGAGCACGGGGTCTTTCTCCATCATCTGCGCATTAGCTTGGAACAGGGCAACCCATTGACGGGCGTAGTCGAGCGCCCCTCTAAAATCGAGTAGGATATACCGGTGCCAAAAGTAGGCCTGATACAGGTTGACTTTTTCAAAAAACGTCAGCGGCCGGTCGAGCTGCTCAGCGGGCAGGTGCCGGCGGAAGTAGGCCTGTACCTGCTCGCGCTCGGCCTCGCTCTTGATGTGGCCGTACTGAATGTACCAACCGTGCATCTGTATGTTGAAATTAGAGAACAGATTGCTAGAGTGGGCAATGTAACTGCGTTCCTCAGCCTCTTCCAAAAGCGCTTCCATCTTATTTTGTACGCTGCGGCTACGGGTAATGTGCCGGGCTTCGATCAGTTTTTGAAACTCGATGATCTCCAGGTGCAGGATATCCTGATGATGGTCGACGGCTTTGCGCTTCGTGCTTTCCAATATGCGCAGCGCCTGCATGTACATCCCCTTGCCGTATAAGATGCGGGCAAAGTCGATCTGCTCCCGGATCTCAATATCGATGCTCTTTTGAATGTGGATCAGCCGGAGGCTCGTCAAAATCTGTTTATAGAGATGCCGCTTTAGGTTAGCCAGGTGCCTCTTTTTCACCCCCGGCAGCCTGCGCAGGGCTTCTTCCTCGTCGTAAGCCTCCATTTTATCCAGCACATCGAAGAGCTGAATGAACTTAGCGCTGCTTTGCAATCGGTTGACATACAAGCGGAAACTGCGCTTTTCGGCTTTCGTCAACGACTTGACAAGCGTGAAGAGCTGGTCTTTTTGCAGGTTGAACATAACAATACCAAAGCTATTATATCACTGATTGCCAGTGGTTTACAAAAGCATGGCTTCGTTTGGGCGTCACAGGGCTCCCCAAAAGTAATTATATCTGCCGACATTCCCGCTTTATCATTGTGGTATCGTTCGATTTACGGATCCGTTCTATTGGTATATTCTTGTAGGCAAATTAGGAACAACTCAACTGTGTCCGCGGTTAGGGTTCACTTTTTTTGCCTGCATAAAAAGGAACAGAAATGAAAAAGATCGAAGCAATTATTAGGCTTTCGAGGTTCGAGCAGATACGCGACGCTTTGGCAAAAATTGGCGTGCGTTTCTTTACCCTCACCGAAGTTAAGGGCTTTGGGCTGCAGACTGGCCATAAAATGGTCTACCGTGGCAGCACTTACGACTCCGATTACATAGCCCGTTTACAGTTAGACATACTCTGCGAGGAGGAACGTGTCGAGGAAATCACAGACACCATTGTGAAAGCTGGCCGTACCGGCGAAGTGGGCGATGGCAAAGTGATTGTGTACGATGTCGAGCATATTGTACGCATCCGCACGTCCGAAACTAACGCGGAGGCGATCTGACCATTGGAAGCTCAGTGCTTCCCACGCATCATCAAAAAGGCGTCTTTGCGGCGCTATTCCACCACAACACACAATTGATTATACACCATGAATGAGGCATTATTCACCGCCAATAATGTATGGATGCTGGTTGCTACGGTACTGGTATTCGTCATGCACCTAGGCTTTTCTGCTCTAGAGGCGGGTTTCGTACAGCGTAAAAACACCGTCAATATCCTATTTAAGAATGCCATGATTATAGCGATTGGCTTGCTGACCTATTGCTTGATTGGCTTCAACCTCATGTACCCTGGCACCAATGCCGGCGGCTTTTTTGGCTTTGCAGGCTTCGGCCTGAACATGCCCGCCGGAGAGGCAGGAGGCATTGGCTACGCGGACGGTGCGTACACTTACTATACAGACTTTATTTTCCAAGGGATGTTTGCCGCGACTGCCGCTACTATCGTATCCGGTGCCGTAGCGGAGCGCATCAAGCTCAACGCTTTTCTGGTTTTCGCCGCTTTGTTTGTCGCCATCAGCTACCCGATAACGGGAATGTGGAAGTGGGGCGCTGGCTGGCTGGACGCCGCAGGCTTTTACGACTTCGCCGGTTCTTCCCTCGTCCACGCGGTGGGCGGATGGGGTGCTTTGGCTGCCGTGTTGCTACTGGGAGCACGCCGTGGCAAATACACCCGCAACGGCATCAAGCCCATCCCGGGGCACAGTATGCCACTGGCCGCTATCGGCGTATTCCTGCTATGGTTTGGCTGGTTTGGTTTCAACGGCGGCTCCGTGCTTTCGGCTGACCCCGTTGCTGTGTCCTTGGTCTTTGTCACTACGGCACTAGCGGCATCGGCAGGGGCCGTGGGTGCTTTCATAGTATCCTACTCCCTGTTCAAATCGCACGACTTATCCATGGTACTCAACGGTATACTGGGTGGACTGGTGGGCATTACGGCGGGCGCGGATGTCATGACGCCTACCGACGCTATCCTGATTGGCGGTATCGCTGGCATGGTCATACCCGTGTCTGTGGTGTTTTTCGACCGCATCAAGGTCGATGACCCCGTGGGTGCTACTTCCGTGCATCTAGTCTGCGGCGTTTGGGGCACCCTGGCTGTGGGTATATTCGGCGCTAAGGCGAGCCTAGCCCAACTGTGGGTGCAATTTTACGGCACGATGTCCATCGGCTTATTCACCTTCGTTTTCGCCTTCAGCCTGATGTACTTGCTGAAGGTCACGATAGGCATACGGGTGAGCGAAGAAGACGAAGAGCGCGGCTTGGATGTCTCCGAGCACGATATGGAAGCCTACGAAGAAGGTACCGTCACGGAACCAGCCTATCAGCTGTCCGTGAAGTAAGGGATGCTATGTTAGCATCTCTAAGAATAGAACGTCAGTTCTAGTTCCTGCATAGGAATATGCCATTTCTCTACCCTCGGTGTTCAACCGGGGGTAGTCTTGGCATCAAGCAGGAACGATGCACAATTGACGTAAGAATTTATTAAATTTACACAAGGAACTCAAAAGCTTGCCGGAAATTCAGCCTGACAGCCGAAGCCCGGCAGGACAAACAGAACTGATCTTTTAACCAACAATCAACACGCATATTTCCTATGAGTCTTTCAAGATTTCAAGCCCTGGACACCATACTGAACCGTTCAGGCTTTGACCTGGAGTACGTGGACGTACCCGACAACAAGATTTCCAGCTTCTTCGGCTGCAACGTATTTAATGACGACTCCATGAAGGAGTACATGACGGAAGAAGCTTACAACAACGTCAAGCTGGCTATCGAGTCAGGGGCCAAGCTGTCGCGCGAGGATGCTGATGTGGTCGCCGATGCGATGAAGCGCTGGGCACTTGACCACGGCGCGACCCACTACACCCACTGGTTCCAGCCGCTGACCGGCCGCACGGCGGAGAAGCACGACTCGTTCTTCACGCTTCGCCCCGACGGCGAGATACTGGAGGAGTTCGACGGTGACACGCTGGTACAGCAAGAACCAGACGGCTCTTCTTTCCCCGGCGGTGGCTTGCGTTCTACATTCGAGGCCCGGGGTTACACGGCCTGGGACCCCTCCTCCCCTGCTTTCATACTGGAAGTCGGCGATGGCAAAACGCTGTGTATCCCTACCATCTTCGTCACTTACGGCGGTGAGTCGCTAGACTACAAGCTGCCCCTGCTTAAGTCGCAGTCCTTCCTAGAGCAAGCCGCCATACCGGTTTGTAAGCTCTTCGACGAAGCTGTCAGCAAGGTAACTGTAACGCTGGGCTGGGAGCAAGAGTATTTTTTGATCGACGAAGCCCTGTTCAACGCCCGCGCCGACCTGCTGCTTGCCGGCCGCACCCTGCTGGGCAAGCATTCGCCCAAGGGCCAGCAACTCGACGATCACTACTTTGGCTCTATCCCCGAGCGCGTC
>JAAAOU010000187.1 GCA_009908745.1 Bacteroidota bacterium
AATTGGCAGTGAAAAAGCCGTAGGCATCAGGCGTGCGTAGCAAGCGGGAAGCCGTAACGACACTATCCCGATTCGCATCGTTCACAGCCTCCGGGCTCCATATCTCCTCTGCTTCCTCGTAGCTTGCCGTTTGCAGCGTGCCGCCTAGCTGCAACATCCAGCGGCTAGAAAAGGCCAGATTGGCCTCCATATTCACCCCGGCAACGGTTGCTCCTGCCCCATTGCGCTTGGTAATCACCGCCACGCCGCTAGGCAACCCCAGTTGGTTGGCTGTGATGAAGGGGTTGTTGAGCTGCGTGTAGAAACCATCTATTACAAAATTGGATTCAAAACCCGGCTGCCGATAGGTATAATCCAAAGAAGCACTGTAGCTGTTAGAACGCTCGGTTTCCAAATCCGGGTCAAGGCGGGTAAACAAAGCTGCCCCCCCTACGGTCTCAATGTGCAAGTCCTCATCGAAAGCCTGCGGGGCGCGGTAGCCTTGCGCGTAGGACATCCGCAGCTTGAGGCCAGGATTGAAAAAGTACATTGCACTGGCGCGAGGGACGAATACACCAAAGTTGCGTTCATTCCGGAAAGTCTCCGCATCCAAGGCGTACAAACCATCGATATTCAGATGGTCATAACGGCCACCCAGCAAGAACGACCAGTCTGAACTGGGTTTCCACTCCAGCTGTGCGTAGGAACCTAGCGTGCTTACGCGTTGGTCAATCTCCCGATTGTAGCCCGGCATTTCATCTATCACATCATTGTACTGATACTCGCTGCCCACCGTCAGCATCCAGTCCTCAGATAGCTCGTGGGCGTATTGCAAGCCGCCGACCAGCGACAAATCCTGCGACTGCCCGTAGGCATTGATAGCCAGCAGATCGGCTTCCGTCAGGCTATCGCCCGGCTGCAGTACTCGCCCCCCTCCGCCGTAGTAGCTCTCCCGCTCTACTCGAGTCGCGCTCAGGTAAGCAGACAGTTTCTGTGCTTTGTCTTTAGAAAAGCGCTCGTAGGACAAATTGCCGCCCAGAATGCGGTGATCCAGCTGTTCCGTGACATCCGTTTGGTGGGGGGCCAAGTCAAAGCGGTTGCCCCCCCGGCGGAATTCATCAATGCCGAACAGATTGAGTTTGACCTTGCTCCGATCGTCCGGGTTGAAAAAGGCATCCAAGCCAAAGGTCGTATTCTCCAGCTGGGTGATTTCCGAAAAACCATCGCCGTTCGCATCCCAGTAGTCGCGGCTGCGGTTGAAAGCGTAAAAGCTGAGGCCTTTCTGCAAGTCTTTGTCGACAATGCTGCCGTTTACTGTCAAGGTACGGTCCGGGGTGTCGCCATCGATGTACGCCAGGTTGCTGCCGACCTCAAAGGTATTCTGGACAGGATCCTTAGTGATGATATTGACCGTGCCCGCTATCGCATTCCCCCCGTAGAGCGCCGAGCCGCCCCCGCGTACCACTTCCACGCGCTCCACCATATTCGAGGGGATCATCTCCAGGCCGTACACCCCCGCCAGGGCCGAAAACACCGGGCGGCTGTTGATGAGTATTTGGGTATAGGGCCCTGATAGGCCATTCATGCGCAATTGCGTAAAGCCACAATTCTGGCAGTTGTTCTCCAAACGCAGGCCCGGCGAGAAGCTCAGCCCCTCGGACAGGCTCAAAGACTGCGTCTGATTGAAAACCCGGTCGTCAATCCGGTTCACCATGATGGGCGCACGGTGGGCGGGTACGGCATTGCGGGTGGCGGAGACGACCACATCTTCCAAGCGTAAAACATCTGGCTCCAAAGCCAAGTCTACCGCCTTCACTTCCCCGGCTTTGGGCCGAACGACCACGGTAGATGCCCGGTAGCCGAGGTAGCTGGCTTGCAAGGTATATTCGCCAGCCGGTACGCCTTTGATTTTGTATTGCCCTTGTTCATCCGTCACCGCACCGAAAGGCGTATCCAACAGGGCAACGCTGACGCCTTCCAAGGCATGTCCATCGCTGGATATTTTGCCTTCGATAAGGCTTTCCTGCCCGTACAATGCCAGGCTGAACAAACTGCAAAAAAGGTAGATAACAACTCGATACATAAAATGCGGTTTGAATGCGATCAATGTATTTCAATCACCCCAAATAACAAAAGAATATTAAACTAAGTTCTTTTTTAGATTAATCTAAATTTAAAATTTTGTAAAGTCGAATGCCCAACCCTAAAAGCGATTGCAGCCATCAGAACGCGATCACATAGCGATCAAAAAGCCGGACATCCCCGTAAGAATACCTGGCTATCAATCTCAGAAAGGCCATCATTGGTTTCCATTTCCGGGGTAAACTCATTGAGCGTCGTAAAGAAAGCCGCGCCTAAAGAGAACCGCTTGTTGAAAATCACGCCTGCGCTGCCTTGAAAGCTATGTACCGCCTGGCCAGTGGCTTGGGTGAACTGGTAGCCTGGTGCCAAGTAAAAACCAATGTCGAGGTCACTGCCACTTTTACTAAATAATGTCTCTTGTGCCTGAACGGCAAATAGGCTGCTCAGCAGCAGTGCGAAAGTAAAAAACGTCTGCTTCATTGTGTTGGCTAAGTTTAACTTTTAATTGTAATAGTAAAGCTTTTACAACTACACCCTTTCGGCTTTTTGGTTCACACCATTATGCATGTTTTCGGGCATTAAACGAGTTTATCAGCTATGAAGGGCCCCGTATACCGCATGAACATTGAAAGCTACAACTTTAGTTACCCTACATTAGGTATCCACCAATAGGCGGTTCTATGATTTTAATCAATAGTAGGTATTGTGTAAGCGATAGCAATGCTACAACTTTGCAACAGCGATTTTATTTGAAACTAGTCTAAATAAAAGCCATGAAACAACAGCTACTCTTTTTCTTTCTATTTGCCGCCTGTTTCCAGCTACAAGCACAGTTCGCAGAAGTTTCCTACGGGCCGGGGTATACGCAGCAAGTATTCTATGACTTGGGCAGCCAAGAGGCCGTCAGCGTGGATGATGCCGCCTGGGATATCGCTTTCACCGCGCAGGGATTGCAGGATGCAGGTGTTTTCCTGAACGAAGCGGCGAGCTCAGACGAAAACGACAGTGCCCTAGAGCTTTACCTAGTGCCTGATAAGGCGTACGACGAAACGCTCACGGAAGACCATCTGGGCGAGCGACTCTATAACAACGAGCAAAACTGGCAGTACGGCGCGTTCAACGCTATGCGCACTGCGGGCGACCCCTTCGACTACGGCTGGGGTTCTTACAACCCGGCTACCATGTCGGTAGAGGGTACGCAGTTATTTGCCCTCAAACTGCGCGACGGCAGCTTCCGCAAACTGGAAATCTCCGCCCTGGACGGTACAAGTTACCAAGTCCGCCACGCGGCTTTCGATGGTAGCGGCGAGGTCAGCTTCAGTGTAGACAAATCGAACCATCAGGATACAGGCTTGGTGTTTTACTCCCTCACCAGCAACGAGGTAGTGACAGAGATACCCGCCACGGGCGACTGGGATTTGATGTTCACCCGCTATACTACCCCTCTGGATGATGGGCAAGGGAATATCCTGAACTACCTGCTGACCGGAACGTTGTCTGGCGCGGGCGTAGAGGTAGCACAGGCGGACGGCATTGACCCCGCTACGGTGGAATTTGATGCCTACCGGGATTCTCTACAGTCGGCACTAGATGTCATCGGCTACGATTGGAAATCCTTTGACCTCAACACTTTTTCCTGGTCATTGCCGCTAGACCGCGTCTATTTCGTAAAAACAGCGGAGGGCGAGGTGTATAAACTGCAATTCATAGACTTTGAAGGCTCAAGCACGGGCGTAGCGGTCTTTGAGCAAACCGACTTGGGGATAACCAACACCATTGAGGAATCGTCTATAGTGAACGACTTTACCGTTTTCCCCAACCCGGTGCGTGATGTCGCTACTATCGGCCTGACGCTGGAGCAAACCACCCGGGCCCGCATGCAGCTTTTCAGCGCCAACGGGCAGCAAGTATGGGCCGCCGAAGCGCAGTTCCCGGCTGGTTTTCAAGCCAAAGAACTCAACCTAAGCCACCTCCCGGGCGGTACTTACTACCTGAGTATTCAGCCACAGCACAGCCGGCCGGTCAGCATTCCTTTAATCATAGCGCCACAGTAAAATGAATACAACGACACTATTAGAGTATTGGGTATTTGCCCTGCTATGCGTCAGCCTTTTCGGCTGTCAGGCAGAGCCGCAGGATACGGTTGATGAACCGCCCTCCTACGAGCGCCTCGTTTCCCTTTCCGGCGGCATTACCGAACTGCTGTACGAACTGGGGCAGGGCGACAAAATCGTAGGCATAGACGTGACGAGCACTTACCCGGCTGACAAGGTAGCTCAACTACCCCGGCTGGGGCACGTGCGTCAACTCAATGTAGAAGCCCTGCTCAGCCTGCAACCCGACTTGGTGCTGGCGGAGCGTACCGATGAAGCTTCTGCCGCATTGCAACAGCTAGAAGGCGCTGGTGTGGAAGTGCTGTGGCTCGATGGCTCCTTCTCGCTTGAGAAGCCGATGGCACAGGCCGAACAAATCAGCCAAAAGCTGGAACTGGGCCAAGAGCTGAAGCGCCTGCGGCAAGCCTACGAAGCCGACAAAAAACGGTTGCAGCAAGTCCGCCAAGCGGTGGAGGGTACGCCTAAGGTGCTCTTCATCTACGCCCGCGGCAAAGGTAGCCTGATGGTGGCCGGGAAAAATACCGCTGCCTCCGCTATGATTGAGCTGGCGGGCGGGCAGAACGCCGTGCAGTCCTTCGAGGGCTTCCGCGCCTTATCCGCCGAAGGGCTGATGCAGGCGCAGCCAGAGGTATTGCTGCTCTTCAAAAGCGGTCTGCAGAGCCTAGGCGGCGTGGACGGCCTGTTGCAGGTGCCCGGCCTGGCGCAAACGCCGGCGGGGCAGCAGGGCCATATCATCGGCATGGACGGCCTGTACTTGCTGGGCTTTACGCCACGGGCGGCCCGTGCGGCGGCTGATTTATCAGAGCGCCTGCAAGCTCTGTCCGATGCTTACACCCTGAATTAAAAGCCATGATACAAAGCCTGCCCAAATACCGGAACCTTTCCCGCTGGCTGTCGGCCCCGGTGCTGACGCTGCTGCTGGCCGCTTCTGCCCTGACGGCGCTGCTGATCGGCGCATACAGCCTGCCGGTGCAGCAGGTCGGCCGGGTATTGGGCGCGCAACTGTTCGGTTTGGAAGCCGGCTTGCCGCAGACGCTGAGTTATCTGGTCTGGAACATCCGCCTGCCGCGCATTCTGCTGAGTGTGTTCGTGGGCGGCGGGCTGGCCATTGCCGGCGCGGCTATTCAAGGGCTCTTCCGCAATCCGCTGGCCGACCCGGCGCTGATTGGCGTGACGAGCGGGGCGATGGTGTTTGCGGTAGCGGGCATTCTTTTTTCCGCCTCTGTTTTGGGCGTGCTCGGCAGCTGGCTGGGCTACGCGACGATCACGGTGATGGCGTTCACCGGCAGCCTGCTCACCACCTTCCTGGTGTACTGGCTGGCGAGCAGCAAAGGCTATACCTCGGTAGTGACGATGCTGCTGGCGGGCGTGGCGATTACGGCCCTGGGCGGTGCCCTCACCGGCTTGATGACTTACTTTTCCAATGAGGACGAGCTGCGCGACATCACGTTCTGGACGCTCGGCAGCCTGGGCGGCGCCAACTGGCAGATGCTCGCGCTGCTGGCGCCTCTGGTCCTCCTCCCCTCCTTCATCCTCTGGCGGCAGTCGAGCCAACTCGACCTGCTGCTGCTGGGCGAACGGGAGGCGGCCTACACCGGCGTCAATACGCAGCGCACCAAGTGGATCGTCATCGGCTGTGCTGCCCTGATTGTAGGGGCCTGCGTAGCGGTGAGCGGGGTGATTGCCTTTGT
>JAAAOU010000244.1 GCA_009908745.1 Bacteroidota bacterium
GCGCTCATGCTGCCTTGGATAAGATCATCACCGTCACCGCACCCGAAGCTCTGCGTATACAGCGGGTAGTGAAACGGGATGGCAGCAGAGAAGCAGATGTGCGCGCCCGCATGGACCAGCAAATGCCGGAGACGGAAAAAGTAAAGCGCGCCGACTTCGTGATTTACAACGATGGCCAGCAGCTGCTGCTGCCGCAAATCCAGCGTATTCACCAAGCTCTAATCCGACTGTACCATGAAGTTTGACCACCCAAAAGAAGAACTGATCACGTCTACCGAACAGCTTGAAGGCCGGCACTCCCTGCGAAACTGTACGCTGCAAGCGATGGCCCTAAAAGACAAGCATATTGACTGGTCGGCCTACGAAATTGACAATACGGCCTTTTTAGGTTGCGACTTGAGTTTGGAAGAAGAGCTGCAACTGCGCAAGCTCGGGGCGCAAATCTACCCGCCGCCGACCCGCCGGCTGCCCTACGACCCGTTTCGGAAGTGGCTCTACACCTGGGAAGAGCTGATGGAAGCGGACGAGGTGGACGGCCGCAGCCGGGACTTGTCCATCTACCGGCATTTTTCCTACAATAAATTCAACCCTACCATCAACGAAGCCCTTTGGCAACGCATACACGACCACTCTATAGACGAGGGCCTGCGGCAATTGCTGCAATTTAACGAGCAGGGCATGACGCAGCTCAAATGCGTAGGCATTATGGGCGGGCACAGCACGAGGCGGGATGACCCGTTCTACGAAATCACTGCCCGTACCGCCATGCTGCTCGGGCAAGCGGGCTACTTCGTGGTCTCAGGTGGCGGCCCTGGCATCATGGAGGCTGCCAATTTGGGTGGATATTTGGCGGAAGCCGGGGAAGACGCATTACAAGAGGCACTAGGGTATTTACGCCCCGCGCCGCACTACACAAGCGAAGGCTACCACGACGCGGCGCTGAAAGTACTCGACCGCTTTCCAGACGGCGCGCTGAACCTAGCCATCCCTACCTGGTTTTACGGGCACGAGCCAAGCAACTTGTTTGCCTCCCATATCGCTAAGTACTTTTCCAACAGCATACGCGAAGACACCCTGCTGGCCATCAGCCTGTACGGTATCATCTGCGCGCCGGGCAGCGCGGGCACCACCCAAGAAATTTTCATGGACGCCACGCAAAACCACTACGGTACTTTCAACTACTACAGCCCTATGGTCTTCTTGGGCCGGCAGCGGTACGAGATTGACACCTTGATTTTCCCGTTGCTCAAGCAGCTCGCTTGGGGGCGGGAGTACTACGATTTGCTGTGCCTGACCGATGAGCCTACCGAGGTGGTGCGCTTTCTGCAACAGCACCCACCCGTAAAAGTATAAGTTATGAGCACCCGAAAATCTTTACTCATCGCCATATTGGGCTTGCTAGCCTTCATCCTGTTTTTGTTGCTGACCGGCTCGCCGGTGCTTACGGCGGCCATAGACCCGGCAGGGAAGTTTCCAGCGGGGACGCTGCTGGTTTGGCTGGGCTTTGTCCTTTTGCCGCTGGCGGTTTACCTGATTGTCTTTTCTGGCCCCTCGGCGCAGGACCCCCGGCTGAATGTGTTCCGCATGGGCTTGCTGATTGCTTTTGCCCTGAGCCTGCTGTGGGGCTTCGCTGCCTATGGCTTAGCGGGCAACTGGCAGTACAATTTCTCAGGTCAAGCCGAGCAGTTTGTCGGCAGTAGCCAAGCTGGGGAGTATTTTTGGTACCTGAATTACCTGACTTTGGGCTGGCCGTTGTTTGTGTTGCTGCTGTATGCTGGTTACCGGGCTTTACAATGAAAATTGAAAAACGAACATTCGTTTGTATATTTGCCATCTCGCCCCAGCTGAATCAAACATTCGCCAACCATAAAATAGGAAGATGATAAAAAGCACACGGACGTTGCTGAGCCTGCTGGCTTGCCTGGCTGTAAGCTTCAGCGCTTTTGCCCAGGAAGAGGAAAGCAAAAACGGCAAAAAAGAAAAAGGCTACGAAGACATTATCACGGAAGAGGCCATCAGCGATGAAGGGCTGTTTACCGTGCACAAAGTGGACGACAAGTACTATTTCGAAATCGAAAAAGACCTGCTGCAGCGCGAAATACTCGTGGTCAGCCGCATCTCCGGCCATGTCAAGGGGCTCAATTTCGGCGGAGCGGGCATGAAGTCCCGACCGCAGCAGGTCATCCGCTGGGAACAGCAGGACGACCATCTGCTGCTGCGCGCGGTGTCGTACAACAGCGTAGCTAGTTTTGAAGACCCAATCTACGAATCCGTACGCAACAATAACTTTGAGCCCATCATAGAACGCTTTAAAGTGGAGGCGATGAACGCCGACTCCACGGCCATGGTCATAGACGTGAGCAAGTTCTTCACCTCGGATATCCCCATGCTCGGCCCATTGAGCGAGTCCCAGCAAAAGCGTTTTAAGATCAAAGGGTTGGACAGCGGCCGCAGCTTTATCAAGCACGTCAACGCCTACCCTGAAAACGTGGAAGTCCGCCATGTGCTGACTTACAAAGGCGACGAGCTGCCGGATAACCAACTTACGCAGACGCTGTCGATTGAGATGAACCAGTCTTTCATCGAACTACCCGAGGAGCCGTGGCAGCCCCGCTACTACGATGACCGCATTGGCTACTTCAGCCTACGGCAGATCGACTATAGCCTCGATGAGCAAAAGGCCGCGAGCAAGCGCTTTATCACCCGCTGGCGTTTGGACCCCGTTGATATGGAAGCTTACAAGCGGGGGGAATTGGTGGAGCCCAAAAAGCCTATCGTCTATTACATCGACCCCGCCACCCCGGAAAAATGGCGCCCCTACCTCAAACAAGGCGTGGAAGACTGGCAGTCCGCCTTCGAAGCCGCCGGCTTTAAGAACGCCATCATTGCCAAAGACCCGCCCAGCCCAGAGGAAGACCCGGAATGGAGCCCCGAGGACGTACGCTATTCGGTTATCCGCTACGTTTCCACCGATATTCAAAACGCTATGGGCCCGCATGTGCACGACCCGCGCACCGGCGAGATTCTGGAAAGTGACATCATCTGGTACCACAATGTGATGAACCTGCTGCGCAACTGGTTCCTGATCCAAACTGCGGCGGTCAACCCCGCGGCCCGCGCCGTGAAATTCGAGGACGAACTCATGGGGCAGCTGATCCGCTTTGTCTCCGCGCACGAGGTAGGCCATACCCTAGGCTTGCCCCACAATATGGGCTCTAGCGTGGCTTACCCGGTTGACTCCCTGCGTAGTGCGGGCTTTGTGCAGCGTATGGGGGTGGCGCCTTCCATCATGGACTACGCCCGGTTCAATTACGTGGCCCAGCCCGAAGACAAGGGTGCGGGGCTGATGCCCAAAATCGGCCCCTATGATGTATGGTCCATTATTTATGGCTACAAGCTGTTGCCAGAAGCCGAAAGCGCCGAGGATGAACGATCTACGCTGAACGAGTGGATCAAGGAGTGCGACGACAACCCGGTTTACCGCTACGGCCAACAGCAGCGTCGCGTGGTAGACCCCAGCGCACAGACCGAAGACCTGAGTGGCCAGCCGGTGGAAGCCAGTGACCTCGGCATCAAGAACCTGCAACGCATCCTGCCCCAGCTAATAGAGTGGACGGCACGCGATGGCGAGGACTACGATGACTTGGAGGAGCTATACAAACAAGTAGCCGGCCAGTTCCGCCGCTACGTCGGGCACGTCACTAACAATGTTGGCGGTGTATACGAATATGACAAGACCTACGACCAAGATGGGCCGGTGTACACCCACGTTGCCAAAGAACGTCAGCAGGCTGCTGTGGATTTTCTAAGCCGGCAGCTGTTCGCCACACCGGAATGGATGGTGGAAAAAGATATTATCTCCCGGGTAGGGTCTACGGTGGTCATCGACCTCATCCGTGGCTTGCAGGAGTACGGCTTGGACTTGTTGTTCCAAGAAAAGCGCTTGAACAGAATGATGGAAAACGAGGCACTGAATAACAAAGCCGCCTACAGCATGCGCAATTTGTTTGGGGATACCAAAGCCACTATCTTTTCGGAGGTTGCCCAAAGCCGTGCCATTGACCCCTACCGCCGCAACTTGCAACGGGCTTATGTCCAAAAGATGGGCGAGCTTATGATGACCAGCGGCGAGGAAGCCGACCTCAGCGATATCAAAGCCCTAGCCCGTATGACGTTGAAGGAACTGGATGGTGAGTTGAAGGGCGCGAAATTCAAAAACGATATGGCTAAGGCACACGCGGAGGACTTGCGGGCGCGGATCGAAATGATCCAAAAAGGCAAAATGCCCGCAGAAAAAAGCAATGGCAACGGCCAAGGGCTGGAGCATATAGGCTGCTGGCACTAGTTTATTGTAGACTTGACAAGTTTTCAAAACTTGTCAAGTCTTACAACCTTGTCAAGTCTTATCCCTATTTTTACATTTGCGCAAATTTGAGACCATGTCCGAATCTTCCAAGTATGGCAAGCGCGGCGTTTCCGCCACTAAAGACGAAGTGCATGCCGCCATTAAGCAGCTCGACAAGGGCTTGTACCCTAGTGCTTTTTGCAAAATCCTGCCCGATTTCGTCGCGGGCAGCGAGGCGCACTGCAACCTCATGCACGCTGACACGGCGGGCACCAAGGGCAGTTTAGCCTATTTGTACTGGAAAGAAACGGGCGACCTCTCCGTCTGGGAAGGTATCGCGCAGGATGCGATCGTCATGAACCTCGATGATATGGGCTGCGTAGGCTGCGTGGACAACATACTGCTGTCGTCTACCATCGGCCGCAATAAGAACCTGATTACCGGTGATGTGATCAGCACCATCATCAACTTTACGGCTCGTTTTGTAGAAGAACTGAAAGCGCACGGCGTAAATGTACATTTGGCAGGAGGCGAGACAGCAGACGTAGGCGATATTGTACGCACTATTGACGTAGGCTACACGGCTTTCGCCCGTATGAAGCGCGATGAGCTGCTGGTCAATAACATACAAGACGGCGATGTAGTCGTTGGGCTGGCCAGCTACGGGCAAGCGAGCTACGAAAATTTCTACAACGGCGGTATGGGCAGCAACGGCTTGACTTCCGCCCGGCACGATGTTTTCGCCCACGAATACGCCCCAAAATACCCGGACAGCTACGACCCCAACACCCCGGAGGAAGTGATTTACATCGGCAGCAAAAAGCTGACGGACAAGATCGATATTGGGGACGGCCAGCAGATGGACGCCGGGAAATTGGTCCTCTCCCCTACCCGCACCTACCTGCCGGTGATCGCCAGGCTCTTGCAGGAGGTCAAGCCCCACATACACGGCATGATCCATAACACTGGCGGCGGGCTGAGCAAAGTCGTCAAGTTTATCGACGGTGTGCGGGTCGTGAAGGACCATCTACTGCCCCTGCCTTCTCTATTCCAGCTTATCAAGGAAGAGTCTGGCACAGACTGGAAGGAAATGTACCAAGTATTCAATATGGGACAACGGCTGGAAGTCTACCTGCCCGAAGCCCACGCGCAACGGGTGATAGACATCGCCAAGTCTTTCCACATTGAAGCCCAGGTTATTGGCCGGGTGGAAAGTGCCGAACAAGCCAGCGTGCGCGTACAGACTGAGCACGGAAGTTTCGATTATTTTGCGTAAGCGATTACTCCCCAAAAGACGGATGCCCCCAAGATCGAATGTTGACAAATCATTGTTTGTACGACCTAAAAACAAGTATGAGAAGAGTAACCAAGCAACAGAAAGTCCAAGCGATCACGGAGATTCTTGAGTCCTACTATCCGGAAGTGCCTATTCCCCTCGACCACAAAGACCCCTACACCCTGCTCGTTGCCGTTTTGCTTTCGGCGCAATGTACTGACGAGCGGGTCAACAAGGTGACGCC
>JAAAOU010000272.1 GCA_009908745.1 Bacteroidota bacterium
TCCTCTATGCTCAGAGAGAGAAGGACCAAATCCCCTTCTTCGCCGTATTTACTGATAGCCGTACTGATGCGCTTGTCAATTGGGGCGAATACGACCTGAGCCACGCTTGGAGCTGGCATATAGCTGGCAAACAAAATGAGAAACAGAGCGCAGCCCAAGCCGTTTGGCAGCCAGCAATGTTCAAATACTTTCATAGCCCAATGTTTGTAGTGAGAGATCGTGTATAACCCTATAAAAATACAAAAAACGCCCAATATCCGCACCATCGCCCCCTCATCCGGTCTTTTGAATACCTAGGGCATTTCGTAAAAAATATTGGGAGGTTTACCGCGGTCACGGTAAGCCTCCCAATTGTCGGTATATCAGCTGTAATCGTCTTCCTTGCTTCTGTCAACTTGTCCTTTTCTCAATATCCATTCCTGAAAAAAAGCTATAAAAGCACCAAACAAAACAGCAAACAAAGTCTTTTCCCTGAGCTTCAAAAGCAATTCGTTAGTAGATACTTCCAAGTCAAAGTACGAGCTGATAAACAAGATCAAAATAGTGTACAATAGAACAGTAGACACCATTTTGATACGTTTGATTTTCTTTTCCTTCATCTTACCATGCTTTGTTTACGGAAGCAGCAGCACCTGTTACAACACCAACTACACTTGCTGTAGGCAAACCACCCAATGCAGGATTAGGTACTGCCGCTGCCCCCCCACTACTTACAACAGATGCAGCAGCTCCAGATACTAGACCAGTAGCATCTGCTAATATAACACCACCTATCCATCTATTCTCTAGCCATTCCGTACAGAGTTCACTGCGCTTATTTTGAAATTGGGCAAATAATCCCTGACCTCCCATATCATTATCTAACCAAATTTCGGCCGATTTCATTGCAACATCTACCATCGCTCCGAAATACACAAGGTCATCGCCATCTAGGCCTATCTTGTTTGATTCATAATATTCACAGATAGCAGCCTGTATGGTTGAGACATCTTGGCCAGGCTCCATGACTTCAACCAAATCAATCAATCCATAAATTCGTTGATTGAGTTCACCTGAAAACTCTAACAGGTCTATCTGTTGCTTAAATCCTGACTCATTCAATTATAATTCACTTATGAAAGATGATAGATCCAAACCATTAACCACTGATTTGAATTCTTCAAAATCCATATTGTTGGCTTCAACAACATTTTTACTGTAGCCATTTAAAATTCGTTTCATCTCATCAGCAATGTCGACCGCATCATCCGAACATATACTCCAATTTTCAACCATTAACAAAACAAGTTGATTATGCATACTGCCCTCCTCTATTTCTTGATATCCAATGTCATTCATCGAATTACAAGACTCTTCATAGGGTATAGCAGGCACAAGAGCCTCATCTTCATTGACATTAGTGCATTGAAACAGTAAGCACAAGCTTGAAAAGATCAAAACATTAAATAAACTCTTCATGACAAAATGTTTTAGTTGAACCCCGCACTTATTTTAAGTGGCTTTGGGGATACCCACTTAGGATTACTCCGATCAAGTTGCCTTGATGTTTGAAGTGATCCACCATAGTTTCGAGTACTTATTTATGGGCAATAATAGATAAAAGCAGTGACGTAAAACGGCACTTGACTTATAATTATCTATAAAACTTTACCCCCTCATTAAATGCTCTGTTCCCACTAAAACTTCAAATCGCAAACTGACCGGCTCCGTGTAAACATAGGATTGACGACCGCGATCAAATTCAATAGGGAAACCCTCTTCGCGTAACTCGCGAAGAATCCTTAGCGTTTGTCGCCTGCTTAGCCCAAGCCGGTTAGCAAGCTCGCTCGGGCTGCCCGTAGCCTTCAAGCGAATTAGTTGATCAAGACGCTCCAATAGAAAGAGGTGTTCAAACAGTTTCATAGTACTAAGAGATTGAGGTTATACAGAAAGTAGATACAATATTCAATATCCGTTTCAATATAAATATAATATGCTAAAAAGTCAACAAAAAAAACAATATCACTACCTTAAGCTGAACCGGCACTCTAAAAAACACCACACTGCACATTAATTCCTACAATCGAACACCACCCCCACCCACCCCGTTCCACCGCAAAACACTATAAAGATATGCCAAGCGAAAGTACCCCCACCGTACAACACGATGCCGAGAACCAACGGTTCTTCACCTCACTAGAAGAATCAAAAGACGCTTTTCTGGACTACGAGCGGGCAAAAAGCGGCATGCACACCATCTTGGACTTTAAAGCCACTTTTGTGCCCCCCAAGCAACGCAACAAAGGCCTGGCCACGGAAATCGTCACGCAGGCCTTTCGTTATGCCGAAGAGAAGGGCTACAAGGTCAAGCCTAGCTGCCCGTTCGTGGATGCCCTGATGAAGCAGCAGCAGGAGTTTGAACACCTGCGGGTGTAAGGCTTAGAGATGCTATGTTTGGAGCGGGTTCGTCATGAAAATCAAGGAATTGTGGTTCTGGCTAAATCTTTTTTGGCGCGTTTACATCCAGACATTTATCGTCAGGATCAAATAAGCTAAAAAAGATGACGCCAGGTTCATAAGTCCTTGGTTTGTAATAGGACCAAGCTCCAAACATAGTCTTACCCTTTTTTAGGGTACCAATTCACCAGCCGCACTTCTGTCACATCCGTCTTCTCATTGACCATAGCTTTGAATTGCTCCACATCACTGAGGGTGCCGTTCCCATTGCGGTAGTGGTAGGGATAGACTACGCGCGGCTTAAACTCGACCACTGCAGAAGCGGCTTGGTCGATGCCCATAGTATAAGGTAAGTTCATGCAGACAAAAGCGACATCAATATCTTTCAAATTGCGCATCTCCTGTATATCCTCCGTATCGCCAGAAATATAGATACGGCGGCCGCCTATATTCAGCACATAGCCATTGCCCCAGCCTTTGGGGTGGCGGGACTCTTCCGTCTCCGGCAGATTGTACATAGGCACCGCATTAACCTCGATTCCATGCGAATTGACCGTTTCTCCATTCGCCATGACGGTCACTTTTGCGAAAGCGATATCCTCGCTCATTTTCTCAATGACTACCTGCGGGGCAATCAATTCAGCATTCGCCAAATCCAGTCCTTTTAGGGTTTTTTCATCGAGGTGGTCACCGTGGGGGTGGGTGATGACGACGATATCGGGCTGCTCGAAGGAGGTGTACAGCTCAGGGCCGCCGTAGGGGTCGACAAAGATATGCGTGCCGTTTTGCTCTAGCACTAATGAGCCGTGCATAACGGGATATATATTAAGGTCTGCTACTTCAGGTGCCTGTGTTTTTGTAGTATCGGCAGACGCTCCCACAGTTTCCGTGGAGCTAGAAGTACTTTGGCTGCAAGCCGAGAGCAGTAAGGCAGCAAGGATCAACAGATCTTTCCTATTCATGACAGCAGTATTTGATTATTAATGAATATCAAAGGTATAAAGAGGAATAGCGGGAATGTGTTTTAAAAAATGAAGTCTGCGAACTCCTTTATTTCCGGGCTTTTCCCACTTTTTTCAAAAAAAAGCCCCCCCGTGCAACGCTAGCTCCCTCACCTGCATATAGGCTAGTGTAAACCGTACGGTAGTTTATTTCATTTACCACCAACAATTATCAACTGTTATGAAATTTCCGATCACACTACATATTTTACTGCTTTTTGTGGCCGCCCTTTTCTTCACCGCCTGCGAAAAGGACAACATGGACGAGATTGTTGTCGACGAGCCTGAGTACACGCCGGAAGAAGTGGAAGTCAACAACCTTTTTAACGCGCTGCGTGCCGACAACAGCTCCGGGACGGTTACCATGAACTGTGTCACGCTAGAAACCCCTTTTGAGCTGGAACTCGCGTCTGGCGCTATCGTGACCATCAACAACAACGCCGATTTGGAGGCGGCAATGGAGGAAGATGCTGTGGATCCAGCAGTAGATTTTGTGTACCCAATCAGTATTGTCGATGCTAAAGGCGAGTCCGCGCAGGTCAGCTCCAATAAGGAACTGGGTATAAATTTTGCCTCTTGTTTGCCACAGCAAGGGTGGACAGCAGCTATGTCTACCAATGAGACCCTGCCGGCTTGTTTCTATGGCGAATTGTTTTGCGTTGAACAGGTATATCCTGTTGATCTTATTGACGGTGAGGGCAACACCTACAGCGTTACCAACGATGATGAACTGGTTGACTTATTCTTATCAGTCTACAGCGACAGCACAAGTCTTGCTTTCATTCTGCCGATTTCTGTTATCAACGAAGCGGGCGAAGAAGTAGAGATTGAAACCGTAGACGAGTTCTTCAGCGTGGTTGGCGAATGCGAAAACGTCGAGCCTGTAATTGTAGGGGACGGCTTCGAAGCCCAAGGGTTCTTGTGCTACGAGTTAAAGTACCCTGCTGAGATGTTGGACACGGACGGCAACCCCATCACCGTCAACAGCGCGGACGAGTACGCCAACCTGGTACTGGGCGGTGAAGCCCTGACTATCGAGTACCCGTTCACCCTTGAAAGCATGATAGACGGCACAACGGTAACGGTGAACAACTTTGAAGAATTCATCCTGGCGCTTAATGTTGGATGTGGCGTTGACATCGTTATTGACACGACGACCCTCTGCGAAGTCCCGGGCAATGTACTGCTCTTCCTCAACCGAGGTGGTTCCGCACAGAGCCCATGCCGGTTTAACATCAACTACCCGGTCGACGTAATAGCCGGCGGTACCACTTTCACACTCAACGAGAGCATCGATTACTGGGCCGTGTACAACGATTTCAACCTCAATGAAATCGAAGTGGTCTATCCGGTGACAGTGACCGTAAATTCTTCAGGGGAAGTCCTCGAATTTACCAGCGACAACGATCTGTGCACTTACATCGAAGATTGTAATTAGAAAATTGGTATCACCCGCAACTATTTGCCCAAGGCTGCCTTCAAGACGAAGGTGGCCTTTGGGCTACTTTAAAAAGACAACTTCAGTGGTCGAATCTACCGTAATCAAGGCTGCGATCAAGCGAGAGCGAGGGGCTTTCCAGGTTATCTACGAAAGCTGTGCCCCTTATGCCTACGCCATTGTGCGGCGATACATCTCCAACACCAATGACCACAAGGATATCCTGCAGGAAGCTTTTGCCCGCCTTTTTTTGAGCCTTCACACCTTCGATACATCAAAAGGGGATTTCAAGCCCTGGCTGCGCAAGATTATCATCAACCAATGCATGCAGCACCTGCGGAAGAACCAGAAAAACGCCGTCGTCGTACCGCTTAACCATACGAACGAAGAACCCAAAGAAAACTTAGAAGCAGAACTGACCAAGCTATCGAAATCAGACATTGAACGTTTGCTTACGCAAATGCCAGAAGGGTACCGGCAAGTCTTTATGCTGGTTGCCATCGACGACTACACCCACAAAGAAGCGGGGAAACTCTTGGACATCAGCCCCGAGACTTCCCGTTCCCAATTTTTCCGGGCAAGAAAATGGCTGAAGAAACACCTGATAAGCGACAACTATAAAACATTAGCAAATGGACTCTGATAAAAACAAACTCAACAAGCTTTTCTCGGAAGGCGACCCGGGTCTGCCACCAGAGTTCAGCTGGGAGCAGATGGAAGAAGGGATTATGGACAAGATGGAGGAGCTGGAGTCAGCCGCCCCCCCTCCCGGACGGGGCAGTGACCGATTCTTCAAAATCAGTGTCATCCTACTGCTGTGTTTGATCCCCTTTTGCTTTTTCGATCATGGCTTGGAGACCAAGTTCGCAGGAGGGGCTTCCGGCATCCAAAAAGATAATGCAGAAGAACCTGCACAAGCGGCCGCTGACGAGTCTGGTATTCAGACCTTATCGCTGCCCACTCCGCCGGTTGGCAACCCTG
>JAAAOU010000195.1 GCA_009908745.1 Bacteroidota bacterium
CCACTTCCGATTTCCGATTTCCCACTTCCGATTTCCCACTTCCCACTTCAAATTCCCCGCTGTCGCATACTTTCGTAAAGCATCATCCCGGCAGCCACAGACACATTCAGCGAGTCGGTCTGCCCGAGTTGGGGGATAATGAACCGTTGGTCGGCTCGCCGGGCGATTGGTTCGCTGATGCCCTCCCCTTCTGCGCCTAGCACAAAGGCAGTCGGCAATTTCAAGTCCAGCTTCTGTAGTGGCGCTTCGGCCTGCAAATCGCTAGCCAGCACCTGTACACCCGACATCTGTAGATATTCCACGGCGGCCATCAGGCTGCTTTCCCGGCAAACCGGAAGGATGTTCAGCGCCCCCGCACTGGTTTTCATCGCCTCCGCATTGATCAGGGCGGTATTCTTTTGCGGCACGACGAGCGCATGTGCCCCGCAGACCTCTGCTGTCCGGGCTATGGCCCCGAAGTTGCGCACATCCGTCACGCTGTCGAGCAAGACGAGAAGCGGTACTTCTGATCGCTCGTATATAGTGGGCAGTACATCTTCCAGTTTGTAATAACGCACCAGCGCCTGAAAGGCCACCACCCCCTGATGGTTACCGCTCGTCAGCCGCTTCAGCCGGTCCTTAGGCACCACATGCAGCGGTATGCCCGCCTGCTTGCAGAGGTGACGCAGCTCTTTTTCCATTTCCCCGCGAATGCCTTGCTGCAGCATTACTTTGTCGAGGGAAACCCCTTTTTGCAGCGCTTCCACTACCGGATGCCGGCCGTAGAGCAGGTTTTTTTGGTTCATCTTTGCCATACCTAACAAAGGTCGTGCATTTTCCCCGACAAAAGGAGGATTAGACCCCTAGATATTTTATTCTGTGATTCAAGAAGTACTCCTAATCTCCTTCTTTTGACTACATTTGCCCTTCCCCGAAAAGTCATATCTGTATTTCTCTTACCAATAATCATGTTGATAGTATGAAAAGGACATTTACGAACCTATTCCTATTGTTCATAGGTCTAGGGTTACATTTCTCGGCAACTGCCCAACAGCAGGGGCCGCTAGACATTGCATTACGCTACATGGGCGAGCAGCAAGAAGCTTGGCAGCTCAGCGAAAAAGGGCTACGCGATGTAGTCTTGCGCGACCGCGTGTACAGCAAGCACAACGGCACCACCCACCTCTACTTCAATCAGCGGCACGCAGGCATTGAAGTACACAACGCCATCAACGGCGTACACGTGCAAGACAATGAGGTGAAGTTTGCCACCAACCGCTTCATCCCGAATATTGCGGAGCGGGTCAACACCACTGCCCCCTCGCTAAGCGCGGAAGAAGCCGTGCGGGCTGCCGCTAAACACCTCGGCCTGCCTTCTACCGGCCGTTTGGGGCTCAAGAGCCAAGATGGGCACCACTACACCTTTGCCGGCGGCGCGTTTTCCAATTCGGACATCAAGGTGCAGCTGGTCTACCAAATCACCGAAACCGAAGAGGCCCGCCTAGCTTGGGACCTCGCCCTAGACATGCCTACAAGCGCTGACTACTGGAGCCTGCGGGTAGACGCCCTCTCCGGCCTGGTACTGGAGCAGAACAACTGGACCATCAGCTGCAACTTTGACGCGCCCAGCCATCAGCACAAAGCACAGTGCGGCCTCAAGGCACAAAAGCCCAGCATCCCGCTGTGGCAAGCCTGGGAAGCAGAGCGCTCACTGCTCATCGACGGCGCACAGTATAATGTGTACCCTTTGCCCTACGAAAGCCCCAACGACGGCCCACGCGAAATGGTGGTTAACCCCGCCGACAGCACGGCCTCCCCTTTCGGCTGGCACGATACCAACGGCGTAGAAGGGCCAGAATACACCATCACCCGGGGCAATAATGTCCACGCTTTCTTGGATGTGGATGCGACCGACACCTCCCAAGGTGATGAGCCTGATGGTGGAGAGGAACTCATTTTCGATTTCCCCATCGACCTCAACCAAGAGCCAGATACTTACCAGGAAGCCGCCGTCACACAGTTGTTCTACACCAACAACATGATGCACGATATCGTGTATGCCTACGGCTTCGACGAAGAAGCGGGTAACTTCCAGGACAACAACTACGACCGGGGCGGGGCGGGCAACGACTATGTCAATGCCAACGCTCAGGACGGCAGCGGCGAAAACAACGCCAATTTCTCTACCCCACCGGATGGCCAGAACGGCCGTATGCAGATGTTTTTGTGGAATAGCAGCTCCAGCGTATTTACGGTCAACAGCCCGGTGGATATAGCCGGCAGTCTCACCGTAGGCACTGCTGATTTTGGCATGCCGATCGACACAACGCCCATATCCGGAGAAGTGGCTATCGTAAGCGATGGCTCCATACAACCTACACTGGGCTGTGAAGAGCTGCAAAATAGTGAGGAACTGGCGGGTAAAGTCGCCCTAATCGACCGCGGGATCTGCGAGTTCGGCCGTAAAGTGCTCAATGCGCAAAACGCCGGTGCTATAGCCGCGATCATTTGCAACTTCGAGGACGATGTTATTAACATGGCCGGCGGCGAAGTTGGCAACCAAGTTGAAATCCCGTCTGTCTTTTTAGGTGCCTCCGACTGTGCGGTCATACGACAGTTTGCCGGCAACGGCCTGAATGTAACCTTCCAGTTACCTTCCGAAGATGGCCCCTCGCTGATCGATGGCGACTTAGACAACGGCATCATCGCCCACGAGTACGGGCACGGTATTTCTAACCGCCTCACCGGCGGGCCTTCAGCCGCTAGCTGCCTGTTCAACGACGAGCAGATGGGCGAAGGCTGGAGTGACTACTTCACCCTTGTGACTACAGTAAAAGAAGGCGACACTGGCGATATGGGCCGAGGTATCGGTGCCTTTGCCGTGAGCCAGACCTCTACCGGCCCTGGTATCCGCCGTCAGCGCTACTCTACGGACATGAGCATTAACGACCAAGTGCTGGACGACATTATTGGAACCGCCGCACCGCACCCGCTGGGTGAAATCTGGACCGTTACGCTGTGGGACCTCTACTGGGCACTGGTGGACGAGTACGGCTGGGACCCCGACCTCATCAACGGTACGGGCGGCAACAATATCGCTATCCAACTGGTCATGGACGGCATGAAATTACAGTCCTGCGAGCCGGGCTTCGTCGACGGCCGCAACGCGATCATAGTAGCGGACGAGCTCAACTACGACGGTATCCACGAGTGTTTGATATGGGAGGTCTTTGCCCGCCGCGGCATTGGTTTTAATGCGGACCAGAACAGTTCCAACAACCGCAACGACAACGAGCAGAATTTTGCCCCCAAGCCACAGTGCATCCGCGAATTGAAGATCGAAAAGTCGGTAACGGAATTCATACAACCCGGCGACGATATCGAGGTGACGCTGACCATCACCAATCATAAAGGGGATTCGGTCACGAATGTCATCGTAGAAGACCTGCTGCCTGAAGGCACGAGCTTCATCACCGGCAGTGAACAAGGTGCTGCCGCAATCGTGGACGGCAATACGGTACGCTTTGAGCTAGGGGACATCCCTAACGATGAGTCTATAGTCATCTCCTATCAGGTAGGCAGCGACGAACAGCTATTCTCTATCACCCAGCTATTCGATGATGTGGAGAACAACGGTGACTTGTGGTTTTTCGATAACGTCAATTCCGTCGGCATAGACATTTGGGAGCAGACGGAACTCGATGCCTTCAGCGGCGAAAAAAGCTGGTACGTACCGAACGTAGAAGAAGAAAATGACCAAGTCCTCTTCCTGAGGGAGCCCATAGAGGTGGTCGGCGAGCAGCCCGTCCTTCGGTTTACACACCGTTTCGACACAGAATCGCGTTTGGACGGCGGGTTCTTGGAATACTCCACGGATGAGGGTGAAAACTGGCTGGTGCTGTCCGACCAGCTATTCCGCGACGGCTACGTAGGCCCACTGGCTTACAATACCGTGCCCATCCCCAACCTGCAGGCTTTCTCTGGCGACTCAGACGATTGGATCACTACCTACGTAGACTTGAGCCAGTTTGCAGGCGAAACAGTAAACTTCCGCTTCCGCTTCGCATCTGACCTGGAGGCAATCCCGAACAGCATCAACCCAGGCTGGTACGTGGATGATATCGAAATCATGGACATGGTCAATTACGATACCGAAGCCTGCGTAATGTCCAACCAAGGCGACATGGCCTGCGACCGTGCCCCAGAGCGCGGCACTATTGTCGACTCGGCTACGCCCAATAGCGTTTCTGACCCATTGCCAACAGGCGCCGTAGAGGTATTCCCCAACCCAGCCAGCAGCCTGCTCAATGTAGCGCTGGACCTACAAGCTTCTAACGCAGCCACTATTGACCTCTTCAGCATGGATGGCCGTTTGATGCAGTCCACGCGGGTCGACTTGAATGGTACGCCGCAAATCGTGCCTTTCAATGTCTCCCAACTGCCAGCCGGCATGTACATGGTAAAAGTCCAAGCCGGCAGCCGCACTTCCGTAGAGAAGGTCGTACTGCGGTAATCTAAAATACGTTATAGTTGTTTCTTCAAGAGCAGTACTGCCTCAGCGGCGGCACTGCTCTTTTTTATTGCCGAAACCAACGAAATGAACAAAAAAGCTCAACTCGAACTCTACTTCTGGCTATTCACTATCGTCGTGGTTATAGCGGTGCTGCTGCCTATGATCACGCGGCTACCAGATTATCCTTTCTTTTTTGCCAATACGGTATTTGTGATTGTCGCTATTACCATGACGCGCTATTTGTTTTTACTCAAGCACACCTTTCTGGCAAAGCAACAGCGCCTTAAGGTGATCGTGTTCTTTCTGTTCATACCCTTGGTTTTCTATATGGTGCAGGAACTGAACTACTTTCAGACTTTTCTAGACGAGCAAGGCCCGGAAGCTATAGTCGGCGCCCTGCCTCTCAGCAGCCAAGACAATATGCTGACCTACATCCGCTCGGAGATAATCCTCTTTGGCGTGGCCAGCATCATCAGCACTGTAGCCTTGGGGTTCCGTCTGTTGATCTCCGTATGGCGGCTGCGCAACCGGGGGAAGGTGTGAGCTTAAGGTTTCATTTTCAAAAAGCCAACGCCAGCGGCAAGCCAGCTTTAGCCCGGAGCTACCGGCTGCCAGTCTTGTTCCCGCCGAAATGATTCTATTGCTTCTCCTTCGGCACGAACGTCTGCACCAGCGTATTAAGCAACAAAAGTGCCGCGCCAAACATCGCGATGCGAGCGATCAAATCCCCCCAGCGCGTATAAAAGGTGATACGGTCATTGAACAACATGGACCGGGAGATAGCCGCCTCTTCATCGTAGCTCGTCGCTTGCAATATATCCCCGCGTTGGTTGATAAAGGCAGAGATGCCCGTATTGGCCGAACGGGCGATGCTGCGCCGGGTCTCGATAGCCCGCAGGGAAGCAAAATGGAGGTGTTGGCGGTGCCCGGCCGTATTGTCCCACCAGCCGTCGTTGGTCATGATGAAAATGGCTTGCGCCCCCCGGCGGATGTAGCCCAGCATGTATTCGCCGAATATAGACTCGTAACAAATCGCCGGTGCTACCTTGCCTGCTTCACTTGAAAAGACCGAAGGCGCCTCTTGCGTGCCCAATCCAGCCGTCGTGCCCTCCAGCCGCTCCACCAAGGGCTCCATGAAGAACAGGATTTCCTTGAAGGGGAATATCTCCGGGCCGGGCACCAGCTTGGACTTCCGGTAGACCGGCACTTCTGGTTCGCCGATTTGCAGTTGTATGGCAGCATTGAGCATTTCGTAGTACATCGTATCTCTTCCGCCCGCCCGTATACGCTCGCGTACGGCCTCCGAATGCGGCTCCCCGTCCTCAAAAACATGGTAAGCGTTGACGCCAGTG
>JAAAOU010000084.1 GCA_009908745.1 Bacteroidota bacterium
TTGAAACGGCAAAACTGCAAAATGCGTAATGCAAAATGCCTGCCATGAAGGCGGAGTGGAACGGAGTCCTTCACGGTAAAAGTCATACAGGTCATGGCTCGGGCGGTCCTGTTGGGGGGGAAGCTTACGGAATGTTGACGGTTGCGAATGGGAGGGGGGAGCGCATATGGGTTTTGGCATTGCCAAAACGGTTCTTCGTGCCGCTTCGTGTCCTTGGTGGCTACTCTTCTGCTCGTTTGTAGCTTGGGGTGTTATAGCCACGAATGTCACGAAGAGGCACGAATGCGAGCGTGGCGTGTACAGGTTTTGGCGTCACCAAAACGGTTCTTCGTGCCCCTTCGTGTCCTTGGTGGCTACTCTTCTGCTCGTTTGTAGCTTGGAGTGTTATAGCCACGAATTTCACGAAGAGGCACGAATGCGAGCGTGGCGTGTACGGGTTTTGGCATTGCCAAAACAGTCTTCGTGCCCCTTCGCGTCCTTAGTGGCTACTTTTCTGCTCGTCCGTAGCTTGGGGTGTTATAGCCACGAATGTCACGAAGAGGCACGAATGCGAGCGCAGCGTATACAGGTTTTGGCGTCACCAAAACGTTTCTTCGTGCCCCTTCGTGTCCTTGGTGGCTACTCTTCTGCTCGTTTGTAGCTTGGAGTGTTATAGCCACGAATTTCCTCCGACGAAGCCAAGGCTTGTCGGAGCCCTACGGGCACGAATGCGAGCGTGGCGTGTACGGGTTTTGGCATTGCCAAAACAGTCTTCGTGCCCTTAGTAGCAACTCAACTGAATTGCTCTACCCACTGCACAAACTCCTCAAAGCCGGGGCGCTGCTTCAGTGCTGTGGCCAGCGCATCCGCATCCGCCATTACCGTGCCTTCCTCAGCCTTGCGCTGGAGGAGCTGCAGGAAGGGCGGGATACCCGCTAAAGCCTGCAAGCCATCCGGCACAGCCCCCTTGAAATACTGCTTGGCGCGGACGATAAAGCGGCGCAGCAGGCGCTCCTGCCCCAATTCGTAAAACACGATTAAGCGCAGGGCGATGGCGCGGGTCTCCACATTCAAGCCCACTTTCGTACCCACCCGCCGTTCTTGGAAAGCCGGGTTGTCGCGCTGTATCAGGCAGCGGTTCAGCCACTCGAGGCAGCCGTCGTACTGCTTGCCGGTCAGAAAAGCCACGGCGGTGTTGTAGCAGATTTCCAAGTAGCGCTCGTGCGGGATGAACGGCTGGTACTCTTCCAGCAGTTGCTCGTAGCCGGCGGCATTGCGGCGCACCACCTGCGTCTGTTCCGTCAGGAAGCAATAGAGAATTTCACTGCTCATGGCCAGGCTGTGCAGTTGGGCACTTTGGTAATAGTTATTAGTTTTCAGCTGTTGCATCTGCTTGATCTTTTGGTAAGCCGCTGCCATTTTGCCCAATCGGAAATAAGAAGTGATAAGGTTACTGACAGCACGCAGGTAGCGGGGCAGCTGATCGGTTAGCATCACATCGTTTTCCTCAAACAACCGAACCAAGGCCTGGGCGTGGAAGAGTTCCTGCTCGAAGTCCCGCTCGGCATTGGCCTTTAGCCGGTACCCCAAGTGGTAGTAGGCTTGGCCCTCTAGCGAGTGTGGCAGGGGCTGCTGCTGCCGGGGCGGCAAGCTGGTCAAGGCCTCCTGCAGGGCTTCCTCCTGATTCAGCCGCTTGTGGAGGTATAGCTTTTCGTAACGGTTGTGCCATTCCATTTCCGCCTCTATCGTCCGTAGGGTGCCCTCGGCGTTTTGGCGGTCCTGCGCTACGGTGTGCTGTAGTTCCTGCGTGGCGAATTGCCGCACGAGCCGCCGCGAAAGCAAGGACAGCTCGAGGCGGAGGAACTGTAGTTGATGCTGCTCGGCTTGCTGCTCGGCCCGCCGGGCGATTTTCAAGGCCTCTTTGATCATACCGCGGTTGATGAGCAGGTGGGCTTCGTCTATCATGCGGGAAACTTCCGCCCGCTTGCTGATGTCAAATTGCAGGGCGAGGAAGCGGAGCAGCTTTTGGTAGAGCAGGTGCCTGAGCGGAGGCAGGCTGTTGGCGGGGATGAAGGAGCGGCTGGCCGGCTTGTAGTCTTCGAGTTCCCCTTTGGCCTGCCGCACCACGAGGCGGAACAGCTTCAGGAGCTTACTCTCTCGCTTGGCTTTGTGCTGCCGCAGGTGCTTGACGAAGTGGCTTTGCTCTTTGCTGCTCAACGTCCGCGCTAATTTTACAAGAGAATCGGTAATTTCGGGCTGCATTGGAATTTAACTAAAGTGGAACATATTAATCTGATTATCAGAAGTTTATATTTTAATACTGAATTCTGGAATTTAAAAATACAAAATCTTGCTGTTTTCGATACTAGATTTTATAGATATTTCCCCACATCTTTGTACCGAACAACAGAACAAACACCAACACAGGATGAACCGAACACACCTACTGTCGCTGCTGCTCTTGCTGAGCGCAGCTTGCACCCAACAGGAGCAAAAGCAAGACAAAGAGGAAGACCGCCCCGAGGAGCCTGCGGTTACTCCGATCATGCTGACGTCCATCGTCACCACCGACCTCGATACAGCGATGGTGGAACCTATCGATAGTGTAGAGGATGAGGATAAACTGCCTCGGGAAATGATCATAGCGGAAGAGGGGGGCACCTATCACTTCACACTCGTCCCCGACAAAATGCAAGACGGCAAAGCGCGGTACATGATCCGCCGTTTCCGGAATGTCTCAGATGTAGCGTATGAAAAAGGAAAGGAAGGATTGGACGTGATGCTGCCGCAAGAGAACGGAAAACCCTTGCACTTCCAGATTCCCCGCACCGTTTTAGAATGATTTTTTTTAAGAAGGCCATAGTGCCTAACCCCTAAAACCCATTTTTTACCCATCCCCCGATTGAGCGGGATGCGGACTAGCAGGCTAGTGTCTAAAAGATCAGCCTGCCAAACACCCTGTATAATCCCAGAACCCGGCGGGCGAGCCGAATACAATGGCTTTCCCGCTGCCCATAATCCCAAATTTAGCGACTATCTGTAGCGCCCAGGTTTCCCAGACCGGGCGCTTTTTTTAGGGTATGTTGGGATTTTGGTCTTCTAGTCGAAAACTGTCCTGCTGGCTTAGCGGGACAGACCGATTACTAAAGTCCCAACATGCGCTTATACCCGCATTTTGTTGCGCCTCACCAAGTAAGATTGCAAAATCGGCTTGAAGCCCTCGTTGATATCTGCTTCCACAAAGTCGATGCGGTACTGCAGGCATTTCAGCTTCAGCTGCTCCTTGAATTTGCGCATCTGCTCGACGTAGTAGTCTTTGACCTGATTGGACTGCAAGCGGACTTTCTCGCCCGTTTCCATATCGATGAAAATGTACGGGCGGTTTTCAAACGCGAATTCCATCTCTTGCGCCTTGTCGACCACATGGAAGAGCACCACCTCGTGCTTATTGTGCTTTAGGTGCTGCAGGGCGGAAAAAAGCTGCTCGGCGTCCTGTGCCTGCTCGAACATGTCACTGAAAATCATGACCATAGAGCGGCGGTGTACGCTCTCGGCAATTTGGTGCAAAGCCTCGGCGGCGGAAGTCGAACGGTTGCGCTCCGGGTTGTTGATCGCCCCTTCGAGGTGGGTCAGCATGAGGCGGTAGTGGGAGGTGCTACTTTTGCAGCGGGTGCTGACCTTCACTGCTTCGTCGAACAAGCTCAGGCCGAAAGCATCGCGTTGCTTGCGCAGCAAGTTCATCAAGGCGGCGGCCCCGAGGGCGGAGAACCGCAGTTTGTTCAGGTAGCTGCCCGTGTCTTTGCCCTTAGGCTCCGGGAAGTACATGGAGGAGGAGGTGTCAATGACGATTTGGCAGCGCAGGTTGGTCTCTTCCTCAAACCGCTTGGTGTACATGCGGTCGGTACGGGCGTAGACCTTCCAGTCGATGTTGCGGGTGTCTTCGCCCGGGTTGTAAAGGCGGTGCTCGGCAAATTCAACGGAAAAACCGTGAAATGGGCTCTTGTGCAAGCCGATGATAAAGCCTTCCACGACTTGCCGGGCAAGCAGTTCTAGATTATCGAGGTTGCGAACGTCGTAATTTTCGGTCAAATTCATGGGCCGGGTCGTTGTTGTAGATGCGAAAAGCCCTTGCTCTGATCGGCCAGAGCAAGGGCTTTAAGCCAGTGGTTCAAGTCTTAAGTCTCTGATAATTAAGTCGCCGCAATTTTGTTCGTTGATGAAGTCTGTAAACGTAGGCATAGCCAAAGCTACGTCGAGGCTTACAGGCGAAATCAGCGAGCAAAAGGGCAAGACTTGGGTTGTCAAAGACTTAGGATTTGAACCACTAGTGAAAATTTATAACGCTTTACAGGCTAGCTTCGATTTTGTCGACCAGCTTCTGCTTGGTCGTGACGCCCACCTGCTTATCGACTACTTCGCCGTTCTTCAGCACAAGCACAGTAGGGATGCTACGGATACCGTACTTCATGGATACTTCCGGGTTTTCGTCCACGTTGACCTTGCCGATCGTGGCTTTGCCCTCGTATTCCTTGGAAAGCTCTTCGATGATAGGGGTGATCATGCGGCAGGGGCCACACCACTCTGCCCAGAAGTCGACTACGGCTACGCCTTCCGTATCAATTGCTTTTTCTTTGAAATTCGCATCTGTGAACTCGAATGCCATTGTTGCTGGTTTTGTCAGTGATTAATTAGTGTCTGTCAAAGCAACACTACAGTTGCAGTTGTAGTTTGATGCCCGTGGCTTGAAGGTCGCAGCGCGGACACCAACTGCATGTCATCAACCTTTGTGAACCTGTAATGTTTTCTGAAACAAACAAAAGAACAACGGGTGCGAAAAAAAAGTTTCGCAGCAACCCGCCGACCTTTCAGGCATGAGGATACGAAACAGCAATTGGATTTGGATAGGCTTAGGGCTAAGCTCGCTCTTACTCCGGCTGCTGCTGGGGGGCTACCCCGAGATTATTGAGCAGTACTACAGCCGTGGGCTTTTCATCGCTATCCGCGTCTTGATCGACTACAGCATTGCTTTTTTGCCTTTTCCGGCGCTTTATCTTGTGGTGGCAGCCCTACTGCTGTGGGTGCCTTACAGATTGCGCGCTTGGTGGCTTGCGGGCTACCCTTCGGCGTGGAAGAAAGGGGCGGCTTTGCTCCTGCACGTTGGTGGGTTTGTAGGCGGGGCGTTATTTTTCTTTCTGTTGTTGTGGGGGTACAACTACAGCCGCGTCCCACTCGAAGACCAATTGGGGCTAGACCTACAGCCCTTGCATGTGGAGCAATTGTGGGCAGAGCTACAGGAGGAAGGCGAGCAGCTTAAAGTCCTCCGCCGCGAGCTGCCCGGCCTACGTACAGAGGCGATCGGGGAAGCCGCTCTGCCATCTGATCTAGAAGACCGACTGCGGGAAGCGCTGGAAAACTGGCTGGAAGAGCAAGGTTTCCCGACCGTCGGCCAGGTGCGGGCAAAACCCATCTACCCCAAGGGGATATTCTTGCGCTTCAGCTCGGCTGGCCTGTATTTTCCGTGGACGGGGGAGGGGCAGTACGATGCGGGGCTGCACCCTTTGCAAAAAATCAGTGTGCTGGCCCACGAACTGGGGCACGGTTATGGGTTCGGGGACGAAGGCAGTTGCAATTTCCTATCCTACGTCGCCTGTACAGGCAGCGATGACCCGCTGATTGCCTACGCTGGCCATCTCGACCACTGGCGCACGCTCGCCATTCAGTACCGGCGCTATGCCCCGGAAAAGTACCGCGAATACCGCGAAAGCCTGCCGCTAGGCGTGCAGGCAGACTTGGACGCGATCAACGAAAACCT
>JAAAOU010000245.1 GCA_009908745.1 Bacteroidota bacterium
GCAGATTGAACCACTGGCCTTCCTCATCGGCCTACCCGTGGGCTTGCTAACCGCTAATATCTTGTTAATCAATGAATTTCCTGATGCCGCTTCTGACGCTAAAACGGGTAAGAACCACTTGGTGGTCACCTTTGGTAAGGAAAAGAGCACCTTTATATATCTGGCGATCTTGCTTGCCGCATTCATCACCAATATTGGTATTGTACTGCTGTTGCCGGATACCAACCCTTGGCTGATCGGCGTCAGCATTGCGTCCCTCCTGGCCGGGGTTTTCATCTTCCGCCATATCCGGGAGCACTACCAAGACCGCGAGCTGGTGACGTCTAACAAGAACACCATAGCCCTCAGTGCGCTGACGGGCTTACTGACCACGATCGCGCTTATACTCGCTTAGTCGCAAAGTCCATAAATATTCATTCGCAGCCCCGTTCCAATCCCTTGGAGCGGGGCTTTTTTATTAAAAAACAGTTAAACCCGGGCTGCTCTAGCGAAAATTCGCAAAATATCGGCCCCTACTCTTTACTTTTTGGCGAAAAGCCCTTAAATTGTAGCGAAAATTCGCTAAAACACCAAATAACGACATAAGCATGCAAGATACACTCAGCAAACCGACAGTAGACGTGCTCAAGGGCGGTGAGTTTCTCATCAAGGACCCCACCGGGCCAGAAAGCACGTTCATCCCGGAAGAATTCAACGAAGAACAGCGGATGATCCGCGATACCGTCCGGGACTTTCTCCACAATGAGATTATGCCGAACCTCGACCGCATTGAGAAGCAAGAGGAGGGTCTGGCGCCGCAATTGCTTGAAAAAATGGCTGAACTGGGCCTGCTAGGCTCCCACATGCCGGAGCAGTACGGCGGCATGCAGTTGGATACCAATACCAACACCCTGATTTGCGATGTCTTCGGGCCGGCGGCATCCTTCACGGTCTCCTACGCTGCCCACACTGGCATTGGCATGTTGCCCATCCTTTACTTTGGCAACGACGAGCAGAAAGAAAAGTACCTCCCCCGCCTGATCAACGGCGAGCTCAAAGCGGCTTACTGCCTGACCGAGCCTAGCTCCGGCTCCGACGCCCTGGCCGCCAAGACGCGCGCAGACCTAAACGAAGCAGGCACGCACTATGTGATCAATGGCCAGAAGATGTGGATTTCCAACGCTGGCTTTGCGGATGTATTCATTGTGTTTGCGCAGATTGACGGCGACAAGTTCACAGGTTTCATCGTAGAGCGCAATACACCGGGCATCAGCTTCGGCGCGGAGGAAGAAAAACTGGGCATCAAAGGCTCTTCTACCCGTCAGGTCTTCTTTGAGAATGTAAAAGTCCCCAAGGAAAACGTGCTGGGCGAGATTGGCAAGGGCCACTTGATCGCCTTCAACGCCCTGAACATCGGCCGGTTCAAGCTCTGCGCCCTTTGCGTAGGCGGTGCTAAGCAGAGTGCAACCACCGCTGTGCAGTATGCCAACGAGCGCGTACAGTTTAAGCAGCCCATTTCCAACTTCGGTGCCATCAAGCACAAGCTGGCCGAGCAAGCCATCCGCATTTTCGCTACCGAGAGCGCGATGTACCGGGCCTCCCATCAGCTGCAAGAAAAAAGCAAAGCGCTGGAGGAAGAGGGCATCAGCTACGGCGAAGCCAAGCGCCTGGCGGCGGAAGAGTACGCCATCGAGTGCGCACTGCTGAAAGTCGTCGGCTCAGAAGTTCTGGATTACGTAGTGGACGAGACGCTGCAGGTACACGGCGGCATGGGCTATTCCGAAGAAGGCACCGCTGCCCGCGCCTACCGCGACTCCCGTATCAACCGCATCTACGAAGGTACCAACGAAATCAACCGCATGCTGTCTATCGACATGCTGTTCCGCCGTGCTATGAAAGGCGCGCTCGATATCGTAGGGCCAGCTTGGGATGTGCAGAAGGAACTGGCGTCTATGCCTTCCTTCGAGCAGCCAGAAGGCGCGTACGCTGCGGAAAAGAAAGCCCTCAAGGACTTCAAGAAAGCCGTGCTGATGACTGCCGGCGCCGCCGCGAAAAAGCAAATGGACGGCGAACTGAACCTCAAAGAGGAGCAGGAGATCATCATGAATGTATCCGATATGCTGCTCGATGTGTACATGACAGAGTCTCTATTGCTGCGCGTAGAAAAGCTGTCGCAAATGGACGAGAAGCCGCACGAGCAGGAGGTATACGATACTATGCTCAAAATTTACCTGACCGACGCTACGGCGCGTATGCACAAAAATGGCACGGACGCCTTGGTTTCCTTCGCCGAAGGCGACCTGCTGCGCACTATGCTGATGGGCCTGAAGCGCTTTACCAAGTACACGCCGGTAAACGTGAAGAAAGGCCGCCGCATGCTGGCCGATAAGCTGATCGCAGCCAACGAATACTGCTTCTAAATCGGAAGCAGCGACAAGTCGAACAATGCTAGATAATTGTAGCCTCGGGTGCTTTTGTGCGCCTGAGGCTTTTTTCGTCATTTCAATATAGCAATCTCCCCGCTCTGCACGCGCTCTTCCCCGTCGCAGATAAACTGCAACACATAGCGCGCCACGCCCGGGTTCACCTCCTGCCCTTTGTACGTCCCGTCCCAACGCTGGAAAGGGTCGTCCGTCCCAAACATACGGTTGCCCCAGCGGTCGTAAATCTCGAAAGTCAGCAGTTCTTCCACCGCGAAGGGGTTGCTGATGCCGTAGGTGTCGTTCAGGCCATCGCCATTAGGCGTAAAGGCATTGGGCAAGGCAATTTGGTTGCAATCGAGGTCGTCGGGGTCAATAACGTTGAACGTTACCACGTCCCGTGCGATACAGTTGGTGATGGTATCGGAAATGGCGATCTCGTACTCAATCTCCCCGTCCGCAACCGGCGTGATCAAAGGCTCGGGGGCGAAGGGGTCAGACACGCCATCGGTAGGCGACCAGCTGAAGGTCGTGCCGCAGGTATTGCTGAGTTCGACCTGGAAGTCTTGCCCGAGGAACAAATTCACAATGTTCTCGCTGCCCAGAATCCGGTCTGGCAAATCAACCAACCCGCGTACTTCCCGCTCGTTGAGGGCGCGGTTGTACACCCGTACTTCGTCGATCAGCCCGTTGAAGGGGAACTCCGTGGCGTTGCGGCAGTCGCTATTGCCAATAAGCAGGTCGCCGTCGTTAAACACATCGATGCGGTCGATTGTCGTATTCACCGCGATCAGCTCGCCGTTGATGAACAAGCGTACCGTACCGCTTTCACGCACCACGGTGATGTGCTGCCAGCAGGAAGTGTTTTGCAATTGGTGGGAGACGATAGAGCGGTTGTTGTTGGTTTCAAAAAACACGGCGCTCACCGAACGGGAGTTGGGCGTATAGATGATATAAAACTCATTGCCGCCAAAGCAATCTATGCTGCGCTTGGAGATGAGGTACTGCGTGCCGATGCCCGTGCGCGGTTTGAAGTACATAGAAACCGTCACGTCCTCCGTATCAAACTCATCGTTGACCGGCCCGCCTAAAATAGCGACCTCGTCTCCTTGCCCGTCGAACGACAGCGCCTGGCCTACCGCCCCGCAGGTAAAGTAGGTATTGCCGGTGGCCGCCCCCGTGTTGGCGGTATTGCCGGTCGCATCGGCGTAGCTGCCGTCAAAGCGGTAATGGGCCACCAAGCCCTGCCCCGTTTGCGCCCAGGCCGTCAGGGCCAGGCAGGAAAGAAAGATAACGGAAAGTATAGATTTCATGAATGCTTCGATTTTTGGAATAGCCACGTCATTTCGCTCGCGCGAATTATAACGTAGGACGGCTAGGCTTATTATTTTACCCGAACAGGTTACCGAGGTCGCCCATGCCCGGCGGCAGCATGTCCTTGACCATGTTCTGTGTTTCTTCGGCTTCCTTGGCGGCCGCTTTTGCCAAAGCATCGTTGACCGCAGCAAGCACCAAGTCCTGCACCATTTCTACATCCTCCCAGTCGAGCTGCTCCCGGTCAATCTTGATATCGGTCAATTCGCGGTTGGCATTGGCCGTTACTTTCACCGCCCCGCCGGAGGCCGAACCTTCGACCGTGATGCCAGACAGCTTCTCGCGCATCTCCTTTTGGCGCTCTTCCATGTCGCCCATCATATTTCCAAACATAGTGGCTGGTATTTTTGGCAAAGGTAGGAAATTGAGCACTGGAAAATCGAGTGATCACTGACGAATTCGGGCTGAGCGTAATTTTTGCCCGGCTGCTGTGCAATTGTCCCGGACAGCCCTTATCTTGCTAGTCGTAAAAACCATCACCATGATCCCCATACTATCTTGGCGAAATATTTGGAGGAGCCCCACGCGCAGCGGTGTCGTCATCGCAGCAGTTGCGCTCGGTATTTGGGCCGCTTTGTCCCTTAGCGGTTTCATGACGGGTATTATGAAGAGCTATGTGCGCAGCGCGATCGAGAACTCCATCGGCCATTTGCAAATCCACGCCCCGGAATTTACGGAAGAATACGAGCTAAAGCACTACCTACCCAATGTGACGAAAGTAGAACGCCAACTAGACAGTCTTCCACAGCTTGACGCCTACAGCACCCGCACCGTCACCAATGGCATGGCATCTTCCAGCAAAGGTGCCCGTGGCGTGATGATCAAAGGGGTGGTGCCCCAAAAAGAAGCGGCCGTGAGCGCCATAGAAGACAAACTAACGGAGGGCGAGTTTTTCCCAGAGATGCGCGGCAACGGCGTGCTCATCGGCGCCGAGCTGGCTGACAAGCTCAACCTCAAGCTGCGCTCCAAGCTCGTGCTGACCTTCCAGGATTTGAACCGGGAAATCACGGCTGCCGCCTTTCGCGTAGTCGGCATTTTCGATACGGGCAACACCGCATTCGATGGAGGGACGGTATTCGTGGAACGCACGGACCTCAACCGCTTGATTTTACCGCAACAAACTGGCGACCACCCACCGGCACTAGCGCACGAAGTGGCCATACTCCTGAAAGATGTACAGGCCGTTGAATCCGTCGATACTGCCCTAGCCGCTGCACTACCCGAGCTGGAGGTCAAAACCTACCGGGAAGTCTCCCCCGATTTGGAGCTGTACGAGTCGCAGATTCAAAATATATCCCTAATTTACCTGGTCGTGATCATGCTAGCCCTGGTTTTTGGCATTATCAATACCATGCTGATGGCGGTGCTGGAGCGTATCAAGGAGCTCGGCATGCTGATGGCGATAGGCATGAACAAACTGAAAGTGTTCACCATGATATTGCTGGAAGCGATTATGCTGGGGTTAGTTTCCGCGCCCATCGGCCTGCTGCTGGGCTATTTTACCATTCAGTACTTGGGCGAGTACGGCGTTGATTTGTCGGCCTACAGCGGTGGGCTGGCCGATTATGGCATCGACCAAGTGATCTACTTTGAAGTCAACCCCAATGTATACTGGGAAATGGCCATTGGCGTGTTCGTCACCGCTGTGCTAGCAGCTATCTACCCGGCCCTGAAGGCGATTCGGCTGAAGCCGGTGGAAGCGCTACAGCATGTGTGAATCATAAGCCCTGATTTTTCAACACCGGAGGAAGGCGCGATGAATTTTGGGGAGCGGTTGGTGGGGTATTGAGTAAGAGCGTGTTGAACGGTCCACCCTGCATTCATTGCTATTGTAGTATTAAACACCGATATTTACCACAAATGAACTGTTAAGAGTCTATGGAAAACAAAAAGCCACCCATTCCCTATGCATTGAAAAACCTAATCGTCCAACATTTTAGGGGCATAAAGGATATTCGGGTAGAAGGGCTGAATCGGGAGACGAGCTGGGTTTTTCTGACTGGCCGT
>JAAAOU010000136.1 GCA_009908745.1 Bacteroidota bacterium
GAAAGGCTATTGAGCGCTACCTGCCCGCCGTCGTAGAGCGCACCGTAACGGAACGGCTCTTCGCACTGCTTTACAGCCCGGCGCAGGGATAGTAGCGCTGCCCATACTTGATCCTCCATTTATATTGTAGTTAGCCCTAATTTACAGTTTGAAGAGATGGCCCATCTCATCTTGCTTGGTCTTCAGGTAGTCGAAGTTTTCTTTCTGCGGCTCAATGATGAGGGGCACGCGGCTGAGCACCTCTACTTTTGCGTGATCGAAAGCCTCAATCTTGTCCGGGTTGTTGGTCAGCAGGTGAATTTGACGGATGTCGAGTGCCTCCAACATTTGCACGGCGATATCGTACTGCCGGGCGTCCACCTCCAGCCCCAAGTGGATATTGGCATCTACCGTATTCATGCCTTGGTCCTGCAGTTTGTAGGCTTTCAGCTTGTTGATGATACCGATGCCCCGCCCTTCTTGGCGTAGGTACAAGACAATACCCCCTTTTTCGGCAGCCATTTCCAGCGCTTTAGCCAGCTGTTCGCCGCAGTCGCAGCGCTTGGAGCCGAACAAATCGCCCGTGATACACTCCGAATGTACCCGTACCATCACCGGTTGGCTGATGTCCGTGTCTTTGTGGATGAGTGCCAAGTGGGGCATCCAATCCTCCTCATTTTCCGCGAAAGCGATCATGTTGAAATCGCCCCAAGGGGTAGGTATTAAGGCTTCGGCTTGTTTGTGGATCACGGTACTAAATTGTCGTTCGGTTTTTTTTACCATAGCTAATGATATACTGATCGGCAAGCCGGAGCAGCTTCCAGAAAGCAGCTACAATTCCATTACGCTCACCATACCGTTTGAAACCTGAAAAGGCGCGAAAAGTTCTGTGGTATTTTTCCTAGCCAGCAAAATAGGAAGCAGCGTTATTCACTACCAGCGCGTTTACATCAGAGCTTGGTGCCTGCATTCGTACGGGCTAAGTTGTTTACCACCAATAGTTCTTGCGGACATAAGTTCGTAGATGAAATAAAATTCAGGCGACAGAACAAACACAATTAGTAGCAATCTGTTAACTTTGCTTAATATTGCGATCTAGAAGAGGTTAGCAACCATAATTATTTGCATTATAAAACCAAACTTGGATTATTATGAAAAAACTTTCACTCGTACTCCTGCTAGTGCTAGCAGGGGTTACAGCCGTGATGGCGCAGCGTACCATCACAGGTTCGGTTACCGACGCGGAAGGGGAGCCCCTGATTGGCGCTTCTATTCTAGCACAAGGTACATCGACCGGTACAGTGACGGACATCGACGGCAACTACACGCTTAATTTGCCGGAAGATGCCAAAACACTGGTCGTTTCTTATACCGGATTCATCACTCAAGAGGTCCCGGTCGGGGCATCAAACACCATCGACATCGTACTGGAAGAAGACGTTGCTCAACTCGAGGAGGTGGTAGTGACGGGTTACGGCGTCAAGCGTAAGAAAGACGTGACGGGCTCTATATCCTCGGTAAGCAGTGAGGACTTCATGCAGGAAGCCAACGTCACCGTGCAGTCAGCGTTGCGTGGCCGTGCTGCGGGTGTAACCGTACAGCAGACCTCCGGCGCGCCGGGTGCCGGCTTCAACGTCCGCGTACGGGGCGCAACTTCCGTTAACGCGAGTAACGCGCCACTATATGTAGTGGACGGTATTCCCATCATCAGCGACCCACAGTCTCAGGTAGATGTTGGTGGCCAGAGCCAAAACCCACTGGCGGACCTCAACCCGAACGAGATCGAGTCCATCGAGGTACTGAAGGATGCATCCGCAGCTGCAATCTACGGTTCTCGGGGTGCTAACGGTGTGGTGCTGATTACTACGAAGACCGGTAGCGCCGGCGAGACGAAGATCAACTTCGATGCCTCCTACGGGGTGCAGGACCTGCCCAAAGCTATCGATATTGTGGACCGCGAAGGGTATCGTTCCTATATTGAGGAAGCACTCGGTTCTCCAGAAGCCTTGGGCGGCCTTCCGGGAGACAGCGACTGGCAAAGCCTGATCTTCCGCGAAAGCAATGTACAGGAGTACAGCCTGAGTGCGAGCGGCGGTAATGAGAAGACCCGCTTTTTTACTTCGTTGAGCTACAGCGATAACGACGGTATACTGCAGGGTACTAACTTTTCCCGCTATTCTGCTCGTTTGAACCTCGACAACTATGTCACGGACAAGCTGTCCTTCAATGTCAATCTGGGTTTTACCCGCTCTGACAACACGCGTGTACAGAACGACAACAACATTTTCGGGGCCGTGTCTACAGCCATCCTGCTGCCACCCACTGTACCGGTGCGGAATGAAGATGGCACCTTTGGCACAGCGTACGGTTTGGAGAACCCAGTAGCAGCGTCGACCATCTATGACAACAACATCATCACCAACCGGATAATCGGTAACATCGGTGCCCGCTACAAGATTTTTGATTTCCTGACCTTCAGCACCACCTTGGGTATAGACGCCCTCAACCTGAAGGAAGATGTGTTCGAGCCTTCTGCCTTGCAATCTTCTGTAAGAGGTACGGCTACAGTAGGTACATCGAACAACATCCGTATTGTCAACAACTACCGCTTGAACTTCCAGAAGCGCTTCGGCCGCCACAGTATCAATGCCTTGGCTGCTTTCGAGATGCAGGAAGACCAAATCGAGCGGACCTTCGTGCGTAAGAACGACTTCCCAAGTGACGACTTCAGCGCTTTGGATGCCGGCTCCGTACCTACGGACGCTTTGGGTGACTTCACCGGCGACAACCTTCGCTCTTTGATTGGTAACATCGACTACAACTTCGACGATCGTTACATTTTGACGTTTACCATCCGCCGTGATGGCTCTTCTCGCTTCATCAACGAGCAGTTTGGTACTTTCCCCGCTGCATCAGCGGCGTGGCGCATCAGCGAGGAGTCTTTCTTTGACGTCGGTTTCATCAATGAGTTGAAGTTCAAAGGTGGCTATGGCGTAACCGGTAACAATAGCGTGGGCAACTTCATTGCCCGCTACCTGACCGCGGCTGGTGCCAACTACCAGGACCAGCCAGGCTTGTCCCGTTCTCAGTTGGGTAACCCTGATCTGAAGTGGGAAACCACCCAGGCCCTCAACGTTGGCTTTGACTTTGCGATGTTTAACAACTTACTATCTGGTACCGTGGAGTATTTTAACAAGACTACGGAGGACCTGCTATTCCCCCGCCCCATTCCCACAACTTCCGGATTCACCAGTGTGCCAACCAATATTGGCTCTGTACAAAACCGAGGCGTTGACATCTTCCTGAACGCCCAAATCTTCCGCCGCGGTGATTTCAAATGGGATGTGACGCTGAATGCTTCGTACCTGGAGAACGAGGTGCTAGAGCTCTTTAATAACCAGCCGATCGACTACGGTTTTGCTACCCGCTTGGCAGAAGGACAGCCCATCGGTGCCTTCTTTGGCTATGAAACGGACGGTATCTTCCAAAACCAAGCAGAGGTAGATGAGCACGCTACGCAGCCAGGAGCTGCACCGGGTGACTTCCGCTTCAAGGACCTCAGCGGCGGCGCTGGCCCCGATGGTATCTTGAATACGGAGGATGACTTAGAGCCAGATGGCGTGATTAACGACGCAGACCGTACCTTCGTTGGCAGTGCGCTGCCCGACTGGCAGGGTGGCTTTGGTAGCAATATGAGCTACAAAGGCTTCAGCCTGAATGTCTACTTCCAGTATTCCGTCGGTAACGACGTGTACAACAACAACCTGGCTTTTGCAGAGGGCTTGAACAGCGTATTTGCCCCAACTCAGCGCGCTTTCGAGAGTGCCTGGCGTGAAGAGGGGGATGGTGATGATATCCCTCGTATAGCCTTTGGCGACCCGGCCAACAACCGCCGGGAAGGCAGCCGTTTCGTAGAAGACGGTAGCTTCCTGCGCTTGAGAACGGCTACGTTGTCTTATACTTTCCCGGACTTGCTGACGGACCGCCTCGGCATGGAGCGCCTGCGCTTGTATGTCTCCGGTACAAACTTGCTGCTATTCACCGACTACAGCTGGTACGATCCGGAAGTTAACACCTTTGGTGACGCGAATGTAGCCTTGGGTACGGACTTCCTGACCTTCCCACAGGCTCGTTCTGTCGTATTCGGTGTAAACGTTGGTTTCTAAATCAATGCTTGTGAGCAACATTTTTTCAAATCCAAAAAACACGCGAATAACTATGAAGCGTATCAATAAATTTTTATTCATCGCCCTGCTCGCCACCGGGCTGGTCGCCTGCGAAAACTTCGCCGACCTCGATGGCGTGGGACCTGACGATCAGGTGGCCACCGACGGTGCGATCAATGACTTGAACTCTGCTACGGCAGGTTTGGTCGGCTTGTACAACGAGATACAGGATGCTGACTTGGTATTCGACGGCTTCTTGGCTTCTCCACAGTACTTTTCTGACGAAGCCATTTTTACCGGCACTTTCCCTACGCGCCTGGAGTTTGGAAACTTCAATGTGTTTCCATCTAACACGACCATGGCCGCTTTTTTTACCGACTTTTATGACGCCATCAACAGCGTCAACTACTACGAAACGGTATTGCCAACGGTGGATGACCCCCGCCTCACGGAAGGGGTTGTCAACAACTACCTGGCGCAGGCCCGTTTCATCCGTGCCCTTTGCTACTACTACCTTACGCAGGGTTGGGGCGATGTGCCTCTGGTACTGGACCCGACCGAGCCGGATGAGGTAGGAGACATTCTGAATGTCCCGGCTTCTTCTCGGTCCGACGTGTTCGACCAGATCATCACCGACTTGGAGTTTGCAGCGGCTAACAGCACGACCAATGACCCAGAACGGGCTAGCGCTCAAGCAGCCAACGCACTGTTGGCACGGGTCTACCTGACGATTGGTGACTATGACAATGCTTATGACTTGGCAACGAGCGTGCTGGGCGAAGGCTTTGACCTGACCAACTTCCCTTATCTGGAAGATCAGCTTTTCTACCTAAGCTTCACCACAGCGGATGCCAACTCCCTGAACTTCTTCTACGGCCCATCTGGACTGGGCGGCCGCTACTCTATCGCACCGGCACCACAGTTAATTGCTGCTTTTGAACCCGGTGACAACCGCCTGCCGCAGGCGATTGACACGAGCCTCATCCCAGGCACGCCTTTCTGCGTGAAGTACGATGACTTCAAGGGTATCGATGCGGGTATAGACCCCATTTATTTCCTGCGCCATGCTGAAATGGTCTTGATCGCCGCCGAGGGTGCCGCCGAGAAAGGGGACTTTGATGAAGCCAGCATGTGGATCAATCAAGTGCGCAGCCGCGCTGGGTTGGAAGACGTCACCCTGGATGAATCCAACTATGTCGATCTCATCCTGCAAGAGCGTTTCGTAGAGCTTTGCCTAGAAGGCGGCCACCGCCTATGGGACCTGCGCCGCCGGGACAGAGATGTCGATGTGCTCGGACCGATCGGTTACGAAGCCTGCGACGCCGTATGGCCCTACCCGCAGCGCGACGTAGACCGGAACACGAACTTGAACCAAAACGACTGCTGCAACTGCTAACTGTTCAGCATAGCTTTTAACAGCTTAGAGATGCTATGTTAGCATCTCTTATAACACTGGGCATCCTTCCACCGGGAGGGATGCCCATTTTTTTGCAGTGACGATTATCACTTTATAGATGATGGAGAAAGCATACCTTTGAGCCTATATCGGTTACTGCTTATGAAACCCACTGCCCTAATCCTTGCTCTTTACCTCCTGCTCGGCAGCCTCATGCCCGGAGCAGACTATGGGCAAT
>JAAAOU010000535.1 GCA_009908745.1 Bacteroidota bacterium
GTTCCTTTGTTAGCCGGAGACGAGGATGCTCTACTGCAACTGCAAGCCGCTTTTGACGAGGCCTTTGAAGAAGCCGGCTACCGCTACAGCATTGACTACCAAAAGGCGCCGCCGCCAGCTTTCACCCCAAGCCAACAGGAATGGGCGGAAAAGTGCTTAGGAAAACAGTAAGTCCGAAGCCGCGCCGAGTATCCAAACCACCACCCAAACCGACAAGCCAATCAGCGCCAGCAGTATAAGCAACACAAGCGCCACCACCCACCAGGCACTGCCTTGGTGTTTACCTTCTTCGTAGTGTTCTTCTAGCAGCTTCAAGTTGCGCCGGTTGGCTTTGTAGCCCAGGTCAAATAAGTCACCAAGGATAGGTATGCTACCCACCGAGGCGTCGAGCAGCACGTTGCCGATCATTTTGGCCAGCACCATGCCGCTTGCCCCCTGCCTGGCCATGGCCAACACCAGCACGCTAGAGATGCCAAAGGCCACCACGTCACCGGCGTACGGCACTAACCCAATGAGAAAGTCCGCCCCAAAACGGATATTGGTGCCCGGTATGCGGTAGCGGGTGTCTAGAAAATCGGCAAGGCGCTCGAGCGCGGGAAATTCTTTAGGCTGGCTCATAGTGACAATGGATTGAAGCAAGAAAAGCAGGCTCGATTCAGGGCGTACCCATCAGGCGGCGTACCTCTTCCATAGATATACGCTCGCCATTGCGGTAAGCGACGATAAAAGCATCGGGAAAACCCTTGGATTGCAGCAGCAGCCGGGCTTCGAAAGCATGCTGCAGCGTAGTGAAATTCCGGGCTTGGTATTTGAACAAGTTACTTTCCTTCACCACCTCGATCACATAGCCCGTACTGCTCCAGCGCGGGTCGGAGGTATCCACCGGGCGCGGGGAAGCCGCCAACTGAATGCTGAACATAAGGCCTAAGTCGGCAGCCCGGCGCGGGGCAGTGGGCTGCTCTACGGTATCTTCTGGCTGTGGGGTACGGTTGACAATAGCCGGTTCTTGGCGCACGGGCGCAGGCTCGGAAGGGGCGGCGCGGGCTACCAAGTGCCGCCCCTTGGCCAAAGGCGGCGCTTCCCGTTCAGGCTTGGGTTGCTCGGCTTGCGGGATCGCTGCATCGGGCTTTGGGGTCTCCAGTTTAGCCAACGCGCCATTTTCCTGCGGCCGGTCTTCCAGCTCCTGCCGGTACGCTTCGAAAGCATTCAGCATGGCCCGGGCTACTATGTTCTGCCCTTCGTCGGTCATCAGATACGCCTCCTCCTGCCGGTTGCTGAGAAAACCCGTTTCGACCAGCACGCTGGGCATGGTGGTTTCTTTCAGCACTACAAAACCGGCTTGTTTCACGCCGCGGCTCTTGCGGTTGGAACGGGCAAACTGGGATTCCACTTTCTCCGCAAACAAGATACTCTGCTCCAAAAAAGCGCTTTGGTACATACTCAGCATGATATGCCCCTCCGGCGAATTGGGGTCGTAATCGTAATTGCGCTCGTAGTTGTCCTCCAGCAATATAGCCGCATTCTCCCGTTTGGCCACCTTCAGGTTATGCTCGGCGGTATGCAGGCCCATGACGTAGGTCTCGCTGCCCTTGGTGGCCGACGAACCCGGCATGTAGTTGCAATGGACAGAAATAAAGAGGTCAGCCGAGTTGCGGTTGGCGATAGCCGCTCGCTCGTGCAGCGGTATAAAAACGTCAGAATCACGGGTCAGAATCACCTTCAGGCCAGGGTACTGCTGCTGCATGGCTTTGGCCAGCCGCAAGCTGACGGCCAGCGCAATGTGTTTTTCCTGGGAATGGCCGCCGAGGCAGCCGGGGTCATGCCCGCCGTGGCCCGGGTCGATCACCACCGTTTTTATCCGGTAGTCCTCTTCGCCGATTACCCTTTCTTTGATAACTTTGCCGACCGCTGCCAGCAAAGTGGCGGGAACGGTAGAGGCCGGGCATTCGGCAATAGCCGCATCACTTGGCCCAGCAACAGCTGATTTGTGGCAAGCCGGCTGCCCCGGGGCAAAGGATAACAAAAAGTTAAACCCCTTTGAGGCAAGAGGCAAAATCAATAATAACAGCGTTGGTAGAAAGGTTACCGCTTTCGTCATAGCACTACAAGTCGTTATATCCGTTGAAAACAAAGTTACCAATAATAATCCTAACCTTAATAGGCAGCTGGCATTTCCTGGCTGCCCAGCCGCCCTCGTCCTCCACGCGGCAGTTGGTAACGCCCTCCGACAGCCTTGCTGAACAGCCAACACAGGAGGCTAGCTTGGTACGCGATACTATCCCGCCAGACAGCCTCTCGGAGCAACCCGCGCAGTATGCTGAGGCCGTTCGCGATACGGTCCCCCTAGATAGCCTTGCGGCAAATGCAGATGCCTCGGATACGACCCGTACTCCAGCCAACTTCTCCGGCAGCATCACCCTGTCCAAAGACTCGCTCGACGCCCCGGTGGATTATACGGCGCAGGACTCCATGATTTACGATATCGCGGGCCAACGCGTCCACCTTTGGGGCGAGGCTTCCGTCACTTACACCAGCGTTAACCTCACGGCGGGGCATATTATTTTTGATTGGAAGACAAATATTGTCACGGCCGAAGGAATCCCCGACAGTTTGGGCCTGCCCTCCCAACTACCGGAGTTCTCCGACGGGGAGCAAACCTTTACGGCCGACAGCATGCGTTACAACTTCGACAAGGAACGCGGCGTGGTGTACGATGTGGTGACGCAACAGGAAGACGTAGTGGTCCGCTCTTCCAAGGCCAAATTTGTCACACAGGAACCCAGAGACAGCACGCAGGAAGGGGATAAAGTGATTTACAACAGCAATTCTATCTTCACCACCTGCACGCACGACGAGCCGCACTTCGGCATCCGCAGCAACAAGCAGAAGACCATTCCGAACAAAGTAGTGGTGGTAGGCGCTTCCAACCTGGAAATCATGAACGTGCCGACACCGCTGTGGCTGCCCTTCGGCTTTTTCCCCATTTCGCAAGGCAGGCAGACGGGCTTGCTGTTCCCGCGGGACTACCAGTACTCGCCGCAGTGGGGCTTTGGCCTGGAGGGCATTGGCTGGTACTTCCCCCTCAGCGACCACTTCAACCTGTCGCTTACCGGCAATATCTACCTCAAAGGCACCTGGGGGGTCAATGCGATCTCGCAGTACCGCAAACGCTACAAGTACTCCGGCAACTTCAACCTCGGCTACGACGTGCGCCGCAGCGAGAATGACGAAGGCGTGATTTCCCGCCCCAAGTCTTTCCTCTTCCAGTGGAGCCACCGGCAGGAGTCTTCCGCCCACCCGACTATCGACTTCGGGGGGTCCATCAATATTCAGTCCAACAATTACCAGCGGCGGGTCTTCAACGACCAAAGGCGGCTTGAGAACCAGCTGCGGTCCAACTTCAACTTCAGCAAAAACTGGCGGGACAAGCCGTTCAATTTCAACGCTTCTTTCAACCACAACCAAAACTCCAACACGCGCCAGGTAACGGTCAGCTTCCCGAATATGCAGTTTCAGACGCAGGCCCTCAACCCCTTCAAACGCAAGGAACGCACGGGCAAAGAAAAGTGGTTCGAGGCCATCACCATGCGCTACCGGGCGGAGGCACGCAACCAATTCCAAGCGGCCGACACCACGCTCTTCACGCGGGAAACGCTGGAAAACGCCCAATTCGGCGTGCAGCAAAACCTCAACGGCGGTACGTCTTTCAAGGTCTTCAAGTATTTCAACCTCAACCCTTCTTTCAACTACGACGAGGTGTGGTACCTGCGTACGCTGCGCAAAGAGTTTGACCCTACCGCCATTGAGCTGGACACGCTGGAAGACGGCGGCAAAACTGTCATCGATACCTCCCGCTACGGGAAAGTCACCGACCGGCAGGTGGGGGGCTTCGAAGCCTACCGGCAGTTTAACGCGAGCGTGACCCTCAACACCCAAATTTTCGGTACGCTGCGTCTGGGGGACGGCCGGCTGAAAGGACTGAGGCACGTAATCAAACCTAGTATATCCTTCAATTTCTCGCCAGACTACACCCGGGAGGAGCTGGGGTACTTCCGCGAGGTGCGGGAGGAAAGGTCGGCCGATGGTTTCGAGCAGTACTCCATATTCGATGGCGGCATATTCGGCGGGCCCTCGCAAAGCGGCCGGCAGATGAGCCTCCGGTACTCCCTGAACAATATCTTCGAGGCCAAAGTCCGCTCCAAAAAAGACTCTACCAAAGACAATAACATTAAGCTCTTCGACAACTTTATCGTAGGCGGCAACTACAACTTTGCGAGAGACTCGCTGCAGTGGTCGCAGGTGAATGTTGGCGGTACCGCCCGCTTTCTGAAAGGTATCACCACCCTGCGCCTGCAAGCCTCTTTCGACCCCTATGTGGTCAATGAAAAAGGGCGGCGCATCAATGAATTTGCGATAAACCGGGACGGCAAGCTGCTGCGTTTTGACGGCGCGAGTGCCCGCTTTGTCTCCAACATCACCGTCGGCAAACTGCGGGCGCTGGTTTTCGGCGAGGAGGAAGAAGTCGACCTGGGCACGCGGGAGGAACAGCCGGACCGGCGCAATCAGCGTACGGAGGAAACCGACTTCCTCAGCCTGTTTGAGAATTTCCGCATCAGCCACAACATCAGCTTTGATTGGCAGCCGCAGCTCACTGGCCGGGATACTTTCTTCATCGCCACCAATTCCCTGAACTGTTCGGGCAGTATCCAACTTACCGACAACTGGTTTGTGAATATCGGCAACTTCGGCTATGATTTCGTCCGCAAAGGGGTGACCTTCCCTTCCGTAGGCTTCACCCGCGACCTGCACTGCTGGACGGCGGGCGCCAACTGGCAGCCGACGGTGGGTACCTACAGTTTTTACATCCGGGTGAAACCGGGCTCCCTCGACTTCCTCAACATCCCCTACAACCGGACGAATGCGGATGCGAGGCCGAGGTTTTGACAAACTTTTCTTACCTTCCCGAAAAGTCATTCATCACCGCTCAATATGAAATTCGGTAAGCTAGCTGATATTTCCCAAGTCGATTTTCAACTCCCCACCGACCCGCCTTCCAATGCTGAGCGGCTTGCGCAATTGCCGCCACGGGAAGAGGAGGGGCGTATCTACATCGGCTGCACCGGCTGGAGCATGAAAGAGTGGGTCGGCAGCTTTTACCCCAAAGGCACCAAAGCCAAAGAATTCCTGCGCGCTTACGGCCAGCAATTCAATACCATAGAGCTCAACACGACGCACTACCGCATCCCATCGGCGGAGATGACCGACAAATGGTACCGGGAGACGCCGGCTGACTTTCGGTTTTGCCCCAAAATCCCGCAGTCGATTAGCCACAGCCGCAGTATCGGTCTGGGGACGGACCTGATCCCCAGCTTCTGCCAGTCGATCAGCCGCCTGCAGGAGAAACTGGGCTGCTGCTTTATGCAAATGCCCCCCTATTTTGGCCTCGACCGAGCCCCGCAGCTCGAAGCCTTCCTCAAAGCGTTCCCTGCCGAAATACCGCTGGCGGTGGAAATGCGGCACGAAAGCTGGTTTGAGCGACCCAAAGCAAGGGATACGCTGTTGAGTATACTGAACCGGCACGGGCGCAGCACCGTCATCACAGACGTGGCTGGCCGCCGGGATGTGCTGCACATGGGGCTGAGCAACGCTACGGTGCTGGTGCGCTTCGTCGGCAACGGCTTGCACGATACGGACTACAGCCGGACGGATGAATGGCTACAGCGCTTGCAAAAGTGGTTGTCCGCCGGCCTGCACGAAGTATACTTTTTCCCGC
>JAAAOU010000083.1 GCA_009908745.1 Bacteroidota bacterium
CCTGGCCGGGCGGGCGTGGCGGGCCAGCGACGCGACACGCTGTGCGAAGGCGAATCCCTGAATGTCAATGGCCAGGTATTCGACGAAGATCGGCCGCAGGGGACGGTTTGGGTGACAGACCTTGCCTGTGATTCTTTGCCGACGGAGGTGCGGCTTACCTTCTTGCCCACAGATACCACTACGCTTGACATCGACATCTTCGCAGGCGAGACGTACCAGGTCGGCGGTGAGTCTTTCAGCACGGCTGGCAATTACGAAGTCTTGTTGACCAACCAATTTGGCTGCGACAGCTTGGTTTACCTCAACCTCGATGTACTCACCGCCATAGAAGAAGCCACCTCTACCCTATCCCTAGACGGGCTGAGCTTGCAGCAGCTGCTCGATGATGCGCCCACGCGTTTCCCGGAAAACGAGCTGCGCTTGTTTGACGCGCTGGGTCGGCAGGTGTACTATGCGCAGCCTTATCAGGGCCAAGCCTTAGATTTCAGCCGCTGGCCGAGTGGGATTTACCACTATACCTTCCGCCCATCGGTTCGTGAGCGGCGGGTGATACAAGGCAAGTTGTTGATAGCACAGTAAGGGTGTACTCGGCTACCGCTAAATCAAATGCCACTAATTTCTTTAGCCACGAATTGCACGAAAAGACACGAAAATTAGAAAGATAAGCTTCGTGTGTATTCGTGTCCTTCGTGGCCCCACAAGCACCACCTCCTTTGTATTAATATCTGGTCTTTACTTGCGTTATTTGCACCCATTAACGTATTTTCGTACATTAATAGCGAAAATTCGCAAACAGACGCAACTATGGAAGCCTACGCATCAGTACTGAATTACGCCATCCCCTTTTTCGTATCCCTGCTCCTCCTAGAAGCAGCGGTAGCCAAGTGGAAAGGCGCACGGGTAGTCCGTAGCATGGATACCCTGTCTAGCCTAAGTTCCGGTTTGACCAATGTAATAAAGGACGTACTAGGCCTTACCGTTGTCGTTGTGTCGTACAGTTGGCTGGAAGGCAAGATCGGTATTGCCGATATACAGTCCACCTGGTTAGTCTACCTGCTGGCTTTCATCGGGCTTGATTTCGCCGGCTACTGGGTACACCGGCTCTCCCACCACGTCAATTACTTTTGGAACCGCCACATCATCCACCACAGCAGCGAGGAGTTCAACCTGGGCTGTGCCCTGCGGCAATCTATTTCTGGCTTCTTTGCGATCACGGTTTTCTTCTTGCTGCCCATAGCCATATTGGGCGTACCCGGGGAGGTTGTAGCCGTAGTAGCGCCATTACACCTTTTTGCACAGTACTGGTACCACACCCGCCTCATCGGCAAAATGGGCGTTCTGGAGCACATCATCGTCACCCCCTCCCACCACCGGGTCCACCACGCGATCAATAAGGAATACTTGGATAAGAATCTCTCCCAGATTTTCATCATTTGGGACAAACTGTTCGGCACTTTCCAAGAAGAGCTGGATGAGGTGCCGCCGGTCTACGGTGTGACACGCCCAGTACGTACCTGGAACCCTATCATCATCAACTTCATGCACCTGTGGCAGTTGATCAAGGACGCCTGGCGGACAAACGACTGGAAGGCAAAGTTTACCATCTGGTTCAAGCCCACAGGCTGGCGGCCCGCAGACGTAAAAGCAAAATATCCCCTTAGCGGTATCGAGGACCCATACCATTATGAAAAATACGACCCCAAGCTTTCCCCATCCCTACAGCTGTGGTCTTGGGTGCAGTTTACGGCCACCTTCTTGCTGATGATGTACCTATTCAACTTTATCGCCGAAATTGGGCCACAGGGGGCCATTGTTTACGGCCTTTTTCTCGTGTTCTCCATTTTCAGCTACAGCATGCTGATGGACAAAAGCCCCAATGCGAAATGGGTGGAGCTAGCCAAATCGATCATCGGATTGGCGCTAATCTACTGGCAGGGCAGCTGGTTTGAGATAGACAAGCTCTTCGGGCTCTCCTCTTGGGTAGTAGTTGCCTACTTTATCGCTACAGCGGCAGTTGTATTTTACTTCGTGCACGCCGAAATCAAAAAAGCAGCTCCAGATCAAGTCGCCAAAGCGCCCCAACGTGCCCCTTCCTGATTTTTGACCAGGGAAAGTACGTTGCCGGTCGGGGCATAACTGCCAAATTTGCGACATAAATTGCCCGATCTTCTGCATCCCCTTGTGCGGTATAGATATTTTGCATATTATTAGCCTGCACTACGTTCTTCAAGTTTCCTGGTTTTAAACTTCTTTTAAGGATATAATATATTGCTAAAGCAGCCGCATTTATGTGTGGTATTATGCTTTATACCAATCATGCAGTGTACTATATTCCTGTCCCGTGAACATCTCTAAGGTATTCTAAATTTTTCCGGCGATGCATGAGTTTATGCATCGCCCAAGTAATCGATTATACATTTCTCAACAAAACCATACCAATATGAGATGGAAAAACACCTTATTAACCATTTTCGTACTGCTTATAACCCTGCAAGTACAAGCACAATTCCCTTGCTTTTCGGGCACAACGATCAACGCCGGTACAGGCGGTGACACCGTGGACCTTTGCCTCGACGTCAGCACGCCAATCGTCGACTTTGGAACAAGTACCAATGCCCTACCCTTTGCCTATGTAGTTGTAGACGAATCTGGCACCATTGTCTATATCGACACCGAAAACACCATCGATTTTTCCCAGTTTCCAGACGGCAACTTTCAGGTGTACGCCTTCAACTTTATCGGCGGCATCACGGCCAGTGTGGGCGACCCGTTAGACAGTACGCCACTCGCAGGCGGGTGCTTTGCGCTCACGAGCAATTTCATCACCATTTCCGGTGACGCCATATCCGGCGGGATGGTCAGCACGGAAGATGGCGCGACCGAAGCGTTTACTTGCCCCGGCGACGGGCTGGCGGACCTGATTCAGTTTGACAGCAGCGGCGTTGACCCGGGCTTGTCCTACACCTATGTGGTGACCGATGAAAACAACATCATTCTTGACGTACCCACCGGAGACGTCTACGATTTCGAAGACGCCGGCACCGGTACCTGCCGCGTTTGGGGCCTCGCCTACTCCGGCAATATCACAGCCATGGTGGGCGACGATGCAGCCAGCGTACAACTGGCTGACAACTGCTTTGCGCTATCCAGCAATTTCGTAACGGTATACCGCGAAGAGCCAGACGGCGGCACGGTGATGACCGAAGACGGCGCTACGGAAGTGTCGTTCTGTATTGGCAGCGGCGAAGGCTTGATTGCCTTTGACAGCATGGACGTCAGCAACAGCAACTTTACCTACGTAGTGACCGATGAAAACAACGTCATATTGGAGGTGCCGAGTGGTGATGTGGTCGATTTTGAAAACGCGCCTGCCGGCATCTGCCGCGTCTGGGGCTTGGCTTACACCGGCAACATCACGGCTATGGTAGGCGATACCGCCTCTGCGGTTGACCTCACGGATGCCTGTTTTGATTTATCCGACAACTTTGTGACGGTGACCCGCGAAGAGGCAGACGGCGGCACGGTCAGCACGGAAGACGGCGAGACCGAAGTCTTTGTCTGTGTGGGCGACGGTGAAGACGACTTCATCAACTTCGACAGTATGGATGTGTCTGGCCCCAACTTCACCTACGTCGTCACGGACGAAAACAACGTTATCCTCAGCGTACCAAGCGGCGATGAAGCCAACTTCGAAGATGGGGATGCGGAGATCGTTCGCGTATGGGGCCTCGCCTACAGCGGCAGCATCATTGCCATGGTCGGCGACACGGCTTCGGCCGTCGCTCTATCCGATGGTTGCTTCGATTTGTCCGACAACTTCGTTACCGTAAACCGGGGAGAGCCCGATGGCGGCACCGTTACCACCGAAGATGGGGAAACGGAGGTGTTTACCTGCCCCGGCGATGGTGTAGCGGATGTCATACAGTTTGACAGCATGGACGTTTCTGGCCCGAATTTCACCTATGTCATTACCGACGACAACAACGTCATTTTGGGCGTACCCGGCGGCGACAGCAATGACTTTGAAGACGCTGGCACCGGCACCTGCCGTGTATGGGGGCTGGCCTATACGGGCAATATCACGGCCATGGTTGGCGATACGGCTTCGGCAGTACCGCTTACGGATGGCTGTTTCGACCTTTCGGACAACTTCATTACTGTATACCGGGAGCAGCCCGACGGTGGAATGGTCATGACGGAGGATGGCGCTACGGAAGTGTTCACCTGCCCCGGCGACAGTATTCCGGATGTCATCTTTTTTGACAGTACGGGCGTGAGCAACAGCAATTTCACCTATGTTATTACGGACGACAACAACGTCATCCTTGGCGTGCCCGGCGGCGACAGCAATGACTTCGAGGACGCTGGCACCGGCACCTGCCGCGTCTGGGGCTTGGCCTATACCGGCAATATCACCGCTATGGTGGGCGACACCGCCTCTGCGGTTGCTCTTACCGACGAATGCTTCGACCTGTCGGACAATTTCATCACGGTATACCGCGAGCAGCCGGATGGCGGTACCGTAAGCACGGAAATGGGCATGGACACCGTGGCTGTTTGCGTGGGCGATGGCGTACCTGACATTATTCGGTTTGACAGTGCCGGCGTGAGCAACAGCAATTTCACTTACGTCATCACCGACGACAACAACGTCATCCTTGGCGTGCCCGGCGGCGACAGCAACGACTTCGAGGGCACCGGTACCGGTATCAGCCGCGTTTGGGGCTTGGCCTACACCGGTAATATTACCGCTATGGTGGGCGATACCGCCTCCGCTGTTGCCCTTACCGACGAATGTTTCGACTTGTCCGACAACTTTATCGTCGTCAACCGTACGGAAGTCAATGGCGGCACTGTTTCCACAGAAATGGGCATGGATACCGTGGACCTCTGCGTTGGCGACGGCATAGCCGACATTATTCGCTTCGACAGTATGGGCGTATCGGGCCCGAATTTCACCTACGTCATTACGGACGACAACAACGTCATCCTCGGTGTGCCGGGCGATGACAGCAATGACTTTGAAGACGCCGACGGCGGGGTCTGCCGCGTGTGGGGCTTAGCCTACTCGGGTGCCATTACCGCTATGGCCGGCGATACCGCTTCGGCAGTGGCGCTGACCGATGGCTGCTTTGACTTGTCCGACAATTTCATAGTTGTCAACCGTAATGAAGTTGACGGCGGTACCGTCTCGACTGAGGGCGGGGAAACAGAAGTGTTTGCCTGTATTGGCGACGGCTTGCCCGATATCATAAGCTTCGACAGCATGGATGTGTCTGGCCCGAACTTCACCTACGTCATTACGGACAGCAACAACGTTATTCTCGAGGTCCCCGCCTCAGACTTTGCGGACTTCGAGGATGCCGGCGCGGGCGTATGCCGGGTATGGGGCTTGGCCTATTCGGGCAACATCATAGCTATGGCCGGCGATACTGCTTCTGCTGTAGATCTATCCGATGGCTGCTTCGATTTATCTGACAACTTCATTACTGTCACGCGTGATGGCGTAGAAGGCGGCACCGTCAGCACCGAAGACGGCGAGACCGAAGTCTATACCTGCCCGGGCGACAGTATACCCGATATTATCCGTTTCGACAGCACAGGCGCTACCGGCGAGTCCTTTACTTATGTCATTACTGACGACAATAACGTCATCCTCGGCTTGCCTGCAATGGATATGGCCGACTTTGACGATTCGGGTACCGGTACCTGCCGCGTCTGGGGCC
>JAAAOU010000277.1 GCA_009908745.1 Bacteroidota bacterium
GAAGTCGGAAATGGGAGGTCGGAATTCGGCACGACTTCGCTTGAAGCTACGTCGGCTGAAAGAAGTGGGAGGTCGGAAGTCGGAAATGGGAGGTCGGAATTCGGCACGACTTCGCTTGAAGCTACGTCGGCTGAAAGAAGTGGGAGGTCGGAAGTCGGAAATGGGAGGTCGGAATTCGGAGGTCGGAGGTCGGAGTTCGGAAGTTGCTCAGCTTCGGCCTGTTGGACAAAATCCGGTACGCCGTTGCCCGCGAGGGCGGCACTGCCCGAGACGCTGACGTTGCTGAACACCGCCTCCGTCTGTGCATTCGGCAGGTAGGTGAAGCTGGCCAGGCCGATTTCCACGCAGTTGTCCATGGGGGCGTATACCGCATGCACATAGTTGAAGCTAGTGCCCGTGGTGCTGTAGTAGGCAAACACCCAGTCGCCCATCCGTTGTAGGCGTAGCCAAAACGGGAAAGGGCGGTAGTGCGACTGCACCGTCTTGGCAGCATTGGCCGTTTTGCGGGACTCGTGGCGCAGCACATTGGTCAGGTTGGAAAATATGGACACCTGCTTGCTGCCCGCCGCTGTGGCCTCGCGTATCATCAGGCCGCCGTAGCCGTTGGGGGTGATGCTTTCGACTTTGGCGGTGATCATGCCGTTGCCGCAGATGCTCTGATAGACAAACGAGACGTTGTCGGTAGTGCTGCTGATGGCATTATTGCCGCCGCCGCTTACAGCAAACTCGCCTTCGCAGCTGTCGAAGGAAGCATCATTGCCGGCAGTGCCGCTGCTGCCGATATCCGCGCTCTGCCATGGGGCAGGAGGGGCGGAGGAGCCGCAGGGGAAGATGCTGGTACCGGAAATGACGCCAGCAGGCGTAAAAGTGTTGGCGCTAAGGACACCATTAAGGGTGCCGGGGGTAGCGCCGACGAGTGCATCGCTATCGGTGAAAACATAAGCGGCTACAGGGGCAATGTTAGACCCGTCAAAGGTGTTGCCGGAGATAGTCGTATTCGTGCCACGCGCCCTCAGCGCAGCAGCGAAGCGGCCGGTGCTTCCCGAGAAACTGTTGCCAGTAATGGACGCATTGATGATATCTAAGGTAACTAAAGTGTTGCCCTGATAGTCAAAAGGCGGGTTGCAGCCGGGCTTTGGTGCGCCGGCGGTACCGGTGACCTGGTTGTTCGTGAAAGTGACATTTGTGGAGTTGGAAACACCGCTGCCGCCGCCCATGACGACGAGTTGCCGGGGTACGTTAGCCGCCGTAAATTGATTGGAGAAGCCGCAGTCACCGGGCGTGGTGCCGACAAAGGTCTTACCGGAAAAGATGTTGTTGTCAATAACAATATTGTCGATAGCGGCATTGAACTCTGAAAGCAGCCCGGCTTCGCCATCGGCCACTATCTCGTTGTTCTGAATGGTAATATTGGTCTGGGCACCTTGCAAATACACTGCTGCCTTTTCCAGCCCCGGGTTAGCTCCGTCATAACCGACGATGGTAAAGCCGTCGATGGTGATGCCGCTGGAGCCACTGGGTAGCGTGACCGTGCCAAGTGCTACATCGCTGCCCACGATGCTGGTGGAGGACGCACCGTTTATTGATTCGAGGGTGAGTGGCTTGTTGATGTTGATGTTTTCGTTGTATGTGCCATCCAATACGATGATGTCATCTCCACTACTCGCGGCATCGATGGCATCCTGCAGGCTGGCAAAGACAATGTTTCCTCCACTGCTGTAAGCCCCTTTGTCGAAGCTGTTATTGCTGCTTATCGTAGCCGCACTCAGCGTCATCGTCTTATCTTCTAGCAGCAATTCCGCGTTGTTGACCGTATTGTTGACAAAAGTTGCTGTACCGGCTTCCAGTTCTAGGCCGACGCCTTTGAAAATGGTGGCCGGGTTAGACGAGATATCGGAAATACTGTTGTTTTGGACGGTAACACTTGATGGCGTGACCGAGTGGTTGCCCGTACCCCGTACGACAACACCGAAAGCAAAGGCGGTAGACAGCTCGCCAATATTCTCGATGACATTATCGTTGACCGTGGCGCCAGAGACATTGCCTTGGATGCTGATGCCGGCCGCACCGCCTTGGGTGTCCAAACCGTCTACGTTCTTGACCAGGTTGTTGTTGATTGAGACGTTAGTAATGGCATCCGAAGCACTACCGCCAAAAGCTACAATGGCATCAAGGCCCTCCCAGGCGGGTATGCCGGCCTCGCCGAAATCGCGGACGATATTGTTTTGTACGGTGACGTTGTCGTTGGTGTTGCTGATGCGCAAGGCTTCTGCCGTTGCATTACTGGTTGCGTCGGGCGCGTTCACATCAAAGCCATCGAAGGTTACATTACTAGCTTCTATAATGACCTGCCCCTCTATCGTGGCCTCTGCCATACGGCTTGGACTGTTACCGGGGATGCCGGCATTTGGGCCGTTGAGCATTAGTTCCTTATCCACGGTTACATCTTCGGTGTAGGTGCCGGCAACAACCGTAATTACATCGCCGTTATCGGTATCCGTATCATCGATCGCGGCTTGAATGCTGGAGAAAGTTTCTCCGGTGTCTTCATTGGTGGCACTCTGTGCGCTCAGCATTGAGCTCGAGCAAAAGAAGACAAGTAGACTTACAAATTGGACTAGGGTAAATCTTACGTTCATATTCGTTTAAGTTTGCTTTAAGAATTATTTGATTAGTCAAAGCTAGAGTCTGCCAGCTTTGGTGTAGACATTTATAGGACGAATCCAAAAAGGGGGGAGGCTACTAAAAAAGTAGCTTGCCAGATGACTTGTGCAAATGGGGTTTAGAGCGGTCTACGGCGGTACACCGTGTGCGGATAACGTAAATTCCGATTTTATAATGCTAAAGTATGGAATAGATCGGTTTATTCAAAAAATAAAACGGAATGATTTAAAATAAAAGAAATAGTGTAGAGTGCAAGACAAAAGCTGAGCCATACAGAGCCCGGGTGTATGCTACAATTTTTGGGGGGGGACTCGTGTTATGTATAGCGGTTTCTACAGGCCACCGTCCTGAAGTAGTTGGGGGGGCAAACTCGCGGCAGGGCCGGTTGTTTCTTAAAGGTCAAGGTTTCTTTATCGCCATCTTTTAACAAACCTAAACGCAAATGGCACTAGACAAAACAACGATTATTTCCAGCCTTTCCAACAGAGGAGCCCCCTTGGCGGCCACATCCGCCCGGGTCGATATGGAACTGTTCATGGAAGCTGCCCAGAACTTGTATGACCCGGAAGCAAACCCAAGCGGGGCCTTTCCCCTGAATGTGGCCGAAAACGCATTGATGATCCCGTTCCTCAAGGAATACTTAGATGGGGTGCTGGAAAAAGGCCGTATCCCCGAATGGGCCTTCCAATATACCGACCCCAAGGGGCACCCGGAAGTCCGGGAAGCGGTGGCGCATTTTATGGAAAAGTACCTTTGCAAATGCCCGATTGCCCCGGATTCGATTGCCTTCTCGGCGGGTGCTGCGGCCAGCATTGAGACGAGCACGTTCATGCTTGCCGACGAGGGGGATGTAGTGGTGATTCCCGCTCCATCTTACCCGATGTACACCAATGATATAGGGTTGAAAAGTGGATTGCAACGCTATGATTTGCAGACACATTACCACCCTGCCGACCATGGCGATATTTCGCCGCTGACTACTAAGCACCTAGATGAAGCGTGGGCTTATCTCAACAGCAAGGGAGCGGCTTTTAAAATCCTGCTGCTCACCTCACCCGATAATCCTACGGGCTGCATGTACTCCGAACGGCAGTTGAGGGATTTTGCCCAGTGGTGCATCGAGCGCGAAGTCCATTTGGTGGTGAGCGAAATCTACGGCTTGTCTCTTATCGATATTGAAGATGAAGCAATACGGGGAGAATATACCCCAGCTACCGTCCCCCATTCCTTCGCGCAGATCATGGCAGACTGCCAAAGCGATTACCTGCACCTCTGGTACGCGCTGTCCAAGGATTTTGCCATGTCCGGATTCCGGTTTGGCATCGTGCACTCGCTGAATGAGGCCTTTCTCAAAGGGCTGGGCAATGTCAATATCCCGCATATGGTCTCCAACCTCAATCAGTGGTTAATCGGGGAAATGATGAAAGATCATGCTTTCCTAGCGCGCTATATTGAACGTAACAAACAGCAACTTACCCAAAGCTACAAGGCAGTGGTGCGTGCACTTCACAAGATGGATGCTCCTTACGTCCCCAGCCGCGGCAGCCTGTTTGTGTGGGCGGATTTTTCCAAATACCTGAAAAGTGAAGACCAACAGGGGGAGGAAGCACTTTGGATGGATATTTACCACAATACTGGGGTGCTGCTGACGCCGGGTACTGGGTTTCAGCATGAGAAGTACGGTCTATTCAGAATCGTGTACACGGCTTTGCCTTTGAGCCACTTGGAAGTGGCTATGGATAGGCTGTTGACTTATTTTAAGGGGGGATTGTAGATAATGGTGATTTCTAAAATCACCATTATCTAACGCTTTTCAAGCCGTTACTCCCGCGTTAAGCAGCTCCTCCCGCTGCGCGTGTACGGCATCCGACCGCAGGTAGTCATCAAAGTCCATCAGGCTGTCGATCATGCCGTTTGGTGTGATCTCGATGATGCGGTTGGCGACGGTTTCCGTGAGTTTGTGGTCATGGGAGGTGAAAATCATATTGCCCTTGAATGCAGTCATAGCGTTGTTGAGCGCGGTGATGGACTCCAGGTCGAGGTGGTTGGTGGGCTCATCCATGAGGATGAAATTGGGGTGGGTGAGCATGGTTTTGGACAGCATGCAGCGCACTTTTTCCCCGCCCGAGAGCACGGAAGCCTGCTTGAGCACCTCTTCGCCTGAGAACAGCATACGCCCCAGGAAGCCCCGGATAAACTGCTCGTCCGGGTCTTCGGAGTACTGCCGCAGCCAGTTGATCAGGTCGAGGTTGCCCTTGCCGGTGAAGTACTCATCGTTTTCGTTAGGCAGGTAGCCTACGTTGATCGTTTTACCAAACTCTACCGCGCCGCTGTCTGCCTGTGTTTTGCCGGCTATAACGTTAAAGAAGGCGGTAAGCGCGGTGGCATCCCGGCCCAGCAGCGCAATCTTCTCCCCTTTGTTCATGGTGAAGCTGACGTTGGCAAACAAGGGCGTGCCATCGGTGCCGCGCAGGCTCAGGTCTTCTACTTTCAGTATCTGGTCGCCCGGTTCCCGCTCCATTTTGAAGTGGATGTAAGGATACTTCCGGCTCGAAGGCTGAATCTCCTCCAGATTGAGCTTCTCCAGGGCTTTCTTGCGGGAAGTCGCCTGCTTGGATTTGGAAGCGTTGGCGCTGAAGCGCTGAATGAACTCCTGCATTTCCTTGCGCTTCTGCTCTACCTTCTTGTTTTTGTTGGCTATTTGCTGCGCCATCAGCTGACTGGATTCGTACCAGAAGGTGTAATTGCCAGTGAATATCTTGATGCGCTTGAAGTCGATATCCACGATATGGGTACAGACCATATCTAAGAAGTAGCGGTCGTGCGACACTACGATCACCATGTTCTTAAAATCGGCCAGAAAGTCGGCCAGCCAGGTGACTGTTTCCGCGTCCAGGTCGTTGGTAGGCTCATCCAGCAGCAGGATATCCGGATTGCTGAAGAGCGATTGTGCCAGCAGCACCTTTACTTTTTCCCCGCCGCTCAGGTCTTTCATCTGCCGGTAGTGGAGAGACTCCGGTATGCCCAGGTTGC
>JAAAOU010000520.1 GCA_009908745.1 Bacteroidota bacterium
CATGATCGGCTCCAAGATGACCGGGTTGGTCTTTGGTGCCGCTTGGCGGAAACCGTCTTTTGCACAAAGTTCGAAGGCCACCGGCTTGGAGTCCACGGCGTGCATAGAGCCGTCGTAAACCCGCACTTTCATGCTGTCGATGTTGTAGCCAGCCAGAATACCGTTGTCCATCATCGCTTTGAAACCATCGCGGATCGGCTTCTGGAAGTTTTTGTCGATAGAGCCGCCGACGATGTCCCAAACGAACTGCATCTTCTCTTTGCCGTCCTTGAACTCGTCGCTTTCCAAGAACTCCTCATCGGCAGGGCCGAGCTCGAATTCCATATCGGCGAACAGACCCGCACCACCGGACTGCTTCTTGAGGCGCTCGCGGTGGGTGACGGTGTTCGTCAGTGCTTCTTTGTAGTTCACCTGAGGCGCACCTTGGCTTACATCCACCTTGAACTCGCGACGCAGACGGTCAACGATAATTTCCAAGTGCAGCTCGCCCATACCGCTGACTACGGTCTGGTTCGTGTCCTCGTCGTAACGCACGCGGAAAGTCGGGTCTTCCTCCGCCAGCTTGGCGAGTGCCATGCCGAGCTTATCGAGATCTTTCTGCGACTTGGGCTCGATAGCCAAACCGATAACCGGCTCGGGGAAAGTCATGCTTTCCAGTACGATTGGTGCGTCTTCAGCGCAGATCGTATCCCCCGTACGCAGGTCTTTGAAACCTACAGCAGCGGCGATGTCCCCTGCCTCTACGTAATCGATAGCGTTCTGCTTATTGGAGTGCATCTGGTAAAGGCGCGAGATACGCTCTTTCTTACCAGACCGTGTGTTCTTCACATAAGAACTTGAGTCCAAACGGCCTGAATAGGCACGGAAGAATGCCAAGCGGCCGACGTAGGGGTCAGTAGCAATCTTAAAGGCCAAGGCCGCAAATGGTTCTTTGACATCCGGGCGGCGCTTTTCTTCTTCGCCAGTATCCGGGTTGATACCCGTGATCGCTTCCACGTCTACCGGAGAAGGCATGAAGGCACATACGGAGTCCAGTACAGCTTGAACGCCTTTGTTCTTAAAGGCAGAGCCGCACATCATCGGGATGATGCTCATGTCAATCACAGCAGCGCGGATGGCAGCGCGGATTTCTTCCGGCGAGATGGAGTCGGAGTCCTCGAAGAACTTTTCCATCAAAGTCTCATCGTATTCCGCTACCGCTTCCAGCAGTTTCTCGCGGTATTCGTCGACCGTATCTTTCAAGTCTTCCGGAATAGGTACGACCTCAAAGGTCATGCCCATGTCGTGCTCATTCCAGATACGAGCCTCGTTGGTGATCAAGTCTACTACCCCTTTGAAGGTCTCTTCAGCACCGATCGGCACCTGAAGCGGCACAGCGTTGGCACCTAGTTTCTCCTTCACATCGTTGACGACGTTAAAGAAGTTAGCGCCAGAGCGGTCCATCTTGTTGACGAAGCCGATGCGCGGTACCTTGTAGCGGTTAGCTTGGCGCCAAACCGTTTCGGACTGCGGCTCCACACCGGAAACTGCGCAGAAGAGGGCAACTACACCGTCGAGTACGCGCAAAGAACGCTCAACCTCCACGGTAAAGTCAACGTGACCCGGAGTGTCGATAATATTCACGACGTATTCTTGGTCTTTCCACTTCCAGCTCGTCTTAGTGGCGGCAGAAGTAATGGTGATACCACGCTCCTGCTCCTGCTCCATCCAGTCCATGGTAGCAGCACCGTCGTGCACCTCGCCAATCTTGTGGCTCATGCCGGTGTAAAAAAGGACACGCTCGGTAGTAGTCGTTTTGCCGGCGTCAATGTGCGCGGCAATACCAATATTTCTAGTGTACTTAAGATCTTTTTGTGCCATGACTACTCCTCGAAAGGGATTTTATAATTAAAAAAAACGGTGAAATAACAGCAATTAGACGCGGAAGTGGGCAAAAGCACGGTTGGACTCGGCCATGCGGTGCGTATCCTCCTTGCGCTTCACAGCAGCTCCTTCTCCCTTACTTGCTGCGATCAGCTCGGCAGCGAGTTTCTCCGCCATTCCTTTGCCGCTGCGTTCGCGGGAGAACTTGATGATCCACTTCATGCCGATAGAAACCTTGCGCTTGGCGCGGATTTCCGTAGGGATTTGGAAAGTCGCCCCACCAATACGGCGGCTGCGCACTTCCACCTGCGGCATAGCGTTATTGAGCGCTTTTTTCCAGACGGCATGCTCATCCTCTTCCGTACGCTCCTTGATGATATCCATCGCGTCGTAGAAGATATTGAAAGAGACACCCTTCTTGCCTTTCAGCATCAGCATATTGACGAACTGCGTTACGAGTGGGTCACCGTAACGGGGGTCCGGCTGAATGATTCTTAATTTTGGCTTTCTTTTTCTCATTGCTTTGAATTAGCGGTTTCGCAAATGCGGTGAAACATAATTACGATTTACTTCGGGCGCTTTGCACCGTAGCGGGAACGTGCCTGCAGTCGTCCTTCAACGCCTGCCGTGTCTAACGCACCACGCACAATCGTATAGCGCACCCCCGGCAAATCTTTTACACGCCCGCCGCGCACCAGCACGATGGAGTGTTCCTGCAGGTTGTGCCCTTCGCCCGGTATGTAGCAGATCACTTCGATGCCGTTGGTCAGGCGCACTTTCGCAACCTTACGCAAGGCGGAGTTCGGCTTCTTCGGCGTCGTCGTGTATACACGGGTGCATACACCGCGCTTCTGAGGGCACCCCTCTAGTGCGCGAGACTTGCTCTTGGTTACGATTTGCTTCCTGCCCTTGCGTACAAGTTGATTAATTGTAGGCATAATTCCTTTACTGATTTAAACTGTACTTAACAATACCTTATCGGCAGAGGTTAACATACCTTGCTCGAAAAGCGATTGCAAAGGTATACCTTTTTCAGGGAATTACAAAAGGTGGTTTCAATTTTATTCAGCAGTGGCAAGGAGCGCAGCGCGTTGGGCCTCAGCGTATTGCGTTACTGCCTCATTTTATTGGCTGCAGCTCGCCTTTTGCCAAACTTTTTGCGCTGTTACCGCCACTACAGATACGGGAATTCTTGCCGTCTACGCCCTAAGGCCACAGCAGATTTTCAAGCGCTTGCCCACCCTGCATTCAATTTCCCTATATTGCGCCAAAACCGAACGATGCTGCATACCGACTTACAGTACGAAAGTAACTACCGCGTACGCGCCTACGAAATTGACAGCCGGCAGCGCATGACGATGCCTGCCCTGTCGCGGCTGATGCAGGAAGCCGCTTTGCAAAATGTGATCGAGATTGGCATGTCGTTTTGGGATTTGGAGCCCCACCAGGTTTCTTGGGTGCTCAACCGGCAGCAAATCCACATCAAACGGATGCCTAAGATGAACGAGCAAATCAGGGTGCACACTACGCCGGCCGGCTTCCTGCGGCTCTTCACGCTGCGGGACTACCGAGTGTTTTCTGAGTCCGGTGAACTGATCGCCCACTCCCCTTCCGTATGGCTGCTGATGAATACGCAAACGCGCGGCCTGGCTTCCCGACCGCCTTTCTTAGAAGCCTTCGATGCCCGCATGCCGCCCCGGGAACAGTGCTTCGCCCGGCCCAAAGGCAAAATACCTGCCCCACAGCAAGCGGACTTCACCAACCACTACCGCGTGCACTGGCACGACCTCGACTTCAACGAGCACCTCAACAACACCTTATATATACAGTGGATGCTCGACCCGCTCCCGCCGGAAGTGCTGGGCCAGCACAACCTGACTTTCCTAGATATCAACTACCGGGCAGAATGCCAGCTGCACGACGAGCTGCGGGCGGAGGTGCAACAAGCCGGAGAAGGCGAATACCTGCACCGCATTATCCGGGTATCCGACGAAAAGATGCTGGCCAATGCCCGCAACATCTGGAAGCCTACCGCTCAAATTTGACTGGCAGGTTGAATTTTACAGCTACCGGCCGGCCGCGCTGCTTACCCGGCACCCAGCCTGCATTCAGGTATTCCCGGACAAGGCGCCCGGCCTCTTCCCCCATGCCGTAACCGGGGTCGCGTACTACGTTGATATCTGTAACTTGCCCGTCCGGCAGTACGACAAACTGCACCACGGCAACATCGGTAACACCCGCGTCGATCGCTTCCTGAGGGTATACCATATTATTGTAGATGCGCTCGCGCATAGCTTCATTGGCGCACTCCTTACGCTGGTGTTTCGGCTTTTCCTCGCAAACAGCACTAAAATAACGGGGCATCTCCTGCACCACCAAGAATATCTCACTAGGCTTGGAGGAGGATTGCGCAGTGGAAAAGAGCGGCATACAAAAGAGCAAGAATAAAGGGAGTATATTTTTCATCACATGGCGTTTGATTCAGTCCACAATATACGAGAAAATCAAACATTGTCTCCCTATACGAACACCTGATTTACCCAAGTACCGTGGAAAACCAACGGAATATGGTGGGGCAAGCGGGCGGTCATCAAGGGTTCCAAATCTTTTGCGTCGAGTATGCGCAGCTGCGTTTTGTCCTTTTCCGGGTCGAAAGTCAGGAAGACCAGCCAACCATCGTCTTCAGCGGTTGCACCGGGCCGGGGGACGAAAGCGGGCTCCCCGCTAAGTTGAGGGTAGTAATCGCGCCAGGCCGTCTGTTTTTCTTCCAGATCAAACTTGGCAATGCCGTGGATTAGGTCGCGTTCCTCCGCCGGGTGGTCGCCAATGCCCCAGGCGTAGCGGTAGGGTTTGCCCGTCAGGCCCGGGTGGTAGGCTGGAAACTCGCCGGGGTACGGGCTTATCTGCTCGCGCCCTGCAGTTTTCTTGCCGGGCTGCAAGTAGAAGCGGGTCAGTATGCCGGCGGCGGATTCCACAGATTTGCCCGCCATGCCCCGGTACAGGTTGAACGAGAGCGGGAAGTCGGGCATGGTGAACGCGTCTATGGCCAAGGTGCCGTCTTCTTGCTGGAAGCCATTGACGAAGTGGAAGATGAAGCAGTAATCGGTTTCGTACTCCTCCGTACCGTTCTCATCGACCACTAGAATCCGGATCGGCTGATCGGGTTGCTGCTGCAAGGTTTCCACGGGCGGCTCCAGGCCCAAGAAAGCTTTCCATATCTCAAAGGCAACGGGAATGAGGAAGAAGACGTGCTTGCCTTCTGCTGTCAATACATAGTCGTGCGTGAAGTAGAGCTTGCTCATCTCGATTCGCTCGGTGATACGGGCCTCCCCCTGCGGACTGACTTGGTAAAGCAACAATTCCTGCTTGGCGCCGGTCGCCGTGCCAAAATTGTGCAACACCCCGCTATCCGGATGCAGGCGGGGGTGGGCCGCAAAGGGCAGCTCGGGCATCACCCAGCGCCCAATCGTGGTATCGTTGCGCAACACGCCCTCGTAATCGTAGCGTTGCACCGTTTCCAAAGTGGCCGGGTCGATCTCGTGGGGCCAGCCGCCTTCCCAGAGCGCCAGCAGCTTGCCGCCATGGTAAATGACGTTGGTATTGGCGGCGTTTTTGAACTGCATTTTCATAAAGTTGCGCCAGATACCGCCGGGGATATTGGTACCGAAACTGCGGTGCAGCATACGCCCGGCTTGCTCTTCTTCCTCAAACTCCCGGGTACGCACATAGCGGTTGCTGTAGCGCACCTTCCCCTCCGCAAAAGCAAACGCGCTAATCATGCCGTCGCCGTCAAACAAATGCTGGTACAAAGTCCCTTGATG
>JAAAOU010000488.1 GCA_009908745.1 Bacteroidota bacterium
AATTGGTAGAATAGGTTGCAAAAACACTGCCCACTTTCGTAAATTGATTGCCGAATTTCCGCTGGGGCCAACGCTCCAAGCGGCTTTACACACTAAATCACTTGACTATTATGAAACGTATCACTTTTTTATTTGCCCTTTTGCTGAGTTTTACGATGACCTCCTGCCTGGACGCGCAGATCAACTCGGGGTCCGGCAACGAGACCAGCACGCCCGTCGACCAGCTTACCGACTTTGACGCTATCGCCTTAGGCACATCGGCGGATGTATACGTCACCCCCGGCGACTTTGACGTTCGTATGGAAGGCCCCAAAGATGACTTGGACCGCATGGTGCTTAATGTAGAGGACGGCCAGTTGAGCATTGGCAAGAAAAGCGGCAACTGGAACTGGAGCCGCAGCGGCGTAAAGGTTTACGTCAGCATGCCCACCATCCGTACCATTTCCATCGGCGGCAGCGGCAATGTGCAAGTCACGGAAGCCTTTGAGCAACTAGGCGACCTCAATATCTCCATCGGCGGTGCTGGTGACGTGGATTTTAAGGGTAAAATGGCCAAGGAGGTCGAAATCAGCGTGGCCGGCAGTGGCGATGTGGATGCCTCTGAACTGAACGCTGCTTCCTGCGACGTAAGCATAGCGGGCAGCGGCGACGTGAAAATCGGCGAAGTCGAGCAGCTCAAAGTCAGCGTGGCCGGCAGCGGCGATGTCCGTTACAAAGGCAACCCTACCATTAACAAGAGCATAGTCGGCAGTGGCGACGTGATCAAAATGTAAGATTATCCCATTTTGCACGATTTGCAGGCGGCTTCCCCGGTCTGCGAATCGTGCCTATTTTTTCTCAATACCCTTCCCATCCGCCCGGGCGCCCGTCAGTGGAAAGCGCATTTACCCTTGCTGCGCCGCAACAAACGCCCCCTTTATTTCCATCGCACCAACCTAAAAAAACGTACATTAGCGCCCAAACCAGCGTAAATCTTCATGCCCGAAAATACCGTAGAACAACCCGTTGGCATTATTGGGGCCGGCAGCTTCGGCACCGCTATTGCCAATTTACTCGCCTACAACGTAGATGTGCTACTGTATAGCCGGCAAGCGGAGCTGGTCCAGCAAATTAATTCCGCCCACCACCATATGGGGGTAACCCTATCCAAACGCGTACGAGCCACCAACGATATTGCCGAACTCGCCAGTGCCTGTACCCTGTTGTTCCCCGTTGTGCCCTCTGACAATTTCCGCAACATGATGCGCACGCTCGGCCCGCACTTGCGGCCGTACCACATCCTCATCCACGGTACCAAAGGCTTTGATGCGCCAGAGATGACTGCCAACGGCACAGATTCTGTCACGCTGCTCAGCCGGGAACAAGTCAGTACGATGAGTGAGGTTATCCGGCAGGAAAGCTGCGTCATGCGCGTCGGCTGCTTGTCCGGCCCCAACCTAGCTAGCGAAATCATGGAAGGCCAGCCCACCGCTACGGTCATCGGCAGCCACTACGACGAGGTGATCAGCTTGGGCAAAAAAGTACTGAGCAGCGAGCACTTCCACGTTTTCGGCACCTATGATCTGTTAGGTGCGGAGCTGGCGGGCGCGCTGAAGAACATCATCGCGATCGGTTCCGGCATGCTAAAGGGCAAGGGGCTAGGCAAGAATATACAGGCCATGCTCATCACCCGTGGCTTGACGGAGATGGTCTACTTCGGAAAAACCCTAGGCAGCGACAGCAGCGCTTTTTTCGGTACAGCCGGTATTGGCGACTTGGTAGCGACAGCCACCAGTAAAAATAGCCGTAACTTTACCTTCGGCTACCGGCTGGGGCAGGGCGAGGATATTGAGGAGATCGAAAGCACCATGCCCGAGCTGGCCGAAGGCGTCCGCACGCTGCGTATCGCCGTACAGCTGGCCAAACATTACAAACTGCGTGTCCCCATTACGGATATGCTGCACAAGATTGTGTTTGAAGGATTCGATATTGACCGGGCTATCCATTTTCTCATCACCTATCCCTACGATGTCGACGTGGATTTCATATAATTGCAGAAGAAAACGAAGACTATGTTGCAACGAGCACTTCCCCATCTGGTAGCTATACTGGTATTTCTGGCCGCTTGCGCCGCTTATTTCTCCCCCCAACTGCAGGGCAAAGTCCCGGAGCAGGGTGACCTCATCCAGTACCGCGGCATGGCGCAGGAGGTCAAGGCCTACGAGAAGGAAACGGGTGAAAAATCCCTGTGGACCAACGCCATGTTCGGCGGCATGCCTACCTACCAAATCAATACCGTCAGCGAGGGCAACAGCCTCAAAGTCCTCGACAAAGGCAGTCAGCTGGGGATTGGCGGGCCCATCGGGCGCTTTTTTGTAGCTATGCTTGGCTTCTACATTCTCATGGTCGTGCTCGGCGTCAATCAGTGGCTGGCCATCATTGGGGCGCTGGCGTTTGGCCTGACCACCAACAACCTCATCCTCTTTGAAGCGGGCCACCAAACGAAGCTGAAATCCATCTCCTTTTTGCCCATCGTCACGGCGGGCCTGATACTGGCGTTCCGCAAAAAATACCTGCTGGGCGGTATCCTCTTTGCCACGGGCCTGGGCCTCAATATTATGGCCAACCACGTGCAGATGACGTACTACTTTGCCCTGACCCTGCTCGTATTTGGCATAGCAGAGCTGGTCTACAATATCCAAAAGGGCGAACTGGCGCATTTTGCGAAAGCATCCGGCACCCTAATTATCGCAGCCTTGCTCGCACTGGGTTCGGCGGCTTCCAACCTTTGGGTGACTTACGAATACTCTAAAGATACGATGCGGGGCGAGCCCATTCTCAAAACGGAAGGGGCGCCGACTTCCAGCAGCGAGACCGAAGGCCTAGAGTGGGAATACGCTATGAACTGGAGCAACGGCGTGATTGACCTCTTTGCCTCCTATATCCCCGGTGTGGCGGGCGGCGGCTCGCAGGAACCGGTGGGGGCCAGCTCGGCGGTGGTCCAAGACTTGCGTCAAAAAGGGGCGCGTATCCCCGACGACTTTAAAGCGCCTTTGTACTGGGGGAGTTTACCTTTCACCAGCGGCCCTATCTATTTCGGGGCCATCGCGTTCTTCCTCTTCCTCATGGGGCTGTTCCTTGTAAAAGGGCCGGTGAAGTGGTGGATCGGCATCGGTGCCTTGCTGACTTTTATGCTCTCTATGGGCAAAAACCTAGAAGGCTTCAACCGCTTTTTCTTCGACTATTTCCCGCTGTACAACAAGTTCCGGACGCCGAATTCCATTCTGAGCATCACCGCCTTTTTGGTGCCCGTGCTCGGTTTCTTGGCCCTGCACAAGATTGTCGGTGAAAAAGTGACTAAAGGAGAGGCTATGAAGAGCCTCAAAATCGGCGGGGGCATTGCCGCGGGTATTGCCCTGTTCTTCGCCCTGCTCGGCCCTTCTTTTTTCGACTTCAGCAACCCGGGGGACGAGCGCTACCAGCAAGCCGGCTACGATTTGGGGGCCATTATGGCCGACCGCAAAGCGCTGATGCGCAGCGACGCTTTCCGTACCCTTATCTTGGTTGTGCTGAGCGGCGGGCTGATTTGGGCGTATTTGAAAGACAAAGTAAAACTCAACGTGCTGTTGCTGGGCTTGGCCGTGCTCGTCGTTTTCGACCATTGGACGGTGGGCCGCCGCTACGTCGACAGCGAGGTCTTTGTCAGCAAGCGGCAGTACCAGCAAAACCTTAGCCCCCGGCAGGTCGACCAGCAAATCCTGCAGGACCCCGACCCGCACTACCGGGTGCACGATGTGTCGATCAACTCTTTCAACAGCTCCAAAGCTTCCTTCTTTCACAAGACCATTGGGGGCTACCACGCCGCCAAGCTGCAACGGGCGCAGGATATCATCGACCGGCATCTCAGCCAAGGCAATCAGAAGGTGTTCGACATGTTCAATACCAAGTACTTTATCACCGGGCAGCCGGGGCAAGAGCGTGTGCAGCAGAACCCGAACGCACTGGGCAACGCCTGGTTCATCAAGAACTTCCGCACCGTGGAAACGCCCAACCAGGAAATTGGTGCGCTGGACAACTTCAGCCCAGACTCTACGGCGGTGGTCCATCAGGAATTTAGCGACTACATTGCCGAGGTCAACCCCACTGGCCAGGGGCAAATCTCCCTCAAAACGTACGCACCGAACCGGCTGGTGTACGAGGCTTTCGCCCAAGGCACACAGTTCGCTGTGTTTTCGGAGGTATGGTATAAAAAAGGCTGGCAGGCGTACATCGACGGGGAGCCGGTGGACCACATCCGTGTCAACTACATCCTGCGGGGGCTGAAAATACCGGACGGCAAGCATACGGTCTCCTTTGAGTTTGCCCCGCAATCGTACGAGACCGGCGTATTGGTTTCCCAGATCTTCAGCAGTTTGATCCTGCTGGGCTTGCTGGGTTATGTGGGCTACTACGGCTACCAGTATGTGCAAAACCCGCCGCCGGCGCCTAAGCCGAAGGAGAAGAGAGGGACGAAGGCGACGAAGCCTAGCGTGCGTCGGCGGAAGAAGAAGTAGTAGTGGTGAACATTTTATGCTTTATTCCGGTAAGATTCAATGGCTTTCAAATCGTCCAGAAAATCCTCTACCTCATATTTGATTATGATATCTCTTTTAGCCAGTTCTTGTTGGAACGATATCTGATCAAGCTTGGCAAACTTTCGGGCCTGCCCCATAGTCATTTTACCAATGTCATAAAAGTGCACCGCCATCTCAATAAGAAAATCTTGAGAAGTCATATTTAGACCTTGAAGCACGTCTGATGTTATTTTCTAAAAACAGCTTAGTACGCCTAAAGCGACAAGCCTTACTTCACTTGCTGATCTCCCCCAGCAACCCCGCAATCTCCCCCGTCAGCCGACGGATGGAATAGCGGCCGATCTCGGCATCCACCGGCGTTTGCAACCGGCCGGACTCGTACTGAGCGTACAATTGGCGCACCGCTGCTTTGATGGCGGCCGCGTCCTCGTACAGGCAGGCGGCACCGGCACCCGTCTCTTTCAAAATCCCCGCCACATCACTCTCCACGGGTTGCAGGCACAGTATGGGGCGGCGCGCTGCCAAGTACTCGAACAACTTGCCGGGTATGCGGCCCTGTGCGTTGGACTGCTGATTGAGCAGCAGCAGCAAAACGGGGCTGCTCATCGTCAGTTCCAGTGCTTTGGCCCGCGGCACGCTTCCAGTCAACTCCACATTTGCCGTCAGGCCGTGCTGCTCGTACGCTTGGCGGACGCTCTCGTCTACCTGCCCGACCAGCCGCAGTTTCAGGTTTTGGCGAAAGCCCTCTACCTCTGCGCACAGCTCCGACAGCACTTGGAAAAACGTATCGGGTTTGCGGTCGTAGCCCATAATCCCCAGATGGGTGAAGGTAAAGGCCTGATCTACCTCGGCTGGTTCTTCGGGATAGTCATCCGGATCAAAGCCCCAGGGGATAACGCTGATGTTTTCGGCACCCAGCTCGGCAAGCTCCTGCTTCCAGGTAGGGCTCACGATCGTGATGCGGCTGGCTTGCTCAAAGGCTTCTTGCTCCATACGGCGGTGCCGGGCGTGCCCCCAGGCGGTCAACTTCAGCAACTGGTAGTAGTCGATTTGCGTCCAAGGGTCTTGAAAATCCGCCAGCCAGGGGATGCCGGTGGCTTTGCTGACCAACGTAG
>JAAAOU010000331.1 GCA_009908745.1 Bacteroidota bacterium
TGTTTTTCCAAAGTTTCCCGGTGGTCAGGATGGGCGATATCGATCAACTGCTTGGCGCGCTGGCGCAGGTTTTTGCCAAACATCTCAGCCACACCGTACTCCGTGACGATGTAGTGGACGTGCGCTCGTGTAGTGACGACGCCCGCCCCCGGTTTTAGCATGGACGTAATGCGGCTGATACCCTTGCGGGTAGTCGATGGGAGTGCAATAATCGGCTTGCCTCCTTCGGAAAGCGATGCCCCGCGGATAAAGTCCATCTGGCCACCTACGCCGGAGTAGATGCGGGTGCCAATGGAATCGGCGCATACCTGGCCGGTCAAATCAATCTCGATAGCGCTGTTGATGGCGACCACCTTCGGGTTCTGCCGGATAGTAGCTGTGTCATTGACGTAGGCGATGTCGAGTACGCGGACTAGCGGGTTGTCGTCTACAAAATCATAGAGCTGCTTGCTGCCCATGATGAAGCCAGTGATGATGTGGTGGCGGTGCTTGCGTTTGTGCTCATTTGTAATGACGCCTTTTTCCACCAACTTGATGATACCGTCCGAGAACATCTCGGTATGGATGCCTAGCTCCTTGTGGTTTTCCATGGCGGCCAGTGCAGCGTTGGGGATGGTGCCGATGCCCATCTGTAGCGTGGAGCCGTTTTCCACTAGATTGGCGACATGCTGGCCAATACGCTTTTCCACGTCAGTGGGTTCTGGCAGGGCTAGGGTGGGCAAGTCATAATCCACTTCTGTTACCCGGTCAAACTTGCTGATGTGGATCGCCCCGTCGCCGTGGGTACGCGGCATGTTGGGGTTGATTTCGGCAATCAGCACCTTGGCGGACTGCGCGGCTGCCAGGCTGGTGTCTACGGATAACCCTAGTGTGCAGTAACCGTTTTTGTCCGGTGGGGAAACTTGCAGCAAGGCTGCATCCAACGGAATGATACGGCGGCGGAACAAGAGCGGGACCTCACTCAGGAAAATAGGGATGTAGTCCGCGCGGCCTTCCTGCACAGCTCTGCGCACATTGCCCCCCACAAAGAGATTGTTGACGCGGAAGGATTTGATGAGGGATTCGTCGGCGTAGGGCGCGCCTGCGTCCGTATGAAGGTGCAGGATTTCTACATGGCGCAGTTCTTCGCCCCGCTTGGCGAGCGCGTTGATCAGTTGCTTAGGTGCTGAAGCTGCACTGTGGATAAACACTTTGTCATTGGACTGAACGAGTGAGACGGCTTCTTCCGGGCTGACCGGACTGTAACTTGGGTCAAAATTCATATTGGCTTTTTAACTAATTCTGTACTCAATTTCAAGGCACGAAAATAGGCAATCAGCAGGCTAAATAGAAGCAAACAAAGACATACTAGAAGGTGATTTTTGTTATTGTGTGTTTCACACTAACATTAAGGTCTTGTTTCCAGTTGCTCTTCCAATGTTTTTAGCAGCGCAGGCGGGTAGTTGTTCACAGCGGTACGGTCTAAATGGTAAAACGCCAAGTGGAATGGGGCGGGCCATTTCAGCTGCTGCAGTTGGGCAACGGCACCTTTTAGGTCATCGGCGGTGGCCCTTTCCAGGCGTATCCGGTCTCCTTGATACAGGTAATGCCCCTGCAAGAAAGTGCCCTTTACCACCTCGTACCGATTGCCGGCCATGGGGAAAAAGCGGGAACGGTCTTGCAAGTCCTCCGGGCTCAGGTCATTGATCAGCCGTATCATCTTCCCTTCCCGGAATACGACGCCCCAGCGGAAGAGGGGCAGGGCTAAATCGAGGGGTAACGGGTATTGATCGGCTTGCAAGTAGGGCGCGGCGGCTTCTAAGTTGAGGATAGAATTCTCTTCTTCCCAAGACCGCACTTCCCCCATATTATAGTACATCAGCATGCCCCGGTCGGCAGGGGGGACGCCCGTCTGCTCTGGGTAGCGCAACTGATGCAAGCGCACCGTCACGGACAACTGCACGCCATTTTGGGAAAGCTGTCGTCGGCATTCCTTCAGCAGGCGGAAATACACTTTGCGGGTGCTTGCTGTCCAGTCGCAGTCGAGCTGTACCTCCCGTATGGCTGGCATGCCGGCGGCTTGCCGCATCCGCTCTATTTTATCGATGATACGGCGGGCCAGGCTGCTGGTTTCCTGTATGGGGAGTTGCTTCAAGCTGCGGTTGGTGATGAAGATGGTAGGGACCCACTCGAAAGACGTGTACGGAAAGTCGCCCAGCTGTACCTCAGCGATAGGGGCCGGGCTGCGCAGGCGTTCGTCCCAGTCGAGGTCAAACAAGCGCACATAAATACGGCGGGCACCTAACGTATTCAAATAAGCCAGTTGGCTTGAGTCTTGCCGCAGCTGGCTTTTCCAATGGTAGAAAGCGGGTTCTGCCTGCGGGGTTTCGGTCTGGCAAGCTGACAGCAACAGGCATAAGGCTGCGATATAGGACAGATGGTATTTCATATCAAACCTTCACGGATGAGGTCGTGCAAATGGACAAACCCAAGATACTGGTTTTGCTTGTCGACAACAATTAGTTGCGTGATGCTGTTCTTGCGCATGATCTGCAGTGCCTTGACCGCCATGGCATCGCTTGATATGCACCTAGGGTTGGGGCTCATAATCGCTTTAGCCTGTAGGCCATCAAAACCGTTGCCCCGTTCCAGCATTCTTCGCAGGTCGCCATCGGTGATAATGCCACGTAGCCGGCTGGACTCATCGAGTACCGCAGTAGCCCCCAGTCGCTTGGAAGTCATCTCCAAAATGGTGCGTTGCAGGCTGTCGTCCAACTGTACGGCCGGGCGTTCGTTCTGCGGGTAGAGGTCGCTTACGCGCAAATAAAGTTGCTTGCCGAGCGCGCCGCCGGGGTGGAACTGTGCAAAGTCCTGCGGGGAAAAGCCGCGTAGGGCGAGCAGGGAAGTCGCTAGGGCGTCACCCAGCGCAATCTGGGCGGTGGTACTGGCCGTAGGTGCCAGGTTGTTTGGGTCCGCTTCTTGGTTTACCGGCGTGAGCAATACGTAATGGGCGTGCCGGCCAAGGTAAGAATCGGCTTGGCTGACCATGCCGATGATAGGGTTGCCCAGGTTCTTCAGCAGCGGCACTAGGACCCGGATTTCGGGGGTCTCGCCGCTTTTGGACAGGCAAAGCACGAAGTCGCCAGACTGTATCATGCCTAAATCCCCGTGTATAGCATCGGCTGCGTGCATAAACAGCGCAGGGGTGCCAGTGGAATTGAGCGTGGCGACGATCTTCTGCCCCACGAGGGCGCTCTTGCCGATGCCAGTGACTACGAGGCGCCCTTCGCAACGGAAGACAGCTTCCACGCAACGTTCGAAGTTGTCGTCTATGCTGTCCTTCAAGGCCTGCAGCGCATCAATTTCGATATCTAGCGTACGCTGGGCGGTTTTTGTGATTAAAGCTTTAGAAGTCACTTGTTTTTTGTATTTTTGGAAGCTTTTCAGGTATGCCAATTTATAAGTGGCTGATAAAAAAAGCGTTAAGGGGAATTACAGCATTATTATATTCCCGCTTTTTTGCCTAAATTAACGTGCATAGGCGTGCTGATTTGACGCATGCGGAATGGGCAGTGCAATACGCCCAGGCAAATATGACACAAAAGTAAGTGAAAAAACACAACAGGCGAACCATGACAACGACGAAAGAAACCTTGCATGAAGCGCTGCATTCTTTTTTTGGCTTTGACCAATTCAAGGGCAAACAAGAGGCGATTATCAAAAGTGTCCTAGCTAAGAACGATACCTTTGTCATCATGCCTACGGGTGGCGGCAAATCCCTTTGCTACCAGCTGCCTGCCTTGATGCTGGAGGGGACGGCTTTGGTGATCTCCCCTTTGATTGCCCTGATGAAAAACCAAGTCGACTCGATCCGCGGCTACAGCCAACAGGATGAAGTCGCCCATTTTCTCAATTCCTCCCTGACTAAGTCGCAAATGCGCAAAGTACGGGATGATATTACGGCACAGCGGACTAAGATTCTCTTCATCGCCCCGGAAACCCTCACCAAGGAGGAAAATATTCAGTTCTTCAAGCAGGTCAACGTGTCATTTGTCGCCGTAGACGAGGCCCACTGTATCTCGGAATGGGGGCATGACTTCCGCCCGGAGTACCGACGTATACGGGTCATGCTGGATGCTATTGGAAAAGAAATACCCGTGGTCGCGCTTACCGCTACCGCAACGCCCAAGGTACAGTCGGATATTGTCAAGAACCTTAACATGCGGGAGGAAAACACTTTCATTTCCTCTTTCAATCGTTCCAACCTGTACTACGAGGTACGGCCTAAGCTCAAGAAAGAGCAGACGCTCAAGCAAATCGTGCAGGTCCTTAAAGGCATGCCTGGCCAGTCGGGGATTATATACGTACAGAGCCGCAAATCGGCGGAAGAGATTGCCAAAGCCCTGAAGGTCAATGATATAAAAGCAGCTCCGTACCACGCGGGGCTTGATGCCAAGACGCGGAGCAAAACCCAAGACGATTTCCTGATGGAAGAGGTCGACGTCATCGTCGCTACTATTGCTTTCGGTATGGGTATCGACAAGCCGGATGTACGTTTCGTTATCCACTACGATATTCCCAAAAGTATTGAGAACTACTATCAGGAGACGGGCCGCGCGGGGCGTGATGGCCTGGAGGGGCGCTGCATCGCTTTTTACTCCTACAAAGACATCTTGCGCTTGGAAAAATTCCTGCGCGACAAACCGGTAGCGGAACGCGAAATGGGTACGCAATTGATGCAGGAGGTGATGTCTTATGCAGAGACGACTTCCTGCCGTCGACGCTTTTTGTTGCACTACTTCGGCGAACAGTTTGATGAGGAGCAGTGCGATAAAATGTGCGACAATTGCCGGCACCCTAAGGAGCGCGTAGAGGTCAAGGACGATGTCGTCAAAGCGCTGAAAGCCATCCTGCAACTGGACGAAAACTATGTGATGAAAACCATGGTGGACTTCGTGCGGGGCAAGGCTTCCAAACAGATTAAAGACTACAGTTTCGACCGTAAGGAGCTATTTGGCGTCGGCGCCGAGCACGATGAGACCTACTGGAGCTCCGTCTTCCGGCAAGCTATCCTTAACGACCTCCTGCGTAAGGATATCGAGACGTACGGCTTGCTGAAAATGACTGAAAAAGGGCACGCTTTCCTCAAAAAACCCCACTCTTTCCAAATTCCTATCGACCATAATTTCGAAAAAGAAGTGGCTGCCGATCAGGAAGAGGCCAAAGGCAGTGCTGCGGTACTCGACAAGACCCTGATGAAGATGCTCAAGGACTTGCGCCGCCGGGAGTCCAAGCGCCATGATGTGCCGCCTTTTGTGATTTTCCAAGATGCCTCGCTGGAGGACATGTCTACCCATTACCCCATCTCTATGGATGATATGGTCAACATCAGCGGGGTGAGCAAGGGCAAAGCTATGCGCTACGGCCGGCCTTTTATAAGGCTGATCAAAGAGTACGTTGAGGAAAACAACATCGACCGCCCGAGCGACTTCGTGATGAAGCAGGTGGCCAACAAATCCAAAGTCAAGGTCAATATCATTCAGGGTATCGACCGCAAAGTGCCGATGGAAGATTTGGCGGAAGCCAACAACCTGAGCATGGAAGAGCTGCTGCAGGAGATGTATGCCATCGTGCTGTCGGGTACCAAGGTGAATATCGACTACTACTTGGACGAGAACGTGGACGAATATTCCCGGGAGGATATCGAGGACTACTTCATGGAGGCGGAGACCGATTCACTACAAGAAGCCCTTGCTGAACTGGAAGACGATGACATCACGGCCGAAGAGATTCAGTTGGTCCGCATCAAGTTCATGTCTGACAAAGGTAACTGATGCGCATACTCCTCATCAATGGCCCTAACCTCAATCTGCTAGGCCGCCGGGAACCCAGTATTTACGGCAATCTATCCTTTGAGCAGTACTTCACGGGGCTTCAGGCGCAGTTCCCGGCGCACGAGCTCACCTATTTCCAAAGCAACCACGAGGGGGCTATCATCGACAAGTTGCACGAGGTAGGGTTCGACTGGGACGGTATCGTACTGAACGCCGGTGCTTACACCCACACCTCTATCGCTATTGCGGATGCTATTGCTGCTATAGAGACGCCCGTTATCGAAGTGCATATTTCCAACGTACACCAACGAGAAGCTTTCCGCCATCATTCTTATCTGTCCCCCAATTGCAAGGGGGTGATTGTCGGCTTGGGGCTGCAGGGGTATGAGCTGGGCGTGCGGGCGATCATTGGCCCGGAGGGGTAATCTGCAATGGCTTACAACCATTACGGCTGGATGTTGATCTTTATGGTAAAATACCTGAGTCAATGAAAGCTATTATTACCACCTTATTCTTATTTATAACATTCCTACTTGCAGGTCAAGAAGGTTTCCAAACTCGAAGTATTGCCCTATTTAAAAATGGATTGGCTTTTGTGCAGAAATCGGCGCAAGTGGATACCGATAACGAAGGCCGCTATCGTTTGAAGGGCAATCTGCCGCAAGCCCGCCTCGGCACCTTTTGGGTGGGCGCGGGTACGGAGCGTTTCCAATCGGTACGTTCTTACATAGACTCCGTGGAAACTAAGCGGACGGTACGAAACATCAGGGAAACCTTGGAATTGAATATCGGCAAAGAAGCGAAGCTGATACTGCCACGAGTAGGGGGATTAGATACGCTTAGTGGGGTGCTACGGGCGATGGAAGGCGACCAACTGGTTTTCGAATCGGCCGGGCAATGGCACTTTCTCAACGCAAATCAAATCCGGCAGGTCTTGTTTGAGAAAAAACCTGCTTACGCCGTAGAAGAAACAACATCTAAGCGGGTGGTGGAGGTGGCCTACGCTGAACCGGGCAAGCAAAAACCACTGGACTTGCTGTACCTTACTAATGAAATCAGTTGGATGCCCAACTACCTGTTGCAGATCAAAGATAACGGCAAAGCCCAATTGACCCTGCGCGGGCAAGTGGTCAACGGCTTAGAGAAAGCGGTGCAAACTGATCTATACTTCGTGGTGGGCGTGCCTAACTTTCGCTACAGCGAGAGCGTGGAGCCGTTCCTGTTATTAGATGCTATGCAGCGGCCGCGCTCTTACAACGCTAACCTTTCTAGGCGCAACATCAACGCTTTAGCCGGCCAGTTCAGCAACTATCAGCCCGTCACTTATGAGGAAGCATATCCCGCCAGGGGGAATAATCCGATGGGGGAAAACTTATCCGGGGATGCGAAAGAAGATTTGTTTTTCTATGAGTTGAAAGGTATTGACCTGGCAGCTGGGGAACGGGCGTTCTACGATATTCTCACTCTGGAAGTCCCTTTTAAACACATCTACCGAGTCAAGCTGCCCGCTTATAAAGGCAACGTTACATTCGCTTCTTCCCGTTCCGATACCCAAGAAGACCGCGTGCCTGTAAAGCACACCTTGCGCCTGAAAAATGAAGGAAATACCCCCTGGACGACTGGCACGGCTTTAATTCTTGACGCCAAGGAGGACCGCCAAAGCCCTATCAGCCAAGACCAGCTGAACTATACGCCAGCTGGGGGGACGGTCTACCTGCCTGTAACCACCGCGACCGATGTGTATGTGACGGAGACCGCCGTGGAGCTGAACCGGGAGGCAGCAGCCAAACGCTGGGGCGGCCATCGCTATGACCTTTTGACCATAGAAGGGTATATCAAACTTCAGAACTTCCGCTCAGAAGCCATTCAGGTAGAGTTGGAGAAGCGGATCACGGGGGAGTTGTCCAAGTCGTCTGAACAATGGCAAAATACATTCATACCCAATCCCCGCAGCAGCGCCAACCGCCTCAATGAAGTCGAGTGGTCGCTCGAGTTGGAAGCCGGCCAGGAAAAAGAAATCGTTTATACTTACGAGCTGTACGTGCGCAACTATTGACACCGCTATTGGGTGCACACACGAAGCCCAATAAAGACTACTTCAGCTTCGACAACATTTTCCGGGCATTCTCATTCTGCGGGTTAAGCTTGAGCGACCGTTGGTAGCAGCTTTTGGCTTTGTCTAACTGATTGCTTTTGTAGTAGGCTTCTGCCAGGCTGTCGAAGGCATTGGCCGAGTCCGGGTGCTGCTTGGTATTGTACTGCAAGGCGGTAATGGCCTCTTTGAGCCGGCCCTGATTGAGGAAAAAGTAGCCAATTTGGTTGACTTCCCACTCGCCGAGGTAGGCGCTGCCATCCCTGACAATACGCTGGAAGTGGTCAAAGGCAGCAGCAGCTCCTTCCGTCTTTAGGGTATTGGCTACCACGCGGGCTGCGTCCGGCAGGGGTGGGAGTACCTTGAGCACTTCCATTTCCCAGACGACTTCATCGCCGGGCAAGTCGAAGGGCTTGCTTGAGCGCATAGCTGCTTTGAAATCCTCCAAGGGAATGGTGAATCGGTATTTGCCGCCCGCTTGCATCACGGAAAAGGCCTCTTGGAAAGCAGGCGAAAGCTCCGACATCAGTTGGTAGTCGGGTACGCCAATTTTCAAAGTAGACACGAGGATGTTGCCATCGGCATCGGCGAGTTGGTTGTGCGTCAGTATGCCATTTTGGGCACTCAGGTGTTTACCCTGCCCGGCGTTTAGGGTTTCGTAAGCCCAGCCGTTGGGCGTGGTGGATTGGGCCAATGCCGCAAAGCTCAACGCTATTAGCAGGCACAGGGGGGGTAGCCTCTTTTTCATGGTCGTGTTGGATTTTCAGGTTTAGAGTCCGGTCCACTAAAATACATAGATTGAGGTTGCCGAACAATGCATAATCAAACAAATATCATATAAAAAATAAACGGATGCATGTTTAGGTTCACAGAAATGCGGAATGGAAATGTTAAGGCCGGTTGGGATTGGGCATCGTCTGACGCCCGTCTTGCTTAAAACTCAGGTCGAGCAGCCGCAGCCAGCGCCGGTCATTGAAGCGCACAACCTTGTAGCGGAACAGGCGGGAAATACCGTAGCCTAACCCTACGGAAGTCAAGCTGACGATCGCATCCAATGTCCGGTAGCTCGTATTGGGATCACCATCGGTCGCGTAACCCAAAAGGGCAAAACCAGACCAGCTAGCGCCAAAAATCATGAGCCCTGCCCCCCCTGCCTTCGCCCAGCGCCTGGTAAAACGAAGGGCAGCGATCTCTTCTATATTCAGGTAGAAATCCCCCATTTGTATGAGGTTATCCTCCACCTTGAAGTCCTCGATGTAACCAGTACGGAAGAAGTCCTCGCCCTCAATTTTGTACTCGATGAAATCGCCGATTAAAATCTTTTTTGTCTGTGGGCTGCCGTAGCGTTCAATCTGCATGACTTTCTGGGCGGCGAGCGGGGATGCAGCCAGCAGCAAGAAAGCAAAGAGGGGGAGTAACAGGCGCATAATGGAGTATTTTACTAGAAGAACAATCACCGTCGGTTTCGGTTGGTGGCCAGCCGCAATGCTTTTTTGCGGAAGCGTTTGATGGCAATCTGCACCGCGCGCTCTATATCGGCGTAGGGGAGGGGTTCCTTGGCCACATACAGCAGCATAAAATCATACGGCGGGGCATCCTCGGGCCAATGGGCGTAGAGGCGGTATTTGTTGCGGCGCCAAGCTTCCCGGACTTGCCGGCGGATACGGTTGCGGTGGGCTGCTTTGGGGAATTTCCGTTTGGGCACGCTTACCGCAAATTGCACGGGGGATGTGCTGCGGGCTTCCTCCGCCGCCCGGTAGATCAGCCGCAGGGGGTACTGCCCGAAAGAATCGGACTGCCCCGAAAACAGTTTGCCGATTGCTTTACGGCTTTTCAAACGCTCCTCTTTACGGAAAGCCTGGTGCATACTGGATAATTTTTTTCAGCTGAAAACGCCTGTAATTACTGTCTTTTTGGCCTGTCTTGCAATTTTTTTCGCACAAACTTTATGGAATCCGGCCGTTTCCCCGACTACTTAGTAGAAACTTTAATTTTCCACCCATAAAAACCACTGAATCATGGAAAAGCAGACTTTATTCACGGAGACCGTCAAGGCCAGCAACTGCACTTACTTCTTTGACCTGAAGGAAGCCAAAAACGGCAAGCCTTACCTGTGCATCACATCCAGTGAGAAAAAAGAAGAAGGCGATTACGAAAAGAAGCGGGTTTTCATCTTTGAGAAAGACTTCGACGCATTCTCCAGCGCCGTAGCTAACGCCATGGACGCCTACGCCAAAAAAGCGGAAGCTGCTGCCTAGCCTTTGGCTGGTAGCGGCTCACAACGTTGCGTGGGCAATACCCGACTCTGTATGACTGTTGTTCACTATTAAAGTACGGCGGGAGCGTTGTTCTCCCGCCGGCTTTCTTTTCCCCAAAAAGCATTACTATGACATACCCACCCCAAACCATGTCCATCAAGAGCTGGGCGGAAGCCGACCGGCCCCGCGAAAAACTGCTGCACCGCGGCAAATCCGCCCTCTCCGACGCTGAACTCTTGGCGATACTGCTAGGGTCCGGCTCAGCCGAAGATTCTGCGGTGGGCTTAGCCCAGAAAATCCTCAGCGCGGTCGATAACAACCTGAACGAACTCGGCCGCTGTAGCATCGCGGAGTTGATCCGTTTCAAAGGCATTGGCCAAGCCAAGGCGGTCACCGTCACCGCGGCGATGGAGCTCGGCCGGCGCCGGCAGCTGTCCCGCATCGCCGACAAGCCGCAGGTCACCTGCAGCCGGGATGCCTTCGACGCCGTAGCGCCAATTCTGCTGGATTTGCAGCACGAGGAGTTCTGGATGCTCTACCTCAACCGCGCCAACCGCGTCATGGGGCGCAGCCGGGTCAGCTCGGGCGGCGTCTCCGGCACCGTGGTTGATGCGAAAATTGTCTTCCGCAAAGCCCTGCACGCCGAAGCCTCCGCCATCGTACTTTGCCACAACCACCCCTCCGGAAGCCTGCTGCCTAGCCAGGCCGACTTGGACCTGACTAAAAAATTGGTGAAAGCTGGGGAAGTAGTCGATATTGCGGTGCTCGACCACCTCATCGTTTCCGAACGGGGCTACTACAGCTTTGCCGATGAGGGAAAACTGCCAAGTGCCTAGCTGGAAGCCACAACTTATCGGCCACAGACTTGTTCCCGTATTTGTCTGAAGAGCTTAAATGGATGTTCAAACAACATCCTCAAACCGGATTTCACTACTTCTATGGCAGCACAGGACAAAAACAAAGTCGATTATCGATTGCTCGGCCGGGTATTTGGATTAACCCAACCCTACCGCCGTATCTTTTTCCTGGCAGCTTCTTTGGCTGTCCTTTTGGCCCCGCTGTCCACCGCCCGCCCTTTCCTCATTAAGGAAATGGTGGATAAGTACATTTTCGTGAATGATATTTCCGGGCTGACCCGCATGGCGCTGGTGCTGGGCGGCTTGCTGATGCTGGAGTCGATCTGCCGCTACTGGTTTATCTTTTCGACCAACCTGCTGGGGCAGTCCGTCATCCGCGACCTGCGCGTACGGGTGTTCAAGCATATCACCAAGCTGCGGCTGACCTACTTCGACCGTACGCCCATCGGTACTTCTACTACTCGTACCATCAACGATATTGAGGCTATCAATACCGTGTTTTCGCAGGGCTCGATCACTATTATCGCCGATTTGCTGACCTTAGTGACCGTACTTGGGGTCATGTTTTACACGAGCTGGAAGCTTACGCTGATCTGCCTGACTACCATGCCGTTTTTGATCATTGCCAGCTACGTCTTCAAGGAGAAAGTGAAAGTCGCCTATCAACGCGTCCGCTCTCACATCTCGGGCATGAATGCTTTTTTGCAGGAGCGCATTACCGGCATGCGCATCGTGCAGATTTTCAATGCCGAGAAGGAGGAGATGGACAAATTCAAAAAGATCAACCGGGATTACACGCAGGCCAACCTGGACTCCATACTGTACTACGCCGTATTCTTCCCGGTCGTGGAAATTATTTCCGCTGCTTCGCTCGGGCTGATGGTCTGGTGGGGGGCACAAGATGCCTTGCAAGCCAATGGCGTCACCCTCGGTGCGCTCGTGGCGTTTCCCATCTACCTCGATATGCTCTTTCGCCCGATCCGTACGGTTGCCAATAATTTCAACAACTTGCAAATGGGCCTCGTCGCCTCCGAGCGGGTGTTCAACCTCCTTGACCGCGACGACCGTATTACGGACGAAGGCAAGATCGAACCCGAAAAACTGCAAGGCAAAATCGAATTTGATCAGGTCCATTTTGCCTACAATCCACCTGAATATGTGCTCAAGGATATCAACTTCGAAGTGCAGCCGGGCGAGACCCTAGCCATCGTGGGCAGCACGGGGTCTGGCAAGTCCACCATTATTAATATCCTCAACCGGTTTTACGAAATTCAGAAAGGGGACATCCGGGTAGACGGTACGGATATCCGGGAGTTTGACCTAGAAGCTTACCGCCGCCGCATCGCTATTGTATTGCAGGATGTATTCTTGTTTTCCGGTACGGTCTACGAAAATATCTCCCTGCGCGACGAGCGTATCAGCCGCGAGCAAGTCATAGAAGCTTCCAAGATGATTGGGGCGCATGAGTTTATCGAAAAGCTGCCCGGCGGCTATGATTACGAGGTGATGGAGCGCGGCGCTACGCTTTCCATGGGGCAGCGGCAGCTGATTTCCTTCGTTCGGGCTTTGGTCTTTGACCCCGATATTCTGATCCTTGACGAGGCGACTTCTTCCATCGACCCGGAGACGGAATCGGTCATACAGTACGCCATCGAAACGCTGATTGCCAAGCGGACTTCCATTATCATCGCGCACCGCTTATCTACCATACAGCACGCTGACAAGATCATGGTGCTTAGCAAAGGGCAAGTGGAGGAACTCGGTGGGCACGAAGAATTGCTGAAAATCGAGGACGGCCGCTACCGCAATTTGTACGAGATGCAGTTTTTCCAGACGGCAGAGGCGTAGCAGCTTTTACTTAAAGGCTTCTTCCACTACCGGGCGGATCAAAAAGAAGCCATCATCCCCTTGTTTTTGGTACAGCGGCATCAGCAGCAAGCTGTCTTCGGCAGCCCGCACAGGGCCAGATTGGTCGTGCGCCAAGACTTCGCCTTCCTGTATCTCCTGAAAGTTCTGGTAGCCGGGCTCCATCCTGAAATTATCCCCAGGCGCTATAGTGTGGGTAAAGACCAATTCGGATACTTTGGGCAGCCCTCTGGAATATTCGATAAGCAAGGCGTCGTGGCGGTTTTCCACGTCTTCGGAACTGACGCAGCCTACCGTCCGCATACAGTTGATGATGGAAGCGATCGCCCGGTTGACAGACAAGGTCTCCTCGTGCTGCCCGGACTCGAAGCAGACGGCCACGGTCGGCACACCCATGTTTTCGGTGGTAAAATAATGCAGGGTAGTGCCTTGTATGCCTTCCAAAAAGCCCTTCATGACGGGCGCATGCAGCTCCACGGCGATACGCACGCTGTCCGGGTCATCCGTAGCGATAGAGAAAATACCGCCGTAGGCCGTGGTGGTATGCAAATCGAGCAGGATGACTTTTTCGGGCTGGTAAGCCTCGATCTCTTGGGTGATCAGATCGTGCAGCTCGCGCACCTCAAGGTCTTCCGCCCGCAGTTGGTCGATAGGGGTAGACAAGATGCGGCGGACATTATCCACGGTCCAAAGCCGGTTCAAGTCTTTTTCTATGAAGCGCACCCCCTTTTCGATAGCTCTCAAGTTGCCCCGCAAGCCGATAATACGGCCTTTGAAACGAAATTCCGGATTGCTCTCGGGCTCTAATTGCAACAACCGAAACAGAATATCAAGTGCTTGAATGCCGGCGGGCTCGTTGCCGTGCGTACCGCCCAGGCAAACCAGCAAAGGCCCTTTTTCCGGGCCGGTATAACTGCCGATAATGCGTTGGTCCTGCGTCATGGGTAGAAAGTTAGAGCATCCATCAAATGGGCTTCAACCCTTTAAAACAGTACGATAAATTGAAAGGTTGCTCCGCGGGCTCGTTTACGGAGCAGCGAGTAGGAAATCAAGCTAGCTTTCTCCTGCAGAAAAAAGCTAATCCAAATATTGCCACAAAAAACGCGTAGCTACGCTGCGGTAAGGGCGCCACTCCTCAGCAATAGTCCGCATTTGCTGCTTCATTTTCCGTCCTTTGGTTGGCAGGCCGTAGAGGCGCTGCATGGCTTTTTGTATGCCGAGGTCGTCGGGCGGAAATACATCCGGCCGGCCTAAGTTGAAGATGAGAATCATTTGCACGGTCCACTTGCCGATGCCCTTGATCTGCGTCAGCTCTTGGATAAGCGCGTCGTCATCCAGCTGCAAAAGTGCCTGCTGGTCTTGCGATTGGAAGAAATGGGCCACATTAGCCACATAATCTGCTTTCTGACGCGAAAGCCCTACGGCCCGCAGCTCCACAGGGTCTAGAGCTAGGAGTTGCTCCGCATGAGGGTATCCATCCGGGAATAAGGACAGCAGGCGCTGATGTATGGTGTGCGCCGCTTTGCCCGACAACTGCTGGTGGACGATAGAGCGGATAAGCCCGGCGTAAAGGTCTTGATCTAGGGGCAGGGGAGGTAGTTTCCCAATGTCCACGGCGGGCCGGAGCCGCTCGTCGCGGCAGAGAACAGGAATGGCTTGGTCTAGCATATCAGGCAACGGCAGAAATGTCTTTTTTGGATAAGCGGAGTTCTAAGTATTGGGCTTTGAAGCCAATCTTCTCATACAACTGCAAAGCGGGGTTGTCGGGCTTGACATGCATAGCGATATCCCCTTTGGCATGGCGGATGGCCCTCTCTATCAAGCTTTTGGTAAGCGCCTCGTCTGCTTGGTAATCTTGGTGCAGCGTGACGAAGACCAGAATGTGATTGGGGTTGTAGCTGCCCATGCCGGTCCGGTTGGCAACGACTGCGCCAATGATCTGGCCCTCCTGCTCAGCGGTAATCACGAAACCGCCGAACGACGGTTTTAGCTTTACGGCGTATTCTACGGCTTCGGCAATATTCTCGCGCTTGTTCTCGCCTTCAAATGTATTGAGAAAACGGATAACGCGGTCCTTCTCCATCGGGTTCATCCCGGAAAAAGCGTCGTAAATCTTAAGTTGGTACGGCATGGTAGCTCTCGTTTTGAAGGGGGAATGGGGCTACAGCTTAAAGTTATGGATATTCCCGCAGAACGGGTAAAATGCGCTCGGGTTTTTTGTCCGAATGCGCTGATAATCAGGACGTATACGGCGGCTTGCGCCAAAAGGCTCCAAAAACCGTGCAATGAACGGCTGGGGAAGCCAACTTATTGCTAACCAAAACAGGCAAATACCAGCCTGGCTGAAAACGAACGCGCAGTTGGTACGGTTTCATTAAAAAATAGACATCCATGCACCGCTATATCACAGTCCTCCTCGCCGTATTCGCCCTATGTTTGTCAGCGGCGGCTGTAACCGGTCAAACCATCAGCCCGGCCTTGGAAAAAGAATTAAGTACGAAAGGCCAGACCGAGTTTTTAGTACTCCTGAAGGCACAGGCTGATGTCTCCTCTGCCCATCAGCTACCGGCTAAACTAGAGCGTGGCCGGTATGTATACGAACAGACCCGGCAGTTGGCAGAAGCCACCCAAGCCGGCATCCGGGCGTTGCTGGAGAAGCGGGGCGCTAACTACCGCTCCTTCTACGTGGCCAATGCTTTGTGGGTAGAAGGCGGCCTGGCGCTGGCCCGTGAGTTGGCCGCGCTGCCCGAAGTAGCCCAGCTGCAGCGCAATCCCCGCTTCCAGCTGGACGTCCTGCCGGCAAAGGAATCCAGCCTGAGTACCCGCAGCGATGGGGTAGAATGGGGAGTGGCTAAAATCGGCGCCGACCAGGTCTGGGCGATGGGCTACACCGGGCAGAACGTCGTGATCGGAGGGCAAGATACGGGCTACGATTGGGACCATCCGGCTATCATCAATACTTACCGTGGGTGGGACGGCAGCACGGCCGACCACAACTACAACTGGCATGACGCTATACACCAAATTGACTCCTTAAATGGCGCCCCGTACGAAGCAGAGGCCAACCCCTGCGGCTTGGATAGCCCCATACCTTGTGATGACAACAACCACGGCACCCACACTATGGGCACGATGGCGGGTGCCGAAAGCGATGAGGGCAAGCAAATTGGCGTCGCGCCCGATGCGCAGTGGATCGGTTGCCGCAATATGGAACGCGGGTGGGGCAGCCCCGCTTCTTACATCGAATGTTTTGAATGGTTTTTGGCCCCGACCAACATCAGCGGGGAAGCACCCGACCCTTCCCAAGCGCCGCACGTCATCAACAACAGCTGGGCCTGCCCGGCTATCGAAGGCTGCACGCCCGAGAATTTCGAGCTGATGCGCGAAGTGGTCGATAACCTGAAAGCAGCCGGGATCGTCATCGTCGTCTCGGCGGGGAATTCCGGGGCCGATTGCCATTCTATACGTACGCCGGCAGCTATTTTTAAGAACAGTTTTACGGTGGGGGCTACACAGCAGAGTGATACCATTGCCAACTTCAGCAGCCGCGGTACGGTAACCATCGATGGCAGTGGCCGCTTGAAGCCTAATATTACCGCGCCGGGCGTCGGAATCCGCTCTAGCATCAAGGACGGCGGTTTTGCTGCTTTTTCGGGCACGAGCATGGCGGGCCCGCATGTAGCCGGGGCCGTCGCTTTACTGATTTCTGCCAATCCTGACTTGGCTGGGCAGGTAGAGTTGATTGAAGATATTATCGAACGGAACGCCAAGCCCATGCGCAGTGCACAAACCTGTGGTAGCCGCCCCGGGGCGCTCATCCCCAACCCGGCCTATGGCTACGGCCGTATCGATATCGCCGCCGCGGTGGAAGAGGCGCTTGGGTTGACCGCCACCTCCAATCCCCAAGAAGCTTCCCCACTGCAGCTGATGCCTAACCCTACGAGCAGCCGGGTTACCGTCCGTAAAGCAGATGCGCCCCTGAGCGCGGCCAGCTTCACCTTGCTAGATGGCCAAGGTAGGGTAGTGCACCGGCAGCTCTGGCCGCAGGGGCAGTTGCAAATTAGCGTAGACCTCAGCCGCCTGCCCGACGGGATGTACTTTTACCAGTGGTCCGATGGGCGTGAGCTGCAGCGCGGCAAGCTCCTCAAGCAATAACCGCTTGCACGCCCGTGAAATTGGCCGTATCTTTGCCGCCCCAATTGGGGAGAGTACAGTTAGCAGCACGGGGCGGTGTATGCCCAGCAAGCCTGCAACTTGTGATCCGTTAACGTACTAAAATGTAACATGCCAGTACTACACAACCGCGTCAACAACGACGAGCTCAAGCGTCGTATGCAGGAAAGCGATGAAAAGCGCTTAACCTTGTCCTTTTACCGTTACCATAATATTGAGCAACCCCGCCAATTCCGCAATCAGTTATTCCAGCGCTGGAGCGCCTTGGGGGTGTTCGGCCGCATCTACGTAGCCAAAGAAGGCATCAACGGGCAGATTTCCGTGCCCGAGGAGCAATTCGAAGCTTTCAAGGCTGATATGTACAGCATACCTTGGCTCGACGGCGTCCGCCTCAATATTGCGGTGGATGACGACGGCAAGTCCTTTTACAAACTCAAGATCAAAGTGCGCGACAAAATCGTGGCGGACGGCCTGGATGACGACAGCTTTGACGTGACCAAGCGTGGCAGGCACCTCAGCGCCGAAGAGGTCAATGCGTTGCTCGACAACCCGGAAACACTCGTCGTTGACATGCGCAACCACTACGAAAGCGAGGTCGGGCACTTCGAAGGGGCCATCCGCCCGGACGTGGAAACCTTCCGCGAAGCATTGCCGCTGGTGGAGGACATGCTGAAAGACAAAAAAGACAAGCCCATCATCATGTATTGCACGGGGGGCATCCGCTGCGAAAAGGCAAGCGCTTACTACCTGCACCGGGGCTTCGGCAAAGTGCACATGATTGACGGGGGGATTATCGAGTACGCCCGGCAGTGCGATCAAAAAGGGCTGCCCAAGAAATTCATCGGCAAAAACTTCGTATTCGACGAGCGGATGGGCGAGCGCATTACCAACGATGTGATCTCCCGCTGCCATCAGTGTGGCGCCCCCTGCGACGTGCACGTCAATTGTGCGAACGATGCCTGCCATATTCTCTTTCTTCAGTGCCCGGCTTGCGCCGAACAGTACGAGCACTGCTGCTCCAAAGCTTGCAGTGATTTCAAACAGCTGCCGGAAGAGCAACGCGAAGTGTTGAAGAGCCAATTGGAGTTCAATGGCACCAAGTTTGGCAAAGGGCGTTACAAGGCCCTGCGCAAGGACGAGCCGCTTGACCTTCGTTGATATCAGACATTATGAACACCAATTATTACAGGTCTAGACTTGCCCTTTTTCGCCCTATCTGCTTTGAGAAGCCTCACCGTAGCCCCGGCTATGCCTACGTTTCTCGCCTTGATAGGACAAAAAATTGCGGCGTCTATCCTCTATAAAACTGGTATTCATAATGTCTATTTGATGAAAATCATTGCTGAATACTGCGTATATTACTGTACTTTGTATACTGTTTGTGCGTTTGGAAACAAGAATCCGATAACGAATGCCCTGAACCGCAGACAGCCGGGGAGCGGCAAAACAATAAACTAGTCATATGAGCCAACGAACGATACCGGTAGTCAACCTATCTCACTTCGTAGAGGGGGATGCCGCGCAGCGGGACGCTTTTGTAGAAGCGCTGGGCAAAGCCTTTCACGAAATCGGGTTTGTAGGCGTGACCGGGCATGGGGTCTCAAAAAAGTTGATCAACGACTTTTACAAAGCTTCGAAAAGTTTCTTCGCACTGCCCACAGCGGTCAAAAGCAAGTACGAAATAAAAGGCATGGCGGGCCAGCGCGGCTATACTTCTTTTGGTAAAGAGCACGCCAAACAGTCGGAAGTGCCCGACCTGAAGGAGTTTTTCCAGATCGGGCAGGAAGTCGCAGCCGACGACCCCGACAAAGCGGAGTACCCCGATAACGTACATGTAGAAGAAGTACCGGATTTTACGCAACTCGGCATTGACCTGTACCGCGCCTTTGAACGGGCCGGCGGCCAACTGCTGCGGGCCATCGCGATCCACTTGGAGCTGCCCGAAGACTACTTCAACCGCGAAATAGAGAAAGGCAACAGTATACTGCGGGCTATTCACTACCCGCCTATCCGCCAAGAGCCGGCCTCTGCAATACGCGCCGAGCAGCACGAAGACATCAACCTCATTACCCTGCTCGTCGGTGCTTCGGCCGGTGGGTTGCAGCTGCTGAACAAAGAAGGGGAGTGGAAAGAAATCGTGCCCGAACAAGACGAAATCGTCATCAACGTGGGAGATATGCTGCAACGGTTGACCAACAACTACTTGAAGTCGACCACGCACCGTGTTGTCAATCCTCCGCGCGAGCAATGGCACTTGCCCCGTTTATCGATTCCGTTCTTCCTGCACCCGGTAGCCGGGATGGACCTGACGGCACTCGAGCGCTGCGTAGACGAATCGAACCCCAGACAGTATGAGCCTATCACCGCCGGGGAATACTTGGATGAACGGCTCAAAGAGATCGGCCTGAAAAAATAATGCAGCAGTTAAACGTTGCGCTTTAATTACGGTCTGATGACCGAGGGGTATTTGACAAGGCCACAATTATCCCGTATTTTTGTACCAATTATTAAATTGATTTATCATGGGAAACATACTATTGTTCAACTTCTTCGGCCCGGAAATGCTGGTTGTGCTATTCGCTATCTTGTTGCTGTTTGGCGGCAAGAAGATTCCTGAGTTGATGCGCGGCATTGGCAAAGGCATCCGCGAGTTCAATACCGCACGCTCCAGCTTGGAAAGTGAACTCAAAGAGGGCATGAACGAGGCAGAGCGCCGGGAAGCAGAACAGAAGAAGAAAGAAGAAAGCAGCAACGCATAAAACCAAGCAGCCGGCTTACACACCACTACGGTGCCAAGCTGGCTGCTCTATGTTTTGTCACCGGTGCTGCGATTCGATAGCACCACCTGCAGGGTCCTGCCTTACTTGCGGCCAAACAAACCGCCCAACATCTTCATGCCCATATTGGCAATATCGTCTACTGCGCTTCCATCCCCATCGCTGTCCAAAAACTGCATAGCCATATCTATAGCCGGGTTGCTGGAATTGGCGCGCTCTTGAGCTACCGTACCGGAAAGTAGAGAAGCGATGCCCGTCATGTCCAATCCCTGCTCACGCTTGGTTTTACCCAGCGCGCCCATTACCACGGGTGCCAGCATCGTCATCAACGAGCCCGTTTTGCTAGAGTCCAATCCACTAACCTTACTGATCATCTGAATAGCGCCGCCTTGCTTGTTACCCAGCACGTGGTTGAGAATGCCGGAGCCGTTCAGCATGCGCTCGTTTTGCGCCTCGGCTTTTTGCCCGCTCAGCATACCCACTACATCATTCAGTATACTGCCATCGTGGTCCTGCTCCAGGGCGTTGTCCAATGCCTTTGCCCCTTCGGTAGATTCCGTGTTTTTGGCCAGTGCGCCCATGAGGGTATTGACGATGCCTGAGGCGGCCACGGCGGTCTGTTCTTTATCAGCACCACCCACCTGCTGGCTGAGTTGGTCGATCATGTCGTCGGATAGCGAGCCTTGCAGGAGGTTCATTAAGTTCTTTTCCATCTTGTGTTGATTTGTGATTTAGGGTTTGAAGAAAATTATTTCCCCCTGAAAGTACCACTATTTGCGCTTGCTTCCAAGGGAATCTACATTTATTCAGACGGCCTTTGTGGCGATTGGCCACAACTTCGGCTTCCGGCGCGTTGTTTCCAGAAAAGTTCTATAATTGACCGCCGTATGTGGAAAGAATGGAAAGAGATAGTAGCCTGGTTTCGGGGAACGGAAGAAGCGTCCACCCCCGATCAATCTGCCGTGGACGGCCTGATGCGGCTAGTCGCTGCTACTACTATGGCTAGCCTGCACGAGGCACAGCAACGCCAAAATAACCCGCCCCATCTTTCTGATGCTGCACCACCGCCTTCCGAACGGGAGGAGCAAGCCGCCGCCGTGCCGCCCAAAGCAAAGGAGCCGGCCCCCACTCAACCGCCCGCCAAACCGCAATCCGATAAGCAGCCGCCGCCGGGTGGGCACTAAGTCACGGGGCTGTCGTCAAGTCTTCCACTCACCAGTGGGTTCTTCGCAACCGCATTACCAAATTTGGAGTATATTCTGAAATAGGAGTCGTACACGGAGACCGGGATAACGCAGCGCCTAATTGCCAGCTGATTAGCTGCTGTAAGGCTTCAATTGGCGCCGTTTGAACCGGCAGCCGCCAAATTTATCCCTTACCACTTGGCAAAACCGCTATTTGTAATTAACTTTGTATTTCAAAGTTCTTTATATGACACCAACCAACCGAGAACATCTGGCCACCCTGTCCGAAATCCGCAGCTTGATGGAGCGCTCCTCCCGCTTTATCTCCCTGAGCGGCCTGTCGGGTGTGGCAGCCGGGCTATGGGCCCTAGTGGGAGCTGCTGCTGCTTTTGTATACTTGGGGAAAGTCCCCTTTGACGGTCGTTATCATACTTTTGTGGATGTCGGTCAATGGGGCGTGCCCCCCGTGGTTTTCTTCGCCATCAATGCCAGCTTGGTTCTGGTACTGGCTTTGTTCAGCGGCATCTACTTCACCACCCGCAAGGCCCGGCGTAACGGGCAGCCGATATGGGGCCAATTGACCCGCCGGTTGCTTTGGAGTTTGGCGGTGCCGCTGGCAGTCGGCGGTTTGTTCAGCTTGGCGATGATACGGATGGGTATGGTTTTGCTGGTCGCACCGGCTACGCTGGTATTCTACGGCCTTGCTCTACTCAATGCTAGTAAGTATACCCTGCACGATATCCGTTATCTGGGCATGACGGAAATGGGGCTGGGGCTTATTGCCGCTTTCTGGCCCGGCTACGGCTTAGAATTTTGGGCCATTGGGTTTGGCCTGGCGCACATTTTTTATGGTACGGCTATGTATATGAAGTACGAACGCAAGCTATGAAACGCATCCTCACCAAACTCAATAAAGCTTTTGACCACCGGGTCCGCTTGGGTATCATGTCGGTACTTGTGGTCAATGACTGGGTGGACTTCACCTTTCTGAAAGACACGCTGGAGTTGACAGACGGTCGGCTGGCTAGCCATATCAAAGCGTTGGAAAAGGTGAAGTATCTGGAGGTCCGTAAACGCTTCGTAGGGCGCAAGCCCAATACCTCTTACCGGGTGACCGAAAAAGGGCGACAAGCTTTTCAGGCCCACCTGGATGCCTTGGAAGAATTGCTGAAGCAGTCAAAGTAGTCCTATTTTTTTACCCATAAACTTTGTAAATCAAAGTACTTTAAAATGAAAAAATCGAAATCACCAATCGAGCAAGTACTCTTGCAGTTTGCCCTCTGGATAGCGGGTGCAGCGGGGTACGCCAACCTATTCTGGGGCGAGCTGCTAGGGCTCAATACTTTAGTCTTCGCTATTATCGCTGCGGGATTCGCCAGCTGGCAATTTCCCCAATGGAGGCAGGACCGCCGAATGCAGCTGCTAGCTGGCGCGGTGTTGCTTAGTGCCATTTTTGTAGTCTGGCACAGCACTTTTGTGGCCAAGCTCACCCATCTGCTTTCTTTTTTGCTGTTTATCGGCCTGTTGAATGAACGGCCGCTGCGCTTCGTCTGCTTCGGGGCGCTTTTAGGGGTTGCCAAATTGCTGAGCGCCCCGGTGGCCTTGCTGAAGGACGGGCACGGCCGCCTGCCTGCGGGCACACTATCGCGCACGCTCTCGCTAAGCCGGCTGGCGCTGTTGCCGCTGGGGCTAGGAGCGGTCTTTGCCAGTATATACTACCATGCCAATCCACACTTTGCCAGCTTTCTGGACCGTTTTTGGCCGGGGAGTTGGCTGCGCCTGGAAGAAGGGTTGCTGTTCCGCTGGCTATTGGGCCTGTTCATCGTGGCGGCGCTGGGCAAGAGCGCGTTGTGGCATAGGGAAGTGGAGGCGGTGGAAGCCCAATTGCCAGAACAGCTGCAGCGGGGGCAAGCCAAATGGTGGAACTTTAGTAGCAGTACGATGGCGCTCAAAAACGAGTATCAGAATGCCCTTATCACCCTTGGCCTGCTGAATGCCTTGCTTTTTGTGGCGAATGTGGCGGACCTGCGCTTCGTTTGGGTGGAATACGGAAAAGCGCTACCCCAAGAGCTCAGTCAGTACGTACACGAGGGGACTTATTTGTTGGTTTTATCCATTTTTCTAGCCATGGGGGTGCTGATGTGGTTTTTCCGGGGGAACCTTAATTTTTTCCCCGATAACGACAAGCTTCGTTGGCTGGCGCATTTGTGGCTGGCGCAAAACGTCATGCTGGTCTTATCAGTCGGCTTGCGCAACTGGCAGTACGTCGCGCAGTATGGATTGGCCTACAAAAGGCTAGGCGTCTTCGCGTTTCTGGCTATGGTATTGGCAGGTTTGGGGATTATCTACCAAAAGGTGCGGCACAGCAAGGCGCTAATGTACGTTTTAGAGCGCAGTACTTGGGCTCTGCTTTTGATCATGCTGCTGGGTAGCAGCCTAGACTGGACCAGCCTGATTACCCGCTACAACATCCGGCAGGCAGAGGCCGGCGAGCTGGATACCTACTTCCTCTTCCACGAAATGCCGCCCCATAATTACGAGATACTGTGGGAGGCCAAGGACTTGGTGCAACGGGGCGCGGCGTGGGATGCCGACAGGCTGGAGCTGGCTTACGGCCGCAAACGGGAGCGATTGAATGCTAAAATCGATGAGCGCAGCTGGCGGTCTTGGACTTGGGCGTATGCGCCTTATTGGTAAGGTGTTATATTATAAAAAAGCACTATGGCATCTTTTTTGCCCCAAGTTGGGCGCGCTGCTAAATAAATAGGCAGCCAACCAACTTCAAAAGGGGCTTTCTACTGCTGGCACTAGCCGGTAGCGGGGCCTGATTGTAAAAGCAAAAAACCTGTTACCGCATGAGTGCAAAAAACAATGCCATGCACCGGGATATCCGGTTTTGGCTAGTGCTAGCTTCTTTTTTACTGCTAACGTGGATGACCGTCAAAGGATACCCCCTAGCATGAAGCACAGACTTGACAAGTTTTCCAGTGCTGATACGCCAGCCCTTGTCAAGTCTAACGCTAGCCGACGCTGATACGCCAGCCCTTGTCAAGTCTAACGCTAGCCGACGCTGATACGCCAGCCTTTGTCAAGTCTAACGCCAGTTCACTTCATCACCTTCAAGCTCAGGTCAAGGCTGTGGGCGGAGTGGGTGAGCGCCCCCACAGAGATAAAATCCACCCCCGTCTGCGCCACTTCCCGCACATTATGGATGTTGATGCCGCCCGAAGCCTCCGTCTCAAATTGTTTATTGACGTGGGCGACGGCTTCTTTCATCAGCAGCAGCTCAAAATTGTCGAGCAGGATCCGGTCCACTTGGCCGACCTCCATGACTTCGTGCAACTCTACGAGGTTGCGGACCTCTACCGTTATAGGAAGGCTTTTCTGTTTGGCTTTCAGGTAATCCACGACTTGCTCTATGGCTTTGGTCAAACTGCCGCAAGCATCGATATGATTGTCCTTGATCATGATGCGGTCGTACAAGCCGAACCTGTAATTTTCACAGCCCCCCAGTTTTACCGCCCACTTTTCCAATAAGCGGAGGCGGGGTGTGGTCTTGCGCGTGTCGAGTATGGTCACCGGCAGGTCTTCCACTTCAAACTTAAAGCGGTTGCTAAGCGTGGCTATGCCGCTCATGCGCTGCATGGTGTTGAGCACGAGCCGCTCGGCCATGAGTAAGGCATGAGTATTACACTCGACTTCGAACGCAATATCGCCGTAGCTTACCGCTTTGCCGTCGTCCTTGATTACCGTGAAGTTGGCGGAGTCATCCACCCGTTTGAAAATGCGCTTGGCTACCTCCACGCCGGCCAATACGCCCGGGTCTTTTACGAGCAGGTGGGCCCGGCTGCGGTCGTTCTCCGGAATGCAAGCCAAGGAGGTGTGGTCACCGTCCCCTACGTCTTCTTGCAGCGACTGTTCCACAAATTCATCAAGGTAGCTTTTTATGGTAGATTCTTCAGCAATCATAGCGCACGTGTGTTTGTTGGAGGCGCAAAAGTACGGCTTTCTGAGGTGGGAAGCAAGATGGGGAGGGGTGTAGGGTTGTAAGGTTATAAAGTTGTAGGGTTGAAAAGTTAGTGAACCTTCCAACCTTTTTCACCCGCCGTCCCGACAGCTGTCGGGATCAGGGCGAAGGCGGGTCAACTTTCCCAACCCTAAAACATCACCCCCAAGCGCAGCACGAT
>JAAAOU010000267.1 GCA_009908745.1 Bacteroidota bacterium
GGCGGCTGAGGAGGGAGTGGAATTTGCGGTGCCTCGGTTGGGGGTGATGGTTACGGCGGAAGGGAATTTACCTAAAGCATATTGGTGGGAAGATTAAAACATTATACTCATGTACAAGCTCCTAGCCTTCATTATATTTTTGATTCCGCTGTTCGTGTCGAGCGCCTCTGCACAAACTACTATTTGGGACGTACAGCACGACATAAAACGCGATAACTATTTACTTCTAAAAGGTACCGTAGGTTATGGGCGTAGAAACGTACTTGGCACACCTGCATTACAATGAGCAGCTATCTGTAGTGCAGCTTAATCACAAGCGGATTCACAGCTGCTGCTGCAGTGCGGAAAACTACACCGTTGAGAATGGCGCTCCAGAGAAAGGGTTGCTAAAAAAGCCGTAACTCACCTTTTCAGGCCCTTGCTAACTAAATCGGTAGGATGAATTGGAACATAATTAGCCAGATTGTTGTAAATTGGAATAGCCCAACTAGATATACATGACAAAGCGTACACAACATATTATCGAAGAAATCAATCATCTGCAATTGGAAGAGCTCGAAATGGTCTTAGCGGAATTACTGAAGCGCATAGACCAACAAAAACGGGTATCGTCTATTTTGGATGAATACATTGGTCTAGGTGAGGGGCTTTGGCAAACCGATGCTCAGGCGTACGTTGAAGAACTGAGAAACTAAGAGGGGAACAGTCTTTAAGGGTAGCGAAGCGAAATAGCCCCCCTATTGACTTTCCCCCTTCAAAGCCCTATATTTCAGAGTAAATTCAACAGGGCGCAAACCAAATTGTCGCAACAGCAAGAATGATTGCAACTGGCTTATGCCAGTAAGACTTACCCGTTGAATTCAACGATAGGACTTTGGCTTTATAGTCTGACAACATGAGATTTGTGAAAATATGACGCCGCTATTTTTTCGGCTATCGAGTCAAAAAACATAGGCATAGCCTAAGCTACGGCGAGGCTTTTTGGCGAAGAGAGGCGGGAAAAGAGCAAGTCAGAATTCACAAATCTTGCGTTGTTAGACTATAAATGCTCCAGCTCGATACTTTTGACTTCGGAGAAGTCATACATTTATAACCTCAAAACCATAAATGGCAATCGACTTCGGAGAAGTCGCACATTATCCTGGAGCATGTAAACTTTAGCAAAAGTTCCAAAGCGACAATTTGGTTTACGCCCATTCAACAATCCGTACCATCATGCCCGATATCGCAAAGCTGCCTACCACCGACCAAGAACTCCTAGAGCTGGGCGTTCGTGAAAAGCCCTTGCGCTTCGAAGCCTCCGAAGCGGAGTACTGGGCGTTGCTGCAACAAGCCGCCTACAAGGCAGAGTACGCCAACGGGGAAATCGTTGCTACCATGGGATACGAAAATGCGCTCCACTCTGAATTAGTAAGCGAAATGATGTTTCAACTGAAAAGTATGTTTCGCAATAAGCCCTATCGCTTTGGAACCAGCAACCGCCCCATCTGCATAGAAACCTGCGACAACGCCATCTTCATACCCGATGGTGCTGTGCTGCAGCTGCCCCTCGACCCCTACGAATTCCAGCCGGGCATGGATGCGGAACGCACCCCTGTGGTGCTCTTCGAAGTCCTTTCGCCCAGCACCCGCATAAGGGACTTTGGCGAAAAACTGCCTTGCTACAAGCAAATCCCCAGCCTGCAGCACATCATCTACCTGGAAACGGACAACGTCAAGGTCTTCCATTTTCACCGCCGGGAAGATGGCCTGTGGCTGGAAGGCATCTATACGGACAAAAGCGATCAGATTGCTTTGCCGTACGGGACGATTGCTTTGGGGGAGCTTTATGTGGATTAGGGTGAAGTGTGTAGGATGCGTGATCCGTAGTGTTGTTCACCTAAAGCTTTGTGTTTCCAAAAAGGATATGAAACCCTGTATTTCACCCGATTTGTAACATTTTCATCTTTTAAAATCTATTCCTCCATGCCCGATATCGCAAAACTGCCTACCACCAACCAAGAACTCCTCGAGCTGGGCGTTCGTGAAGCCCCCTTGCGCTTCGAAGCCTCCGAAGCGGAGTACTGGGCGTTGCTGCAACAAGCCGCCTACAAGGCAGAGTATGCCAACGGGGAAATCGTTGCTACCATGGGATATGAAAATGCGCTCCACTCTTTCATCGCTACCCGGCTAACGTATTTGTTGCAAACCATTTTTTCTGATTTGACTGCTTATCGAATAGGCAATAGCAACCGCCCGGTATGCATAGAAGCCTGCAATAATGCCATCTTCATCCCCGATGGCTCGGTGCTGCAGCTACCCCTCGACCCTTACGAATTCCAGCCGGGCATGGATGCGGAACGTACCCCGCTGCTCCTCTTTGAAGTCCTCTCGCCCAGCACCCGCATAAGGGACTTTGGCGAAAAACTGCCTTGCTACAAGCAAATCCCCAGCCTGCAGCACATCATCTACCTGGAAACGGACAACGTCAAGGTCTTCCATTTTCACCGCCGCGAAGATGGCCTGTGGCTGGAGGGCATCTATACCGACAAAAGCGATCAGATTGCTTTGCCGTATGGGACGATTGCTTTGGGGGAGCTTTATTTGGATTAGGCTTACACCTCATTTTTGACGCTGAAAGGGGGATGTTGAGTGGGCAATCTAATGTGCCAGAACTTCCATTTCGGGTGAGATGGAACCACACAGGGAATGTAGGCGTGAATCATACGGTTATGTGCCTCCTGCCCTTGGATAAATCTTTCGTAAATCATAGCTGGGCTTTTTGCGCCTGCGGCGTTGTTTTAAACGCATAGGGACATAGACTCCACGATTAGTACCATGCCTCATGTGTTTCCGTAGCCCTATGTATTTCACCACTTACGATTCCACAAATTCACCAAAGGAATATCCACCGCCAAAAACACCTGCCAGCGCCAGCTCGGGTCATCCTGCACCACCCTATTGGACTCAATGCTCGACAAGCCCGGGCCGTACTGCCCGCCTACCCCCAGCGAAATTGGCAAATGGTAGGGTGCCCCGTACACCAAGTACGCCCCCGGCGAAAATATTTGCCCCAGCTCGATTTTATAATCGCGTTCCACCACTGTGTTGCCGGTAGTGGGGTCTTCCGACAACTGCAGCTCGTAATCCACCGCCGCCCCGATGTCAATCAGCGCGCCAAAGGCACTCAGCGAGCCACCGCGCCCTAGCCCCCGGCTTAGCGCAATACCGACCGGGGCGTGCAGGCCAAAGGTGTTATTCCAAGCAGTGCCCGTAGCCGAGGGGTCATCCAGCCGGTAGTAAGCACCCAGGTAGCTCTGCACCGCCACATTCCAGCCCGCCGCTTTTTTGATGGAACTGCTTCCCGCCGGCAGGGCAGCGTTAGCAATGGTCGCCTCAATCTCCGCCGGGCTACTGGCCTGCACCATATTCGCCATAAACAGCCCATACTCCAGCAGCTCGGCGATGCGGTCGATGCGCGCTTTGTCGTACTCAAAACCAGGCAGGACCTCGTCGCCGGCTTCCAGCAGATTGCGTAGCAAGGCACTAGCCGTCAGCACCGCATCCGTGTATTCCTCGGCGGAAAGGTAGCGATAGAGCGACTGTGCTTGCTGCAAGATTTGGTAGTAGCGGTCGCGTACCGTGCCCGGCAGCATTGCCACACCAATGCCCAAGGCGTGCTGCACCACATCCAAAGCGGCTTGTAAGTACGCGTCCACCTCTTCCGGCGAGAGCGGTACATTACGGCTTTGCTTAAAGCTGACCCCGCCTTTGATCTCCTCCAGACGCTCGATGAGTTGCAATAACTCCATCAAGTAGTTCTCTATCGTAAAAAGATTGCCACGCTGCTGCTCCAAGAAAGCTGTAAACTGCAGGCGCTGCCCACCCGCCGTGAAAGCGATATCCGCGGCCTCCGCTTGTTGGTACAGCAAACCGAAATAAACCTCCAACGCCACCCGGTCTTGCGTCAGCAAACTGAACTCCTCGAAGGTAATAAGGCTGCGATTAGGGGCGATACTGCGGAGGCTCTTGGTAAACAGGGTTGCCAACTGCAGGCTGCTACGCAAATTCTGAAACCTCGGCTCCCCCGCCAGCTCCCGCTCCGCCAGCTCCTTCAGGTCCTCCAGCAAAGCGACCGGGCTTTTCCCCGATTCTAATTCCCGTGCCAGGCGCAACAAACGGATGGCTAGGCGAACCTCCGGCAGCTCTTCCAGCAGTTCGCGGTAGTCTTCCAGCCGGAAAAAGTTATCCAGCCGGAAAATCAAGCGCTCCAGGTCGGTCTGGAAAGCCGTGCGCAAGGCCGGCAGCATCTCCCCGTACTGAAATTCCAGCAGCCGCCCCAGCCGGTTGGTCGTCAGCGGGAACAACGCGCTGAACTCGGGGTTCCGCGCCGCTACCCGCTGGAAACGCTCGAAGAACGCCACCGTCAGCTCCTCCCGCGCCCGCTCGATCATGAAGCGCGACAGCCCGGTGGTGACATTGGTGACATCCAACCCACTCAGCCCGGGAAGCACGGCCGGCATCATGGCCTGCTCCTCGGCCAGTACCTGAAAGGCAGCGGCGTTGAGCTTGAGCGACAGGGAGTCGCCACTCAGGAAATAGGGCTCCAAGAATGGATTATCGGCTAGCCCGCTGCCCATCTCCTGCGGGTTGTCAAAGTAGGGCAGCAGCAACTTGCGTACGTCCTCCGTAAGAGGCAACTTACCCTCCTGCAGCTCGTAGGCGGCGGAGAGGGCCAGGGCGTCGTAGTAGGCGATGCCGCGTTGGGCGGTGAGGGTGGTGATTGGGAGAAAAAAGAGCAGTAGCAAAGTGCGTAGCTTCATATTGGATGCTTGTTTTGTAGGATAGCAAGATAGGGGAATTTGTAGAAAATTAAGGGATATTGGGGAGGGCTTGTGGCGTTGGTATTGTCTGAGGACCTAAGCAGGTGTTTATGCTGCCCGGCCGGTTTTTGTGTAACTTTTTGGGGATAAATCCCGTCTTTTCCCCAAAACCGAAAAACATGCATAGAATCATCTTGCTCCTGCCCGTATTGCTTTTGCTCAGCAGTTGCCTGCCCCCTTCCGACCCCTACCCTTTCCGGCCAGCAGCTGAGGTGAGGGCGGAAGCCGATAGTATATCCCAACAACTGGAAAACTACATCATCGCCTGGCTCGACGGCGAAGTGCCCGCCGCGATACCCGACAGCCTGATACCGGCCGGCGTAGCCGACAGTAAAGATTTCTATCTGAAAACGCCGGAGGAAGCGACTGCGGAAGAAACCTGGGCCGTACGCTACGCCAAACCGATTGACCAGGACTCGCTCTACGCCGGCATACCGGACCCGCAGGTGACTTATCTGTATCTGGGCACCGCCTTTGCCCCGATGGGCAGCAAGCTGGTGATTGAAGGCGAATTTCCGCACTGCCGTTTTTTCTCCTTTCAGATCAGCCCGCCCATAGACGGGGAAGGCTACTACGCACAGCGGGAGTTTGGCGGCGCTGAGGTCTCGCTGGTGGACGTGGACATCGAGCCCCTGCCCGGCCACACCAACCCTTTCCGCCCCGGTGCCGACCGCACCGCTGCAGACCGCAGCTACCGCGTAGCGTTTGAGCTCGCTGCCGGCGACGGCGTAGCGCTGAACGATG
>JAAAOU010000472.1 GCA_009908745.1 Bacteroidota bacterium
GGCAATATCATTGCGATGGCCGGCGATACGGCCTCTGCTGTAGCCTTGGCCGATGAATGCTTTGCCTTGTCGGACAACTTCATCACCGTATACCGCGAGCAGCCCGATGGTGGGATGGTCATGACTGAAGACGGTGAAACCGAAGTCTATACCTGCCCCGGCGACAGTATCCCGGATATCGTCCGATTTGACAGCTCAGGTGTGAGCAACAGCTTGTTCACCTATGTCATTACTGACGATAACAACGTCATACTTGGAGTGCCCGGTGGCGACAGTAACGACTTTGAGGACGCCGGCACCGGCACTTGCCGCGTCTGGGGCTTGGCTTATACCGGCAATATTACGGCTATGGTGGGCGATACCGCTTCTGCCGTTGCGCTTACGGACGATTGTTTTGACCTGTCGGACAACTTCATCACCGTATTCCGCGAGCAGCCGGAAGGCGGCACCGTTAGCACAGAAATGGGTATGGATGCCGTAGAAGTCTGCGTAGGCGACGGCCTGCCGGATATCGTGCGTTTTGACAGTGCTGGGGTAAGCGGACAGTTTACCTACGTGATCACTGATGAAAACAACGTGATCCTTGGCGTGCCCGGCATGGACATGGCCGACTTTGAAGATGCTGACGGTGGGGTATGCCGCGTTTGGGGCTTAGCCTACACGGGCAATATCATTGCTATGGCGGGCGATACCGCTTCGGCTGTAGATCTATCCGATGGCTGCTTCGACTTATCTGACAACTTTATCGTTGTCAATCGCAATGAAGTAGACGGGGGCATGATCGCTACGGAAGACGACGAAGAGATCGTTTATATCTGTACGAGTGATACCTTGGCTGACGTCATTGTGGTGGACAGCAGCGGCACCACTGGACCAAATTTCACCTATGTAGTCACGGACGACAACAACGTGATCCTGAGTGTGCCAAGCAGCGACACCATCGACTTGAGCGCCGCGCCTCCGGGCATATGCCGTGTCTGGGGCCTTTCTTATACAGGCAATATCACCGCTATGGTGGGTGATACCGCTTCCGCAGTAGCTTTGACGGATGGCTGCTTCAGCTTGTCTTCCAATTTTGTGACCGCATTCCGCGACGATCCCGAAGGCGGTACCGTTTCAACGGAAGCCGGTGCGGATACTGTGACGGCGTGCGTGGGCGACGGACTGTCTGATTTCATACAATTTGATAGCTCGGGTACGAGCCTGAGCAACTTCACCTACGTCATTACAGACACCAACAACATCTTCATTGGTATTTTCGACGGCGACGAGTTCGATTTTGAAAACGCTGAGGTTGATGCCTTCCGTATTTGGGGGCTTTCTTATACGGGTACGCTCTTAGCATTGCCTGGAGAGGATGCGGCTACCACTCCCCTTACTGATGAGTGCTTCGATTTGTCAGATAACTTTGTGACCGTATTGCTCGATCGTGTCGATGGGGGGACCCTCGCATTCGTAACGCCTGCGGCGGCGGAAAATGAGGGTATTGCTTACATCTGCCCGTCCGGAGACAGCGAGGTCACCATCTTCAATTCAACGGTGACCAGTGACAGCTACAGCTTCATACTGACAGACTCGGCCAATGTCATACGGAGCATACAGAATCAGAATCTAGCCGAATACGACTTCGCTAATGCAACCGAAGCAGAGGAGTTCTTTGTATACGGCATAAACGGTGGCCAGTCTTTTTATAATTTGGGGGACACCTTGTCGCTGGACTCCCTGCAGCAAACTCCATGTTTAGGCATTGCCGACAATGTACTGAGCATTGTGGCAGAACAACCCGATGGAGGGACCGTTACCACCGAGGAAGGCGAAACAGAGATCGACCTCATTCTGGGTGGTGGCCAATCGACTACGGTCCGCTTTGACAGCATAGAGGCTAGTAATAGCTACTATGCCTACGTAGTCACGTTGAGCGATGCCGAAAACACCATAGTAGACGTTGTGGAAAATGGCGATGAAATCAACTTCGCCAGCTTATCCGCCGATGTCACTTACCGCGTGTGGGGCTTGGCCTATACTGGGTTCCTGAACGACGTACAGACAGCCTTAGAGCCGCTTAGCACGGATTGTTTCAGCTTGTCGGAAAACTTTGTCACAGTAAATACTGCCCTTGGCTTAGTATCCGGCAACTCTGGCCATTCCCTGCTACTCCGCAGTTGGCCTAATCCTGCTACCGATCAGCTCACCGTGCAAATCGACGCTACCTTCGAGCGTGCATCTGGTGAAAGGGCGGTGCTGGAGATTGTCAGCCTGACCGGCAACGTACTAGAGACCCGCCGCGTGGATGCGCAAACGCAGACGGTGCAATTGGATATCAACCGCTTGAGCGCTGGTACCTACTGGGTACGCTACCGTTCCGGGCAAGCGGTGCAGACGCAGCAGTTTGTGAAAGAGTAGTAAGAGCTGCTTCGACCTAACTAGTGCAACATGACAAAGCCCCTAGCGGATATCCTTCCGCTAGGGGCTTGTTGTTGTTGATATACAGACTTGCCAAGTTTGAAAACTTGGCAAGTCTTACAACTACAAAAACAACAAACTGCCCAGAAACACCAAAAAGCTTAGCACAAGCCCCCCGACGAAAGTCCGGTACGCGTAAGTCAGCAAGCGGTATTTTTTCCGCAGCACCATACCGAGGTTGTACAAATCCCGGGAAAGGTCATCGTACAGCACTTCTTGGTCCTCTTTCAAGTCCCGGAGATAGTCGACAAATTCCGTTTTCCCCAGCTTCAGGAAATTGCCGAAGTACAGCAGGCTGACTTTGTGCTGCTTGACGTCCTCTTCCGTAAAATCCTGCCCGGATACCTTGGGGATAGCGGAAAACACCGCAAACGTGATAGCAACCAAAGAAGTCAGCATCAGGATGAGCACGGGGACGATATACGCCAAGTTTTCCTGTATGCTGGTTTTGGAAAGGGAAAAACCAGCCGATCCCGCCGTAATCAGGATGGATAGCACCAGCGTGTTGATGCTGATGATCATATTGGCCTTTCCATCGGCGATAGAGCTAAGATTGATGTGGTTGCGCAGGGTGACCCGGTAGATCGTATCCACCCCCCGGCCGAAGTCCTTGCCCGTTTTTTTGCGCACGGTCGTCTTGCGGGCTTTCACGATTTCCTCCCGCTGACTAGCGATATTCTTGTTTTTGCGTTTGGCGAAAGCTGCATGCGCCACCGTGGTGTAAAACTTAGTCTCCAACTGTAGGTCTAGCATGTGCTGCTGCCATTCGTGCAGGGAAAACTTCTTTTCTTGGATCGCCTCTTCTTCTAGCCTCAGCAGCCTACCCCGCCGCTCGAAACGCTTGCGGCCCAAGTAGGAATAATTGGCGTCGTGCAATAGCTTCTCTAATTGGCTGGCCGGTATCTGCTCGTGCTTGGTACTCAGTATCAGTTGCTTGACCAACGCTTTGTCCATTTCTTCTGACCCGAAGCTATTGGCAAATTGCTCGAAGATTTCGGCGCTGCGCTCTTCGTGCCCTGCTTTGCCGTCACAGTACCCGGTATCGTGGAACCAGGCGGCAAGCAGCAAGGCGTTTTTCTGAGCCTCGTCCAATCCGGTTTCATCGGCAAGTTCCGCCGCTACCTCCGCCACTTCCTCGGCGTGGTTGTAGTCGTGGTAGACGTAAGTAGACGGCAAATGGGCGCTGAGGTAATCGTAGACGTACTCCTGAGCGGCTATCGGTAGGTTTCTAGACATGTAGTGTCGGCTTTTCTAGAGGCAGAATATACGGGTTTGTTCGGGAGAAAAACCGATAGCCCCCCTTACAAGTTTAAAAGAGCTTCATCTGCGGGTTGCGCATTTGCTCGAACAACTCTAGGTTGTACGTCGGTTTTTGGCGGTCTGCAAAGTACTGTTGCCGGGCAATCTTGAATTGCTGCTCCACCATTTTGGCAATAGGCCCCTCCCCTTTCATGCGTTTGCCGAAACGGCTGTCGTTCAGCTCGCCGGCGTGCACATCACGTATACGGTTGAGGACGCGGTCGGCCCGGTCCGGCATATTGCGGCGTATCCAGTCTTCAAATATTACGGCTACGTCGCCATTTAAGCGCACCATCGTATAGGCGATGGAGACCGCCCCCAGTTCGCTCACCTTTTTAGCCATAGCCAGTATCTCGTGATCGTTAAGCCCCGGTATGATAGGGGCTAGCATAGCGGTGGTCGAAATGCCGTTCTCCGCCAACGTGCTGAGGGTTTTGAGCCGGGCGTGAACGGATGCCGTGCGGGGTTCCCAAAAACGGCGCAGGCCTTCGTCGAGGGTGGTAATGGAGAGCGAAACCCGCAGCAAACGGTGCTCTGCCAGCTTTTTCAGTAAGTCTAAGTCCCGTAAGACCAAGCTGTTTTTGGTAATAACGCCCACCGGGTGGCGGTACTTCCAGCATACCTCTAGCAATTGGCGGGTAATCTCCAGCTCCCGCTCGGCCGGCTGGTAGCAATCCGTATTACCGGATAGCATGATAGGCTCTGGCTTCCAGCTCTTCTTTCTGAAAGCGGCTTCCAGCAACTTCGGCGCGTCTTTTTTGTACAGTACCTTCTGCTCGAAGTCCAAACCCGCGCTATATCCCCAGTAGTTGTGCGTATTGCGGGCGTAGCAGTAGATACAGCCATGCTCGCAGCCCTGATAGGGGTTCATGGACCACCCCATCCCGATGTCGGGGCTGTCGACACGGTTGAGGATCGTCTTGGGGTATACGGGGATGTACTGCGTCTTGGCGTCCGGCTGCAAAGGCTCCAGGCCATAGTCATGCTCGTGGAAGCGGTTGGCGGGGTTGATTTGGGCACCCCGGCCCTGAATGTAGGGTGGCGGTTTGTCTTCCATTATTCAGCTAAATGAGCTTAAAATTAAAACAAATAGTTTGCATATAAAAACGATTGTATTGTTTCTGTATTGCTTTTTTGTTAAATTGCATGATGATTAAACAATGCCTAAACCATGAGCCTCGCCCGTAAGAAAGAACAGATCTCCTTGGAAGCCTACTTCGAGTTGCAGCGCAGTGGCCCGGAGCGGCATGACTTTTGGGACGGCAAGCTTGTGAAGCTGGAAGCGACCACTAAAAGGGGATTACCCTAAACGATACATAAGATGAAACTCAACCGCAAAACCTTTTTTAAAAGCTTGGCCTTGGGCACCATTTCCCTCCCGTTCGTCATCCGCGGCTTGGGCGGGCACACGCAGGCGCAAGAGGAGGAGTCGGGCAGCCCGAATGTGATCACCGCCAAAAAGTACCGTTGGAAAATGGTCACGACTTGGCCCCCAAAATTTCCTGTCCTTGGGGAAGCTTGCGAGCGGTTCGCACAGCGCTGCCGCGAGCTGTCGGGTGGCCGATTGGACATCCGCGTGTACGGTGGGAATGAGCTGGTGCCGCCGTTGGAAGCCTTTGACACGGTACGCGAGGGCGGGGCCGAATTGGGCTGCGGCGCGGCTTATTACTGGGCCGGCAAAACCGAAGCAGCACAGTTCTTTGCCTCGGTGCCTTTCGGTATGAATGCGCAGCAGTTGAACGCTTGGATTTACGGCGGGGGTGGACTGGAGCTTTGGAAGGAACTGTATGCCGATTTCAATCTCATCCCCATGCCGGGCGGCAATACGGGCGTGC
>JAAAOU010000541.1 GCA_009908745.1 Bacteroidota bacterium
AATAAGGTAAAATGTAAAATGTAGAAGGTAAAAGGGCATACAGGGCGTGTTCGCAGGCGGGACAGCGCCCAATAAGGCAAAATGTAAAATCTAGAAGGCAAAAGGTAAAAGGGCTTACAGGGCGTGTTCGCAGGCGGGACAGCGCCCAAGAAGGCAAAATCAATGCCGAACGGGGGCGTCAAGGGTGGAGACGAAGCTTTTGTGGATGGAGTAATAGACTGAGGGGGGCAGATATACTCAAAGGCAAAGCACAAAACTATATGACCAGCCGCTCAACACTATTGCCCCGGGCATAGTTATAGAAGTTGTAAAACTCGAACTTTTGACTTTCCCGCTCCGGCAACACCGGATGCAGCAACCATCGCTATGATAGAAGAAGCCAGCACGACGACCGCCACAGGATTGGAGGCATACGAGCAAATCGAGGAGAAAGACGTCATAGAGATCATTGGCGCCAAAGAGCACAACCTGCGCGATATCGACCTGAATATCCCCCGCAACAAAATGGTGGTCATCACCGGCATCAGCGGCAGCGGCAAATCCTCCCTCGCTTTTGATACCATCTACGCCGAGGGGCAGCGCCGCTACATGGAGACCTTCACCTCCTACGCCCGGCAGTTTATTGGCGAAATGGAGCGGCCAGAGGTAGAAAAAATCAATGGCCTGAGCCCGGTCATTTCCATCGAGCAGAAAACCACGGGGCGCAACCCGCGCTCTACCGTGGGCACCATCACCGAGGTATACGACTTCATGCGCCTGCTGTTTGCCCGCACCGGCGAAGCGTACTCGCACGCCACCGGCAAGCGCATGGTACGCTACACGGAGGAGCAGATGAAAGAAAGCATACTCGAGCAGTACGCTGGGCGCAAAATTTTGCTGCTCGCCCCCTTGGTCCGCGGCCGGAAAGGGCACTACCGCGAGCTGTTCGAGCAAACCCGCAAGCAAGGCTACACCAAAGTACGCGTCGACCAAGAGGTGATCGACCTGAAGCCGGGCCTGAAAGTCGACCGCTACAAAGTACACGATATAGAGGTGGTTATCGACCGCATCAAACTGACGGAAGACCGCCTCCACCGCTTGACGACCTCCCTGCAGACCGCCCTGAAGATGGGCAACGGCCTGGTATTCATCATGGACTACGATACAGAGGAAGTGCGTACCTTCAGCCGCGACCTGATGGACCCCGATTCCGGGATTTCCTACGAGGAGCCCTCACCCAACACCTTCTCGTTCAACTCGCCCTACGGTGCCTGCCCCACCTGCAATGGCCTAGGCCGCATCAACCGCGTGGATATTGACAAAGTCATACCGGACGACAGCAAGAGCATCAACGAAATGGGTATCGCGCCCTTGGGGGAAGTGCGGAACAACATGACGTTCAAGCAGCTGCGCGCCCTGTCTAAAAAGTACAAATTCTCCTTCGCCACCCCGGTCAACGAGCTGCCCAAAAAAGCACTCGACACCATACTGTACGGCGGGGATGACAGCTTTGCCGTGCGCGTCAATAAGCACAACGACTACTCCTACAACTTGGCGCAAGAGGGCCTGCTCAACATGCTGGAGCGTTGGTACGAAGACACTAGCTCCGAGAAAATCCGCCGCTGGGCCGAGGAATTTATGACCATCGACACCTGCCCCGACTGCGACGGCTACCGCCTGAAAAAGGAGGCGCTGCACTTCAAGCTCAAAGACACCCACATCGGCCAGCTGGCAGAAATGGACCTGACGGAGCTGCAGGCCTGGATGGAGGACGTAGAACCCCACATGAGCAAGCGGCAGGCTGCGATAGCCCACGACATTCTCAAAGAAATCAGGCTGCGGATCGGCTTCTTGCTGCACGTCGGGCTGGATTATTTGTCTTTGAACCGGCCCGCCCGCACCCTATCCGGCGGCGAAGCCCAACGCATCCGCCTGGCGACGCAAATCGGCTCGCAACTGACTGGTATCACCTACATTCTCGACGAGCCCAGCATTGGCCTGCACCAACGTGACAACCAACGGCTGATCGAAGCCCTGCGCGAACTGACGGAGATCGGGAATACCGTATTGGTGGTAGAGCACGACAAAGACATCATGCTGGCCTCCGATTACATCATCGACCTGGGCCCAGGGGCCGGCAAACACGGCGGCGAACTGGTGGGCGAAGGGGAGCCAAAGGATTTCCTGAAGACCGATACCCTTACCGCTCAATACCTGAACAACAAGCTAAGTATACCCGTACCGGAAAAGCGCCGCAAGGGCAACGGCAAAAAACTGCAACTCAAAGGCGCAAGCGGGAACAACTTGAAGAAAGTAAATATCAAAATCCCCCTCGGCACCTTCACCTGTGTGACGGGGGTCTCCGGCAGCGGTAAGTCTACCCTGATCAATGAGACGCTCTACCCGATTTTGCGGCAGCATTTCTACAAAAGCCTGAAAGCCCCCATGGCGCACCAATCGCTCAAAGGGCTGGAGCACGTAGACAAGGTGATTGAAATTGACCAGTCGCCCATTGGCCGCACGCCCCGCTCTAACCCCGCCACCTACACCGGCGTTTTCACCGACATCCGCAAGATATTCGCAGAATTGCCGGAGGCGAAAATCCGGGGGTACAAGCCCGGCCGTTTTTCCTTCAACGTCAAAGGTGGGCGCTGTGAGGTTTGCAAAGGCTCCGGCATGCGGGTGATCGAGATGAACTTCCTGCCCGATGTGCATGTGGAGTGCGAAAACTGCTTGGGCCGCCGTTACAACCGCGAGACCCTGGAAGTGCTCTACAAAGGCAAGTCGATCAACGATGTGCTGAACATGACCGTAGAGGAGGCCGTGGAATTTTTCGAGCCTATCCCCAACATCTACCGCAAGCTGCGTACCTTAAATGAGGTCGGCTTGGGCTACATCACCCTCGGCCAGCAAGCCACTACCCTATCCGGCGGCGAGGCGCAACGCGTAAAATTATCGGAAGAACTGGCCAAGCGGGATACGGGCAACACCCTCTACATCCTGGACGAACCAACCACCGGCCTGCACTTTGAGGATATTCAGCACCTGCTCAACGTGCTCAACAAGCTCGTGGACAAAGGCAATACCGTCATCGTCATCGAGCACAACCTAGACGTGATCAAGGTGGCGGACCATATTATCGATATGGGGCCGGAAGGTGGCGCGCGCGGTGGCACCGTGGTCTGCACGGGGACGCCGGAGCAAGTAGCGAAGAAAAAGGAGAGCTATACGGGGCAGTTCTTGAAAATGGAGCTGTGATTAATTCACCCAGCCCTTGCGCTCCTGCTCAATATGCTTTAACGCCACCTGCACGCCATACTTCTCTTGCAGGTGCTTCGCTAGGGCGTCCGCCGCGTATACCGATCGGTGCTGCCCGCCTGTGCACCCGAAGCTGACCATCAGGCTGCTAAAGCCGCGCTCGATGTAGTTTTCTACCGCTTCGTCTACGATGCGGAAAGCTTCCCCTAAGAACCCATCCATCTGGCTGTGGTGCTTCAGGAAATTGATCACCGCCTCATCGCGGCCCGTCAGCTTTTTGTACGGCGCGTACCGGCCCGGGTTGTGCAGAAAACGGCAGTCGAACACAAAGCCGCCCCCGTTGCCCGTGGGGTCCGGCGGAATACCGCCTATTTTGTAGGAAAAACTGTGGATACGTACCACCAACGGGTGCTGTGCCCCTGCTTTTTTGGCGGAAGCCGCAAAGCGCTCGTCTTCCAGCAGCCGGCCGACAAGGCGCCTCAATTCGGGCAACCGCAAGCCCGTCCGGTTATCTTGCAGCAGCTTGTCCAGGTTTTGAAGGGCGTAGGGAATGGATTGCAAAAAATGGGGCTTGCGCTCGTGCAGCCCGCGCAGGCCGTAGGCACTTAGTACCTGCAAAGTGCGCAGCAGCACAAAGCCGTAGTAATGCCGAACGAAAGCCGCCCGGTCGATGGCCGTGTACTGCTCCGCCGCGTCGAGGTAATGGTACAGCAGTTCCTCGCGTACAGCTTCCAGTATATTGGCTTTAGCCTGGTACAATAGAGAAGCCAAATCGTACGGCAAGGCGCCGCGCCGCCCGCCCTGATAATCGATGAAATAGGGTTGGCTATCGCGGAGCATGATATTGCGGGATTGGAAGTCGCGGAAAAGGAAGTGCGCCGTTCCCGCCCCGTTCAGAAAGTCGATTAAGCGGTGGGCGTCCTCCTCCAGAGCCTGCTCGTCGAAAGCAATACCCGACAACTTTAGAAACTGGTATTTGAAGGCGTAAAAATCCCATAGCATCGCCTGCTCGTCAAACACTTCGCGTGGAGTGCATTTGCTGTAATCCAACCCCTGCCCGCCTTGTATCTGCAAACGGGCTAGTTCTTCTACCACCCGTTTGTAGAGGCCCGCCAAGGTTTCTGGGAAAGGCTGCCCAGGCTCAGGCAAGCGGTCGTACAAACGCTCGTCGCCTAGGTCTTCCTGCAGGTAGATGTGCGCCGATAGGTTTTCAGCGTAGATATTGGGAACGGGCAACCCTTTAGCTTTGAAGTGCCGGGAAAAGGACAGGAAGGCTTCGTTTTCCGCCTGATCGGCATTGTAGGTGCCGATGGCCGTGCGCTCCCCTGCCTTTAGCCGGTAGTAGATGCGCGGGGAGCCGGAGGGGGCGAGGGGTAGCACCTGCTCCACTGGTTGCCCCGCCCAGGCCTGAAATAGGTGCGCTAGGCGCTGTTCAATCTGATTGCTTTCCATGGGGCTAAGATAGGGAAAGCACCGGGAAAGGGTGGTCTAGGGGAATGTCAAGGTTGAAATCTCTAGGCGTTATTTTTTGCCCTTTCTTTACGCCGCAGTGCTTCCGGAAGCCTGACATAAAAATCTGTATGCACTTTATATTCAGGGATAAAGCCTTTCGCAATAAAAAATCAGGAACCTGACTTTACGCAAAAAATGGTTTTCACTTTCTCAGCACAGCATTGCGTATCTCCTACAATTAAGCTATATTAGAATTCAGAAATGCAAGCGCTTGATTTTCGCCTTCTTTTACCTTAAAATTCAAATACTTATGAATCTCAATTACCGTGTTTTTCACGCTCAACTCGGTTGGGCAATAATCCTTATTTCCCTATGGGGGGGTAGAATTTAATCGCGCTTCCGCGCAATGCGACAATGTTTCACTCTGTAATATGCCGGAAGCTATATCGAACGGCAGCTTTGAAACGGTGGATACCGGACCGGATGGGTGTACTTTGTTTAACAACAACCTCGGTGGCACATCGGGCTACCTTGGTGCTTTCTTGGATGGATGCGTCAATAACTGGTCTGCAGCAGCAGGTGGTCCTGATGTATTTTTAGAATTTGGCACCAATAGTCTGCCCTCCGGTGTGGAAGCCGCCCAAGACGGCAACCACTTCGCTTTCATGGATATTGATTGTGGAGCCAATGAGCCTTGCAGAGTAAATGCTATTTACCAAAACCTTTCTTTAGTGCCATGTGTCCAATACGAGATATCTCTTTGGGCGCAGTCAGAAAGTCAGAGTCTAGATTTTTCAGTCAGCTTGACAAACGGGCTGACTCCATCAGGTAATAACTCATCTGGAGAAGTTGCTCCGACCCTGCCTGCCAATAGCTTAACTCTACTACAAGAAAGCGGTCCCAGCAATACACAATGGGAACAGTATACAACTTCTTTTGTAGCCGACGACATCAATGACCAGCTAATTATTTTACCGACCAATGTAGATTTGCCCCCGCCCGGGGATGACGGCCTCTTCATAGACAACATCACCATAGAACCCTGTACGTCCCCCCTCAACGTAGGCTTCACCGCCAACCAAAGCGGGGGAAACACCTACGAGTTCTTCGATTTGACATCCACCAACGGCACGAACGAAGCCGAAGCCTGGTGCTGGGACTTCGGGGACGGCAGCCCGGTATCCAATGAGCAAAACCCCACGCATACTTATGCCAATGCCGGCCCCTATGAAGTCTGCCTGACGATACGGGATACGGAAGGCTGTATTAGGCAGGTATGCCAGCCTATTGACAATCAAGTGAGCTGTGATTGCCAAGAGGGTTTCTTGGAGGTAGACGGCGGCTCTTTCGACTGGGTATCAGACCAGAATATCAACAATAACCTCATCATCAGGGCAGGAAGCAAGCTGGAGCTAAAAAATATGACTTTGTCTATGGCCCCCAATTGCAAAATCTATGTGGAGCGGGGCGCCCGCCTTGACGTAGACGGCAGCACTATCACCACCGGCTGCGACTCGCTCGACCGCTTCTGGAGCGGCATTGAAGTGTGGGGCAACGGCACGCTGGAACACAACTTGCTGGAATGGATTGAGGCCGGCAGCTATCCCTGGAACCTTACCCAACATGGCGTAGTACATTTGAAAAATGAGTCGACTATAAGTCGCGCACATATTGGTGTTCTGACAGACAACTACCCCAACGCCGGCGGGCACGAGACCTACTGGCAGCCCTACGGTGAATGGGGGAGCCACTTCGGCGGGATTGTATTGGCGGAAAATACCACCTTTACCAATAACCGGCGGGCGGCCCACCTTGCGGCTTTCCCGGCAAACAACCTGCCCGGCGCCCCGGGCTTTAATGTCCGCAACCTGTCCCGCTTCGAGGATTGCACTTTCAGAGACCCGCTTGATGTCAGCACAGGTGGGCTTAGCATCTGGGAAAGTGAAGACGTGCAGATCAAACGCTGCACCTTTGATTTCATCAATAACCAGTCCATCATGCTGCTCGATGCAAAAGCCACGATCGGCAACTCTATATTCAATAACAGCGTAGTGGGGGTACAAACCCTGCACACGGCCGCCTATACCGCACCCGAGTTTGACGTCAAAATTGGCGGCACCAATGCCGGCAATGAATTCAACAACTGCTTTGTGGGCGTAGCCGCAGAAACACCGGAGGAATGGCTGGTGGAGAACAACGACTTCGACAACTGCTTTGCAGCGCTTATCGTCTCCGGCCCCAGCCGTTATAATGTTTCGGGCAACACCTTTGAGAATTCAAGCCTCCGGGCGGCGCAGCTGAGGAATACTTTTCGGGACTTAGCTGATGCTAATTTCGATTGTAATACCTATATCAGCACGTCCAGTGAGGGGATTATGGCTTTAGGCGACAATTTGGAGTTTCTATTCAACCACGAAGACTTCGATCTCCCCAACAGCGAGGATGTCATCATCCGGCGGTCGGGCAGCATAAACGGCCAGATCAACCCCGCGCAGGGCAGCCAAAGCCAGCCGCACTTGAACTTGTTCTCCGGCACGGAAAACATCATCGCGCCGGCCGCAGAGGCTCAGTCTTTCCGCTATTTCCACCCCGGCGATAACCTGTTGGTGACTTACCCGGAGCTGGAGCCGGATAATACCGGGCAGAATTTTGTAAATATTCCTATAGACCTCCCATTAGATGAAATCGAAGACGGCTGCCTTAACCTCCCCGGTGTAGGCCCGCTGCAGGAGGAAGACGAGCCTTGCAATACCCGCGCCTGCCTCGATACCGCCTATCAGAAGCTGCGGGAGATTGCCAGCCTGATAGACGGCGGTGATACGGAGGGGCTTATCAATGCCCTGCAAAACGCCCCTGCTGCTACGGCTACCTACCAGGACCTGCTGGCGGCCAGCCCCTATTTGTCGGATGAAGTGCTGCAAGCCCTGCTCGATAGCGGCATAGCTGCGGCAAAGCGGGACACGCTGCTGCTGCAAGCCGCTCCCCTTTCTAAGGAGGCAATGGATGCCGCCCACCCCATCGTTTCGGCTGCGGTTTACCAGCTTTTGGAGAACAGCCGGCAAAGCACAGGCTATTCGCCTATGGACGAAAAGATTGCGGAACGCACGCATTGGCAGGGGGAAAGAAGCCGGATACTCTGGCAACTGCTGAAAACCTACCTGCAGCAAGACAGTATCGCTATGGCGGAAGAACTGCTGGAGCAGGATAGCAGCGTGGAAGCGACCCGCACGCTCATTGGTTTGAAGCTGCGGCAGCAAGATTACAGCAGTGCGCGTACCTACCTGAACACCTTGCCGGATCAAACCGCCGGCGAGCAGCGTATCAATACGATGCTGGATTTGGAGATCGACTACTACGAAGAGGGCGATTCTTTTGCGCTCACGCAGTTGGAGCTGGAACAGCTCTACGAAATCGCCGACGACACTCTGTCTGCCGAATCCGGCTACGCTCGAGCCTTCCTGGGATTGACCGATCAGGCGGCCTTCCTGCCCGCTATTGCGCCTCCTTACAGCCCGCAGCAGCAGATGCAGGGCGTTCCGCTGCCGCCCGTTGCGGAAACGGCTAGTGTGAGCAAGCCTCTAAAGCTCGTGCCCAACCCGGCATCGGAGGAAGTCAACGTCCGCCTGCCACAGGCCGAAGGCGAGTGGGAGCTACAGCTCTGGGACATCAGCGGCCGGCCGGCCCGCAGCTGGCAGATACAGGGAGAAACGGCGCCTACGCTCAACCTGCAAGGGCTGCCGAAGGGGCTGTATGTGCTGCATGGCCTAAGCCCGGATGGCCAGCCCTATCAGTCTAAGCTGGTAGTGGAATAAGCGAACACTTAGTTCTAAAATTACGCCGGCGGCTTAGGGCATTCTGCCTTGGGCCGCCGGTTCTTAATAAATTGTTTTTATGAAGAAGAGAATATACCTGCTTTTTGTGTTTTCGGTAATTACTCAGTTAGCTATCGGTCAGTTCGTCATCAACAAGTCCTTTGATATTAACGGCCCAAATGTATCAGATGTAGCCTATTCTATTTTAGCGGACAGCAGTGGTTTTACATTAGATATATCGACATTTTGTTACGATGGGCAGCTATCATGTGGAGGCATGCTGAGAACAAACCTGGAAGGAGATAGCTTATGGAGCAGCATTTGGGATGCGTTTCCTGCTGCCTTTTTTACAACCAACTATATACGCGCCAATGATGGGAGTTATTACCTTTCCGGCTCTGAATATATTGCACAAGACAGCTCTTTCAGTCCTTACCTTTCTAAAGTTTCTAGTCAAGGGGAAAGAACCTGGATTGAATATTACAATGATATAGAAAAAGATGTAGCTGTCGACCTGGCAATTGCTCCGGATGGGCATCTAATTTCTTACAACCTAGGTGGTGTGTCTGGCGAATACAGCATCATCACCGTCCAAAAGCTGCACCGAGAAGATGGCTCCGTGATATGGGAAGAAGAAGTAGAAACCGGCCTCTTCTTCCCATCCGCTGGTGAACTCACCGTCCTCCAAGACAGCAGCATCATGCTCGCCTATCACTACCCCGCCCCCGACAACCACCGCGGCTACGCCGTCAGCAAGCTCAGCCCGCAGGGCGAGACGCTTTGGACCCGCCGCTTTAGCGAGGGGCATACAGATGACTACACTGCCTTCATCGAAGCCCTGCCCGACGGGGGCGTGGCGGTGGCCTGGGGCAAGGACTCTCTGAATATCCCGCAGCAGTTTAAAGCTATCAATTTCTTCTTGCAGCGGCTGGACGAAGAAGGGCAGACCGAATGGGAGTTTTTCCACCGCATTAGTAAAAGAAAGGTGTACGGCATGACAGTGACCGAAAACGGGGATATCGTCTTATGCGGCTGGACCCGCTCTCCTGTGCTTGGAGGCCCTTCCTATTCTTGGCTCGCCCGCTTCAGCCCAGAGGGAGAGATGCGCTGGGAGCGCTCCTATCTTTCCCCCGGCAGCCCGCAGCCCGCCTGGGGCTTCCAGGATGTCACCGAGGCGCCCGACGGCGGGCTGGCCATGTGCGGCTTCATCACCGATACCGTGCCCGGCAGCCCCGGCGCCATCAACGACAACGTCTGGCTCGCCAAGGTCGGCCCGGACGGCTGCCTCACCCCCGGCTGCCAGGACAGCATCATCTACATCACGAGCACCCGCGAGGCAGCGGGCGGCCCGGCGCAGATCAAAGAAGTGTTCTTCCGCGCCTTCCCCAACCCGGCCAGCGGCCCGCTGCAAGTGCAGTTCTACAATCCGGTGCGCTACCGCTCCGCCCGCCTGCGCGTGTTCAATATGCAGGGGCAGCAGCTGTGGCAAGCGCCGCTGCAGAAGGGCACGCAGGAGCTGGAAATCCCGGCGGGGCAGTGGGCCAGCGGGCTGTACCTGCTGCAGTATGAGGTCGGTGGGCGGGTGCTGCAGGTGGAGAAGGTGGTGCGGGAGTGAAAAAAATTAAAGGTGGACAACCTGAAAAACACCTAAAACCAAAGTAAGGCGCAATTGCTGAATGCGATAATGTAGGCAGTTTAAAATCATTGTATTATGCGTATTTTAACATTCATTTTATTTCTTACCTTAGTTTCTAGCTTTTGGCTGGAAGCTCAAACCATTAGTAGCAACGATCAATGCAAAGAGGGCGAGGTAACCATTAGAACTCAAAACTTTGACAAAGAGCTTATCGCTGAGGCTGCTATAGCTGGCCCTGAAAACAATTGTGGCCATGTAGTGGCCAGTGTACTGAAAATGGGGTTTGCTAGAATTTGGCTTCAAAAGAAAAACTCAAGTGGCGTATTTGTAGATGTAAACACTTCTCCTGTAGAGTCCAGATTTGTTGTTAGTGGCCTCTTGCCGGATGCTTATGGTTTAGAAACGTTTACTAATCTTTCAAAAGGTGTTTACCGGGGAAGAGTACAAGTCCCTGAAACGTATGATCCTCCAGGGTCCTGCACTTCAACAAGTTACTTTTCTACTGCTGGGGCTTATCTAGGAAAGCAGGCTGAATGGTCTAGTGTTTTCTTCACGGATGAAATGATTATTGGAGCTCCAAAGCCTAGCGATATTGATTTCAGCTTTGTAGACCTGGAAAACGACCCGTTCGAACAACTTTATGATCTTGGCGAGTCCCCTACTATAGATGCTTCCGCAAGCAAGCACTATGATATCTATTTTCTGGCAATTTTTGAGACCGGGTCAACTTACAACCGCTACAGCTCTATCGGATGGCAAAGCGGCACTTTAGGCATCTACAACTTAGACGATATGTGGCCGTGGGATTTTGTTGAAGACCACTCCTACGAGGTTCAGTTTGTCATAGATAATAGAGGCTGCAAAGCAGGTTGGAACAACTTGAATAGGACCTTTGGAATCTGCCCTGAAAACTTCCCTTTTGACTGTAAGCTTGGGGAAACATCAATCGAAGGCATTAAGATAGGCCCTAACCCAGCCAATCAAACTGTCAATATCTATAATTTTGACCCCCGGATTGACCAAGGCTACACAGCAATCATCAGTGATATTACAGGAAAGCCTATCCGGCAGTTAATGCTCGACTCTGATCAAATTGATGTATCAAGCATTCCCAATGGGATATACGTCGTGAGAATACTTAAAGGCAATAGCCCTATTTTCACTTCAAAACTAGTCGTAAGCCACTAATTGTAATTGATTTTTGCGCCCACTGTAGCGCGTTGCTTCAGTGGGCGCACTTTAAACACCAAAAATGTGAGACGTAATATTTTCCTCCTGCTAATTTTAAGCATCGTTTCTGATTTGGCCCTAGCCCAAAACCTGATCCCAAATCCAGGCTTTGAAGAATATACAGATTGCCCCAGCGACTACGGACAAATAGAACTTGCATACCCCTGGGCTTCCGCAAGTAATGGCGCGCCAGATTATTTTCATGCCTGCTCCAGCAACCCCGCTATTAAAGTGCCGAATGCAGGCAGGAGGTACTACAGCTATCAACCTGCCCGGAGCGGGCAGGGCTACGCTTCTATCCGTTACTTTTACAACATAGCCATTGCCCCCTTTTCAGAACATATTTACGTGCCCTTAAAGGAGCCATTGCAGCTTGGCACCTCATATTTTATTCGCTTTTATGTGTCAGTGGATGAGGCTTCTCTCTCTTATAATGAATATTCTGACTGCATAGGCCTTGCTTTCACTCAAAATGACCCTTATCAGTTCGTACCGGATGGCGAAAACTTGAAACTTGAGCAGGCGATCGAAAACCGTGGAATACTACTGACAGACACTATTGGGTGGACTCCTGTAAGCGGATGCTATACTGCTCAGGGTACCGAACAATTTGCAGTGATTGGAAATTTCAGAAGCGAGTCAGAGTGCATGCTTTATCAGCCTGACCTGCCCGGAGTATGGCCTTCCGGGCTATACTTATACATTGAAGACGTGGAAGTCCGGCCTTTTGATCCGCTACCCGATACAGCTTTGCTGTGCAGTAACCAAGACATGCAACTCAATGCAGGGTTTTTGGACGCCACTTACTCTTGGAGTACCGGCTCGACTGATTCGTCGATCTATGTCAATCGGCCAGGGCTTTATACTGTCGAGGCCACTATTGACGGCTGCAGCTTGCGAGATTCAGTAATTGTACTTTCTGGCGAGCCCCCGTCTTACCAGTATGATACGACAATTTGCTCCGGGGAAGATTTGCTGTTGGACGCTCCCGTGTGGGGGGATTACCGCTGGTCAACAGGTGCTTCAAGCCGCCAAATAAGAGTAGGCCAACCAGGCACCTATCAGCTGGAAGTGGAGAATGATTGTCAAATTTCCAGGATCAACTGGAGGGTAGAAACCGCTAAATGTACCTGCAAAGTATACGTGCCTGACGCTTTTTCCCCTAACGATGACGGCAGAAACGATTTCCTGAAAATCTATACGGGCTGTGATTTCGAGTATCGAGTCGAAAACTTTCAAGTCTTCGACCGCTGGGGCGGCCTTCGTTATCAAGCCCAAGGAAATGAAATAGCTTGGGACGGAAGCAATGCAAACAACGCCCCTTTGGGTACGGGTATCTACACTTGGGTACTTCAGTACTCCTATCTCCGAGATGGTAAATGGAAAAATGAATTGCAGAAAGGCACGGTTCATCTCATCAGGTAAAGATGTCGCACGGGGAGTATATTGAAATATAGCTTTAAGTAGTTATAGTCTTTCAACATCTTTAAGGTATCATTATGAATAGTCATTATCGAACAAAGGCTGCCGCGGTTTTATTTGCGTTTGCTTTTTTATCCTGCAAAATGCTTTTTTGTCAGGATATTCCTAGATGTGCAACTGGAAAGTACCCCCCACTGCATCATGGTGTAAGCAATGCCTTTGAAAAGTTGACAATTGACACCGATAGCAAGAATAATATTGAGCACCGATCTGAAATAACCATTCCTGTAGTCTTTCATGTGCTCTATTATTCTGAAGGAGAAAATCTGCCGGATGCAGTCCTTATTGACCAGCTGGAAAGATTAAATAAAGATTTTAATGGTAAAAATAGCGACGCCCAAAAAACTCCCTCTATTTTTCAAGGCTTTATGGGAAGCTTGCCCGTCAGGTTCTGTTTGGCGACACAAGCCCCGGATGGCGAGCCAAGTAGTGGCATTATAAGAAAGCATACCACCTTAAAAAAGATCGGCTTAACAGATAACCTGTTTTTTGAAGAAAGAGGGGGGAGTACTGCATGGAATACGGATGTTTATTTAAACATTTGGATTGCTGATACGGGTGATAGGGTTACTGGCTACAGCTCTATCCCAACTACCGATTTTTTAGGTACCGGTAGAGACGGAGTAGTGCTCAATCCTAATATAGTTGGAAGAAATCAATCTTTCAGATATGGGTTAGGAAGGGTGTTAGTCCATGAAGTCGGACATTATTTAGGTCTTTTGCATATATGGGGGGAGCAGGAGGGTTGCGTATCAGACGATAATGTAGAAGACACACCATTTCAAAACAGTCCCAACTACGGTTGCCCACTGGGGAATTTGGTTTCCTGCGGGTCAATGGACATGTCTATGAATTACATGGATTATGTTGACGATGACTGCATGTATTTTTTTACTAAGGGGCAAGTAGAACGAATGAAATCGGTACTCAATGAGTTAAGACCTCAGTTAGGTAGAGGACTCAGTTATTGTTCAAACCTAAAAAGCAAGGGTAATTTTCAAGTCATCCCTAATCCATCTAACGGTCTAGTTACTTTGAATTTCGATGATAGCTATATCTCTTTTGGCCCACTGGAAGTCTACGATAATCTAGGCAGGAACGTATACAGAAAAGAAGCGGTATTCACCCCCGGCTATCAAATCGACCTCTCGTTATTAAGCCCCGGCTTATATTATCTAAAATTTAAGGGCACAATTGAAAAAATCGTAATCATCTAATTTCTTCCGCGCCTTCCCCAACCCGGCCAGCGGCCCGCTGCAAGTGCAGTTTTACAACCCGGTGCGCTACCGCTCTGCCCATCTGCGCGTGTTTAATATGCAGGGGCAGCAGCTGTGGCAAGCGCCACTGCAGAAGGGCACGCAGGAGCTGGAAATCCCGGCGGGGCAGTGGGCCAGCGGGCTGTACCTGCTGCAGTATGAGGCCGATGGGCGGGTGCTGCAGGTGGAGAAGGTGGTGCGGGAGTGAAGCCAAGATTTGACAAGTTTCCCCCAGCTACCCCCCGGTCTTGTCAAGTCTAAGCCCGGATCGGGATCATCGTAGCGCCATGAAGCCCAGTTCCTTGGCCAGCAAGCTGCGCGACAGGAATAAAGCGCCCACAAGTGCCGCGATGATGAGCACGGCACGAAAAATGCCTTTGGCGCGGCGGCTTCTTTTCTCGGTATTTGAAATTAGTCGATCCATATCGGCGTTTGTTTTGCCGATAGGGGTGCAGGAGTTGTGCCAAAAACCCAAGTGTTGATTACCCGCTCCTTACGCATTAAGGCGCAGTAAACATGTTCGTTTTTGGACAGTAGGGTGTGCGGAGGAGGTATAGTTAGGTATTATCTCCCTCGATTCGCGATACGCTTCAAACCTATAGTCAGGCCTTCCGCGATTTCCACCTGATCCTCCCAGTCATAGATATACCAAGCGCTATTGTCTTGCTCTGCAATCATAACTTTTCGGGTGTCGGTAAAAATCCAAACGACCTTTGCTACACCAAACTGTAGCAAGTCCTCGGTTTTTTCATGGTAGTACCCTAAAGGGTTGCGGACTTCCCGAAGGTCGGCTTTGGTATCAATCTCGATCACTAATTCAGGAGGGACATCCAAATACTGATCGTTCAAGTCTTCCACCAAGTCCGATTTGATTACGGCTATATCCGCTGCTCTCCAGGCATTTTTGCCAAAGCGCAATCCAAGCTCGTTCGTAAAGACCAGGTATCCGTTTCCATAAAAGGATCGGAGGAGGTAGATCAACTCTGCAACAATGAGCGCTTGTAGTTTGCTGCTACCCATGATTTCATCCATTTGCTTGTTGCCAGTCAGGTAATCCTTGTAGCCTTGGTAGTAAATGGGTTTGCCACTGACCATTTCATAGACAAGACTTTTAGGGATTTGCTCGGTAGCTTGTTCCATCATTTAGCGATTTATTGAAATGGTAAACAAACTGGGAGCAGTGTAAGTTCCCTAAGCTATTTCACCCGAGTACTGTAGCTCAGAAAAAAGCAAAAGGAGCAATACTCTGCCTTTAAGCTCCCATCCTGTCATCCAGTTTCCCACTGGGCGATAGGTTTTCTATGCCCTGTCCCATGTGGACCCATCGCCTCGCTGGAAGCGCGACGGCGGGAGCGAGACAATGAGTAGGCTGCCCCACTTCAATTCAGGTGGCGACTTAGGAGTCGCTACCTGAATGCGATACCACCCCCCGCAGGGCCTTCCCCGCCTCCCGCAACGTCTCCTCCGTCTTAGCAAAGCACAGCCGGATGACCCGCTCGTCTTTGCCACTTTCGTAAAAAGCAGAAACCGGTATAGCCGCCAAGCCATGCTCCTCAATCAGCCAGCGGGTGAACTCAGCATCCGGTTTATCGGAAATGGCGCTGTAGTCGAAATTGCAGAAATAGGTGCCTGAGCAAGGCAAGGGCCGCAAGCGCGAATCCTTCAGCTCCGACAGCAGCAAATCCCGTTTTTGTTGGTAAAAGGCGGGCAGGCTCTGGTAGGTAGACGCGTCTTTCAGATAGTCCGCCAAGGCATGCTGCGTCGGGCGGTGCACGGCAAAGGTATTGTACTGATGCACTTTGCGGAACTCCTTCATCAGCTCGGGCGGGGCGATACAGTAGCCGATTTTCCAACCCGTATTGTGGAAGGTTTTGCCAAAGGAGTAAGTCGCCAAACTGCGCTCCCGCAAGCCCGGAAAGCGCAGCACGCTCTGATGCTCCTGCCCGTCGTAGATCAAATGCTCGTACACCTCATCGCTCAGTACCAGGATGTCTGTCCCAGTGGTCAGTTGCTGCAGCGCCAGCATATCCGAAGCCTGCAGTATGCTGCCCGTCGGGTTGTGCGGCGTATTGATGATGATCATGCGGGTAGCGGGCGTTACGAGCGACTGCACAGCATTCCAGTCCACCTTGTAATCGGGCGGCTGCATTTCGTACACCACCGGTTTGCCACCGTTAACCTCAACCGCCGGCCGGTAGCAATCGTAGGCGGGCTCCAAGATGATGACCTCGTCGCCCGGGTGCACGAAGGCAGCGATGGCGCAGTAGATGGCTTGCGTGGCTCCCGCTGTGACGGTTACTTCCTCTGCCGGATCCACCTCCAGGCCGTACATGACTTGCGCCTTGCGGGCAATTTGCTCCCGCAGCCCGGACAGGCCAGGCATGGGAGCGTATTGATTGTAGCCCGCTTTGAGGTAATGGCAGACCAAATTGGTCAGCTTTTCGGAAGAAGGGAAGTTAGGGAAGCCCTGCGAGAGATTGATGGCACCGTGTTCTTGCGCCAAGGCCGACATCACAGAGAATATGGTAGTCCCCACATGGGGAAGCTTGGAAGAGACCTGCATACTTTTTGGCAAAAGATAATAAAGAATGACCTACTTCTTTACTTCCTCACCGATAATCCGCAGCCCATCTAAGGTGAGGTGGGGTTCTATGGCGTGAAATTCCTCTTGCAGAGGCCGCAGTATGGAAGATAGCCCCCCTGTGGCTACCGCGATGTATTGCTGTCCCAGTTCATTTTTCAGCTCATGGAGCAAATGGCGGACCAGGCCCACGTAGCCCATCAGCACCCCCGCCTGTATCGCATGTACCGTATTTTTGCCAATTGCCGAATCGGGAAGTTCCAGCGGGACTTCGGGCAGCTGTGCCGTTTTTTGGAACAAAGCGCTGATCGACGTTTTCAAGCCCGGGGCGATGGCCACGCCCAGCAGCTCCCCGTGCCGGTCTATGGAGGTGAAGGTCAGCGCGGTGCCAAAATCGACCACAATACAATCCCGTTCGTACAGGTAGTGCGCGGCCACCGCATTGGCGAACAAGTCCGTGCCTAGCTCTTCGGGCTGTTCGATGTTCAGCCGCAGCTTGCTGTAAATTTCCGGGGCGACCAAGATTGGGGCCCGGTGGAATAAGTGCTGGCTCAATTCTACAAAGGTAGCTTTCAGGTCGGGGACAACGGTGCTGATCACCACCTGCTGAACCTCCCCGGCGGCGATGCCATACTCCATCAGCATGTGGCTCAGCCGCATTTGGTAAAAAAGGGTCGCTTCACTGTCAACTTTAGTCGGTAGCCGCCAAATGTGCTGCCAAGTGTTTTGGGCATAAAGCCCCACGGTAAGGTTGGAGTTGCCAATGTCTAGTGCAAGGGTCATAAAGGGTGTCGCGTGTTTGGGCATAAAATAAGTAATTCTGCCCTTCCGCCGCACATTTTTGTTATTTTGGTGCAGAACTTGTCTACAAACTGCTTACGGTGCCCAAAATCGCCCTTTTGAGCCTACTCTTCGTTCCGTACTCGCCAAATAGCTCCACTATTCGGCTCCGTGCGTGCCTCAATTAGACTCAAAATGCCTGATTTTTGACTACCGCAGCAATTATTAGACAAGTTCTCAGAACTAACCAAACCATTCGGCAACCTATGCAAGTAAACAGTCAATTCTTCAACCTGCAGCGCAAAGTAAGACAGTACGAGGAAGTGCTGCAAAACACCCGCAGCTACCGGGAGAGCTGGAAAACCGAAACCCGGGAGCAAATCCGGCAAACGCTCCAGAATATGGTAGATGAAACCGGCCTAAAGGCCAGTGTGGAGCAGCGCGCCGACATCGAAAACCTGGAGGCTATCGTCCTTACCCTCGGCCAGTCCAAAAGCGGCATGTACCAAAAGGTGAGCGATGACCTGCAACGCCACCTCATCAAGCACAACGGCGCCTTGGTCTACCAGCAGCTGTTCAACGGCAAGATCATCGTGCTGCTGAACTACCCTTTTATTGAAAACTATGGGAAGCCGCGCCCGCCCAAAACCATCGCCATCTACCGGCCGGAGGAACTGCGCGAACCCTACTTTATCCGCCACATGGAGGAGTTTATGCAGGAAGTGACCAATTGGGAGGATTACGACGATGACGAGCCTAACCAGCGCATTGGCTTCCAGCTGAATTTCGGCGCCGATGGCGGGGAGAAACCGGAGTGAGGGGGATTTGGAAGTCGGAAGTCGGAAGTGGGAAGTCGGAAGTGGGAAGTGGGAAATATTTCCAACCTCCGACTTCCGAATTCGAATCATTCAAACACCTTGGGGCTCATCCCCATGCTGGCAAAGCCACCATCGTGGTACAGGTTCTGCATCGTCACCATGCGGGTGAGGTCGGAAAACATCGTCACGCAGTAATCAGCGCAGGCCTCTGCGGAAGCATTGCCCAGCGGGGACATCTTATCGGCATAGCCGAAGAACTCGTCGAAGCCTTTGACGCCGCTGCCTGCGGTGGTGATGGTTGGGGACTGAGAAATGGTATTCACGCGCACCTTGGCTTTCTCTGCAAAGTGGTAGCCGAAACTGCGGGCGAATGACTCGAGCAGGGCTTTGGACTCCGCCATCTCGCTGTAATCGGGGAACGTACGCTGGGCGGCGATGTAGCTCAGCGCCAGGATGGAGCCCCATTCGTTCATCGCGTCTTTGTTATAAAGTTGTTGCATCAGCTTGTGGAAGGAGATGGCAGAGATGTCGAATGTCTTCTGCATCCATTCGTATTTCAAATTTGTGTATTCCTTCTTTTTGCGCACGTTGAGCGACATGCCGATAGCGTGCAGCACGAAATCCAGCTTGCCACCCAGGATTTCCATAGACTCCCCGATGAGCTTTTCCAAGTCCTCTTCGCTGGTCGCGTCCGCCGGGATGACTTCCGCGTTTAGTTTTTCCCCTAGTTTCTGGATTTCTCCCATACGGAGGGCCACCGGTGCGTTCGTCAGGGTTATCATAGCGCCTTCTTCCACGCAACGCTCGGCGACTTTCCAAGCGATTGATTTCTCGTCTAGCGCGCCGAAAATGATGCCGCGCTTTCCTGCTAATAGGTTGTTGCTCATGTCTGATTGGTTCTTTATGATACGTTTTGCAATAGCTCCTTCGCGTTGCTGATGGCCGACTCGCTGGGCGGGTCTTGGCTCAGCATGGTCGCGATAGCGTATACGCGCCCGTCTGTATCAAGGGAGCGCACTTCTGTGACCGTACGGTCTTCTTTTTCTTTTTTATAGACGAAATAGTGGGCGTTTGCCTTGGAGGCAATCTGCGGGGAGTGGGTGATGGAGACCACCTGGTGCTCATTGCTTAGCTTGCGCAAAATATCCCCCATACGCAGCGCCACATCGCCCGAAATACCGGTGTCTATCTCGTCGAAAATCAAGGTCGGCAGCGGAATAGCACTGGCTACCAACGATTTAACCACCAGGGTCAACCGGGAGAGTTCGCCTCCGGAGGCTACGTCTTTGATGAGTTGCAGCCTGCCCCCTTTGTTGGCGGAAAACAGGAAATTGACGTCGTCGAATCCGGTAGGGCCGAGTTCCTCCAGGCGGTTAATATCTACCTTCATCTTGGCGTGGGGCATAGACAATTGCGCCAGCATCTGCTCCACTTTATTTTCGAACTGGCCGACTACGCTATGCCGCTGCACGCTGAGGGTTTCGGCCCGCCGCAGCAGTTCTTCTTTTTGCTCGTTTACCGATGCCTGCAGCTTTTCGATGGCCCCGCTCAAATCGCCGATGCTGTCCACCTGTTCTTGCACCCGCTCCTGAATCTCCAGCAGCGCTTTGACGGAAGTCACCTGATGCTTGTTCTGCAAGCGGTAGATCATATCCAGCCGCTGCTGCACTTCGGTGGCCCGCTCGGGGTCGTACTCGGTATCTTCGGCGGTGGTTTCAAATTCCTGGGAAAGGTCACGCAGTTCTTCCACGATGCCATCGAAGCGGCTGTGGAGCTGCTCTACCCGTCGGTCGACATTTTTTATGCCTTTGAGCGCCTGCAGCATCTCTTCCATCTGGCTGATGGTCGACACCTCGCTCTCGTTCAGCTGCTGGTAAGCCCCCGCTAGTACACGCTTGATGTCCTCGGCGTTGTTGAGGCGGTTCAGCTCTTCTTCCAGTTCTTCCTGCTCCCCTTCTACCAGCTCGGCCGTGTTGAACTCCTCGAGTTGGAAAGTGAGGAAATCCAGCTCGTTGCTGGCCCGTTGGCTTTTGGCCTGCAATTCGGCAAGCTCTTTCAGGTTGCGCTGGTACTGCTGGTAGCCGGCCTGGTACTGCCGCAGCAGCGGGCGGTTTTCTGCTAGGGCGTCGAGCAGCCGCAGCTGGAAAGACACCTTATTGATGTCCAGATTGTCAAATTGCTGGTGTAGGTCTACGAGGGAAGAGCTTAGCTCCTGCAGGACATTGAGCGTGGAAGGGGTGTCGTTGACAAAGGCGCGGGATTTGCCGGAAGGCGTAATTTCCCGGCGGATGACGAGCTGCTCGTCGTAGTCCAGGTCGTTGGCCTCAAAAAATTCGCGAAGCTCGTACATGGAGATGTCAAAGTGGGCCTCGATGGTACACTTGCTTTCCAAGTTGTAGAGCGACTTGATGTCGGCGCGGCGGCCCATGATCAGGCCAAGGGCACCCAGCAGGATGGACTTACCTGCCCCCGTCTCACCGGTGATGATGGTAAGCCCGCCGGAGAAGTCGATGGTGAGCTCCTCGATAATAGCGTAATTGCGGATCTGAAGACGTTGGATCATAGTACGGTTACAGCCCAGATTTTAGGCAAAGTTAAGCAAAAACTCCTGCTGCTTTTCGGCCAAATCCCGAAAATGGGTAATTGGGCGCGCTTATCAAAGCACTAGGCTCGTTATTTTCAACGGAAATGGTTTATTTTGTTCTTAAATTCAACCTATCCAATATGAACTACCGCTATTTGCTTGTCCTGCTGCTCCCCTTCTTCGCCCTCCTTGGCTGCCAAAGCGAGCCCGAAGACCAATACACCGAACTCGACTTGCTGGAATACGGCATCCCCGTCACCATCATGGCCCCCGACAGCACCAATATCAAGAGCTCCGACCTCGGCGGCTTGATGAAAGACGTTACGGTGAAGGGCGAGGGCAACTACGACTTGCAAATCCTGGCGTCCTCCACCAACAGTAGCGACATCGCCCGCGCCAAAGCCGAAGCCTTGTCTAATGTGAAAGGCAAACGGTACTTCAGCAAGATCGTCGACGAGTCTGCCGACGGCTTCCTCTACGAAATGCAGCTGGATACCAACCAGATTTACTACGGCTTCCGCCACATCGTCCTGCAGGCCGACCAGGAGATTATCTTCTCGCAGGGTATGACGAGCACGCTGAGCCGGGAGGAGGCGGAGCGGGTTTATGAGGCGGTGAAATAGGGGGAGAAAATGTAAAAGGCAAATCTGGGTTAATGTAAAATGCACTGTCCGCCGAAGTAAAAACGTAGGCGGGTAAAAGGGCGAGTAGATCATGGCTCGGGCGGGAGAAAATGTAAAAGGCAAATCTGGGTTAATGTAGAATGCACTGTCCGCCGAAGTAAAAAACGAGTGAGCGTCAACTGATGGTTTTGACCATTTTCACGCGAAAGAGCTTTCAAGCGGTTTTGAATAGAGGCTATCTTGTTTTTCATACTAGCAATTCAAAATATTGTCTTGCAACAGAGGAAATCCCCAGCGCCTGTGCATACCGCATCAATTTATTGAGGTCCCGATCAGGATGGTCAACATAGTTATTGGCTACTTCCTTGGCTGCTTCTAGGCCTAATTTATTGCGGGCTTTCAGGAAGTCACAAACTGTTTTCTCCATGTCGTAGACCAACACTTGTACACCGTTTACCTCTTTTTTTACCTGCCCAAGCTCATACTGTTCATCCTTCCAATAGTAGAGTTTTATGGGCGGATAGGAAGGCAGCCGAATCCGCTTCTTCCAATGAATCGCTATCTGATAGCTTCCCGACACAAAAGTGCTCAACTCATGAAGTTGGGCTGCGGAATGCAGGCAGAAGACACCACCTGCAATAATTGCACCTACTTCCGCCCATTCATTATCAGAAAGTGCAAGGTGGCGGTACCAGCCATGCCGAATTCGTTCGATAATCCCGTCTTCAAGCAGGTTTTTGATGTCATAATACGAGTATCCAGCCTCCTTCAGCTGAGCAGTACTGAGTACGCCGCCAGCCTTTGCAAATAGCTTGTCTATGGAAATTCGGGTTTGCATATCTACGGTAAATAGGTTTACTTGCCGTAAATATACTAAATCTTGTGTCATAGATCAACAGCAGGCAGCACTACAAAGCAATAAAGTGCCCCCCATTACTGCCAATAGAAGCAAACGCCTTACTTTAGGGGCTGATATCGTCCAGTTTAAACGAAACCCAGTAATATATGAAACAGATTACAACGCTTGTGCTGCTGATCGGCTTACTATGCGTGTTCAGTTGCAAAGACGGCAGCAAAAAAAGCAACAACACTCAGGATATGGCGGATACTTGGGAGGTCGATTTCTTCGACGACTTTGAAACTTTTAACCCCGACAATTGGCAAGACCAACGCATCTGGGTGAATAACGAGACCCAATGCTATGTACCCGATGGGGAATACGGCACGCGGGAAGTGAGTGACGGCACCTTGAAACTCAAAGTCGTCAACATCGGAGAAAAGCGGCCCTGCGACAACTTCGACAAGCACGGGCAACAGCACCCGGATACGGAATACGTGGCTGGCCGCATCTGCTCTAAAAACCGCAAGGAGTTCGTAAAAGGCAGGTGGACGGCCCGCCTCCGGCTATCGAGCAACGGAGAGGCCAGCATGTTCCCGGCTTGGTGGATACTCGGTGCCCGAAATAATGAGCCGCCGGTACAAGAAGCAGATGAGAATATCTGCTGGCCGTTAACCGGATCCGGCGAGATCGACATCTTTGAGCACCATGGCGACCACATGGAAGACGAGTTTACCACGGGCGCCATCGTCAGCCTTGGCGAATGCGACAAAGGGGACTGGGAAAGCATGCGGCGCAATTTCCCCGCCACGCTCAACGAGTTTCACGAATACGCCGTCGAGTGGGAAGGCAGCGACTTGGTTTACCGGCTCGACGGCAAGGAGGTCTACCGCAATGAAGGGGAAGGCGATAAGTACCCGGAACCGATGTTTGCCATCCTGAATTTTGCCAAAATCACCGACTCGCCGATGGAGGGGGAATGGGTGATGGAGGTGGATTGGGTGAAGCATGAGTTTAAAAAATAGCCAAGCTGCCCTGCTATAGAAGAGCTACGTTGATGCATTTTCAGTCTCATACCCCAGCCGGGGCTTCCCAATGTAAAGCCCTATGCCATGAGGGGGGGCTTTTGCCTTGGGCTATGTTTGGAGAAGATTGGCTGTGAGAAGCGCTACTCATCGCTATATCCAACCCAACCGCATCATTCGCATCCGCCGCGCGGGTAGCCCCTAACCACACTTTTTATTCAGCTTCCCCGCCACAGTCAGGTAATGCTTCGCCTTATCGGGCTTCTCCATTTCCATGTAAATTTCGGCTACGCGGAGCAGCTTTGCTCGGTCGCTTTGGGTGGCGTCGTCTTTCAGGAGTTCCGACAGTTCTGTGTTCAGGGCTTTTTGGGTCCGGATTTCCTTTCGGCATGTGGGGCAGGTTTTTGGCCAGGACAAGACCACAAATCTCAACTCCTCGTACCAATATTGCTGCTCTTCTTTGGAAAAGATGGCCAATTCCCCACACTGCTCACAGGTAAAGCGTTTGTCGAAGTAAGCCAAATAAGGGCTTGCCGCATCCATTGGATGATTGAAAGTGTGGTACTGCTTACGGGGGTTGGCCAGGATCGCCTTTTTGCTGTCCAAGCAGTCATCACACGCCCATTGGTACAGTATGCTGCTGTAAGTCACCGCTTTCATGAAGGACCCAATGTAATCTTCCCGCTGTATCAGCATCATGCCATCAAACGGCATAAGGGAGGCCAACCGTTTGAGCTGTCTTCTTCCTATCTTTTGCTGGCAGCAGGGGCACTTGACTTTCATAGGCATTATGGGCTTAGATGATGCTTCAAAAATAAGGATTGGGAGGTGATCTTACAAGTGTATTTTTAGCCTGTTGAACAGCGGCAAGGCACTGCGCATCTCCTTTGGCTTTATTTAGACCGTGTTGGGACTTTAGTAATCGGTCTGCAAACTGCACTTTTTTGGTTAGACGAGTCTTTATCCCAGGCGCTGACGATCTGGACGGTAAGCCCGGCATTTATCGTCGGGGCCCGAAAACCGTTCCCGATAAGCAATCGGGGTTCGGGGCGAAGTATAAGCAAACCTGCTTGCGTGTCGAATACTTCGGCAGGCAGGAAAGTGTCCCGCTGGCTTGGCTGGACAAACCGATTACTAAATTCCCAGCAAGCTCTTACTGTTCTTTATCGCTGAGCTTCAAGAAAGTCTCATTGCTTTTCAGGAAGTTGGCGTAGGCTTCTGAGAGGTTGCTCTCGCTTTTCGATAGCTAACAAAGTCTTTTTGATGTAGGCCTCGTTATCTGACTTTTCCTTGTAGTTGTTGATCGAAACGGCAATCAGCACCCCTACGATTACGATGGCGATTTCTTTGCATAGATGTTGACCGCAAAGGCAATGAGGCCATTGAAAACTTTAGAGAGTTGAAAGAACAACTATGTAAAATCCGTAATGTGGCTTATGCCGGACTTTCAGCTTCAGGAAAAGGTTTTTTCCTGATTATCCCTATTGCTTACCCAAAGCGCCATAAAGCGTATTTTAAGTCCCTGCAGAGGAACTCTGATTATAACGGATTGCGTAGCTGCCTTCGGTAGCCATTCAAAGAGGCTGCCAAGAGCAAGTTCTGCAACCAGTCTTGATGATACGTAAAGCCATTCAAC
>JAAAOU010000338.1 GCA_009908745.1 Bacteroidota bacterium
ACACAGCAGAGTTTAGGGCGGCAAAGTAGTTGTCATTAGCAGGCACTACAGTGCCGAGGTATTTCTTGACCAGTTCCGGGTGGTTATGCACGGCTTCGCTGAAGGAGCTGAAGATAATGCCGAGCTCGGCCAGCTTCTCTTTGTAGGTCGTTTTCACCGAAACGGAATCGATTACGGCATCCACAGCCACGCCGGCCAGCATTTTTTGCTCTTCGAGCGGGATCCCCAGTTTTTTAAATGTGTTCAGCAGCTCTGGGTCGACCTCGTCGAGGCTTTCGAGCTTCTTTTTCTTCTTTGGTGCGGCGTAGTAGTGGATGTTTTGCAGGTCTACCGGCGGGTAGTCTACATTCGGCCACTTCGGCTCCTTCATTTCTAGAAATTGGTAATAGGCTTTCACCCGCCATTCGGTCATCCATTCCGGCTCGTTTTTCTTGGCAGAAATGGCGCGTACGACTTCTTCGCTCAGCCCCTTGGGCAGTTTGTCGGTCTCGATATTGCTGGTAAAACCATATTTATAGTCGCTTTTGGTATGCTGCTCTAGCGTCTGCATGGAATCGCTCATAATGCTATGCGGTTTTTTACTCTGGAGGCTTTCCTGATGGAGAGCACTCCGCGGTTATTTAGACTAATTCAACGCAAATGTCGACAATTTATACAAAAAAGTACAAATAAGGTTTAGGGAATATTACACCTTTTTAGGTAGAGCCTTGGTGCCGTTTGCCGCCCGAGGTTCGGCGAAAGCCCAAGCTACAGGGTTTGTAAAGGCTTTGAGCGGTTTTGGCAAAGGTATATTTGGTGTCTAAAGGGCTCTGGTGTATCTAGATTTGGGTATTGAGAATTGCTATATTGGGATAAGCCGTAACTATTATTAGGTATAGGCCGTGGTGGGTTTGCCGCTTCATGATATAGGTGAAGTAGGTTTTAGTGCGTCAGCCCTAATTTTTTATTTTAGCGCACGTTGACCCATCTGAAAAACGTTAATACCGAAACGACAAACGCGAAATAACCCATGACAAGAGTACAGGCCATTGTATTGTTGATATTGATGAGTATGGTAATGATTTTGCCGACGAGCGACGCCCAGCGTTCCAGCCGTTGGCAGCGCAAGCTGGAGGAGGCGCGGCGGGAAAACTGGCCGCCGGAGCGCAGTTATTCCCGGATCAGTTTAGGGTATGCCTTGCAGCGTATTTTCAAGCGGCACTGCGAATACTGTGGTTTTAGCACGCCGGGCAAACGGCGGCGGGACTATGTGCCGCAGGACATCAGCAAGTTTTTAGGGCGCCGGACCTTACGCACCGATGTAGAGAAGGCCAATATTCGCGGTGGCGGTTTATTGTACTATATTTTTCAAGAAGAGGACATGGAGCGCCCCTTTGACGAGATCAACTTTAGCCCTAGCCGCGTATTCCGGGTAGAGGGGCTAGAACGTCAGTTTATAGTCAATCCTGACCCGAACTTCGATTCTTATTTCATGCACAAAACGTGCAGCGGTTATCTCCGGGCGGCGCTGGAGGCGGGGATCAAGCCACCCTACGCCAGTTTTCAGGCGGCTTTGGATACGGACCACCGGCGGGAGTCATCCGTGGTGGCGCTATCTGGCTCCTTTGTCTCGCCCATGCATTTTGTTTTTGAGAACAACGACTACCGCACGACCCAGTCGATGCTGCGGCTTTGGCAGTTTTACCAGGACAACCCCTCGTATATTGGCAATGCGTATTACCTGCGCGAGTTTGAGGGCGTGATGCTGAAGCATTTGAGCTCGGCGGAGCAGAATTACCGCATTGAGCGGGAGGGCGGTTTCAATTTTTCTGGGCCTTTGCCCGCGCGTTTGGAGGCCAGCCTTGGTTTTGGGAGCACGGGGCAGGCCACTTTTGCCGGCACGGATTGGGAGACGATTATATACACTGAATTTGACTATGAGTCGGAGCGGCTCGGCATGTTCAGCCCGTTGCCAAGCCCGGGGGAGATTCAGGATTACGTGTGCGGCCTAAACCCGGTATTCCAGAACGCCCAGGATTTGCCGTTGATGATCGAAGGGATTGAGCACAAGCATTTTTTGATCGTGGAGGGTATACCGGAGTACATGAGCAGCAACGCTTGGGTGATTGAAGAGGTCAGCCCGGGGGTATACGACGGCGCGCCGACCTTAAACGCGGAATATTACTACGATGCGGAAAGTGAGACGGGCGGCTGCCGCTTTACGGTCACGGGCCGGCCGCTGGCGAGCAATTTCCGGGGGGCGATTGACGACCGGCCGAGCAAGTTGAATGTGCGGTATCGCATCCGGAGCAAGGAGCCGGTTAATGGGAAATATTTGTACTTCGATATTGACGAGGAGATACAGACGAGCTCGCACCCGATTGCGAATATCAGTGACGGTCGCTTTGACCTGGCGAAGAAGGACGGATGGGCGTTTGCATTTCAGTGGAAGTTTGCCATCGAGGTTGAAGACCACTACAACCCGGTCAGCTTTGAGGTGCAGCCTTACATTGGGAACTTGCTGGTCCGCCGGAGCGACAAGAAGCTCAATGTGCGGATTGTGGAAGTGGAGCCGGATGCGCAACGCAAGCGTTTTTATGTGACGCTGGAGTCGCAAGAGACCTACCCTTTGGAGCGGATTGACCATTCGGCGATGCAGAACTATAATTTGAGTTTGGATATTCACCTGGAGAGTGCGCGCACGGCGGTAACGAGTGTGCGGCCGTTGAAGGGGATCTTGCGTTTTCCGGCTTTGAAGGAGCTGGTGCCGCCGGAACCGGAGCCGGAAACAGTGCCGCTGACGGAGGAATTGCCGGATGTGCCGGCGCCGGAGGGGAATTAGGTAGAACCCAAACGTAGGGCGTATTGGGAATGACGCCCTACGGGCAAGGGGCTAGCCGACCACTTCCTTGAAGTAGTCCAGCGTCACTTTTAGGCCGTCTTTGCGGGAGATTTTGGGTTCCCAGCCGAGGAGGTTGCGGGCTTTGGTGATATCGGGCTGGCGGACTTTGGGGTCGTCTTTGGGGAGTTCTTTGTAGGTGATTGTGGCCTCGGGGTTGCCGACGATGGCGAGGATTTCTTCGGCAAATTCTTTGATAGAGATTTCGTCGGGGTTGCCGATGTTGACGGGCAGGTGGTGGTCGCTCATCAGCAGGCGGTAGATGCCTTCCACGAGGTCGTCGACGTAGCAGAAGGAGCGGGTTTGGGAGCCGTCGCCGAAGACGGTCAGCCCTTCGCCGCGGATGGCTTGCGAGAAGAAGGCGGGCAGGGCGCGGCCGTCGTTGACGCGCATGCGGGGCCCATAGGTGTTGAAGATGCGGACGATACGTGTTTCGACGCCGTGGAAATTGTGGTAGGCCATGGTAATGGCCTCGAGGAAGCGCTTAGCCTCATCGTAGACGCCACGGGGGCCGACCGGGTTGACATTGCCCCAGTAGTCCTCTTTCTGCGGGTGGGTCAGCGGGTCGCCGTAGACTTCGGAAGTAGAGGCGACTAGGATGCGGGCTTGTTTGGCTTTGGCCAGGCCGAGCAAGTTATGGGTGCCCAGGGCACCCACTTTCAACGTTTGGATCGGCATTTTGAGGTAGTCGATGGGGCTGGCGGGGCTGGCAAAGTGGAGGATATAGTCGAGTTCTCCGGGTACGTGGACGAATTTCGTCACATCGTGGTGGTAGTACTCGAATTCTTTTTTGGGAAAAAGGTGCTGAATATTGTCTAGGCTGCCCGTCAGCAGATTGTCCATGCCGATAACGTGGAAACCTTCGGCGAGGAAGCGGTCACAGAGGTGTGACCCGAGGAAGCCGGCTGCGCCGGTAATAAGTACTGTTTTCATGATAATTGTAGAGACATATAAAAGCCCGAGTATTGCTACTCGGGCCGGGTTTTTAGTTTAATTCTTTCACGCCGCTTTCCACTTTGTTGCGGCCGATGCTTTCGTAGTAGAAGCCTTCGCGCGCCATGGTTTGCGGGTCGTAGATATTACGGCCATCGAAAACGGCGGGCGTGGAGAGCAGTTCTTTAAGCACCTTATAGCTCGGGCTTCGGAAAACGGGCCACTCGGTGACAACGGCGAGGGCGTCTGCGCCGATAAGGGCTTCGTATTGCTCATCGGCGAAGGTGACCCGGTCGCCGAAGGGGGCGCGGACGTTGTCCATCGCTTCCGGATCGTACGCTTTGATGTTAGCGCCAGCTTGCAGCAGCTGCTCGATGATGGTCAGAGCGGGCGCTTCGCGGATATCGTCGGTATTGGGTTTGAAGGCCAGGCCCCAGACGGCGATCGTTTTGCCATTGAGGTTGCCGCCAAAGTACTGAATGATTTTTTCCGCCAGAATATGTTTCTGGTTGTCGTTGACCTTCATGACAGCATTAAGGATACGGAAATCGTAGTCATACTGCCGCGCTGTTTTGGCAAGCGCCTGTACATCTTTAGGGAAGCAGGAGCCGCCGTAGCCTACGCCGGGGAAGAGGAAGCGTTTGCCGATGCGGGCATCGCTACCCATGCCCAATCGCACCATGTCGACGTTGGCGCCAGCTTTCTCGCAGAGGTTGGCGATTTCGTTCATGAAAGAAATGCGGGTAGCGAGGTAAGAGTTGGCAGCGTATTTGGTCATTTCGGCGGAGCGCTCGTCCATAAAGTAGATGGGGTTGCCCTGCCGGACGAAAGGCTCGTAGAGTTGGTGCATCAGTTCGCGAGCCCGGTCAGACTGGGTGCCGACGACCACGCGGTCTGGCTTCATGAAGTCGTCCACGGCTACCCCCTCGCGCAGGAATTCGGGGTTGGAGACCACATCAAACAAGTCTTCGGAGAGCTTGTCGGCTAGTATGGCGTGCACTTTTTCAGCGGTACCCACGGGCACCGTGCTCTTGTCGACAATGACCGTGTAGCGGTCAATCATTTCGGAGAGTTGAGCCGCTACGCCCATGACGTAAGAGAGGTCTGCGGAGCCGTCTTCACCCGGTGGGGTAGGCAGCGCCAAGAAGATGACGTCAGCGTCTTTGACCCCTTCCTGAAGGGCTGTGGTGAAAAGCAGGCGCTCTTGGCGGACGTTTCGTTCGAAGAGGACTTCCAAGCCCGGTTCGTATATAGGGACGATGCCTTCTTTGAGTTGTTGCACTTTGCGCTCGTCGATATCCACGCAAACGACATGGTTGCCGGTTTCGGCAAAGCAAGTGCCGGTAACCAGGCCAACGTAGCCGGTGCCAATTACAGCAATATTCATAGGTATAGGTTTATATTTTCGTATACAAAGGTGGTTATTTTCTTTCGAAAGCTTGGTATGCTTTCGGCTAAAAGGCGGCAGGGTGCCAAAATCTTGGTACTACAGCCTTGCTGGTTACAAGAAATCCCGGAATTTTCCATCCTGCTCATCCTTTTGCTGCGGCTTAGCGGCGCCGGGGCCGATGCGGCGCAGCAGTTGGGGGTCGAGCTGCATGAGCAGTGAGTAGCCCAATTTATCCAGGGCAACGACGAAGTTTTTGTCGCTGCGTTGCTCGTGGAGCGTCCCCCGCAAGCCGGTCAATTGCCCGCCGACGATTTCCACTTCGTCCCCGACATTGAGGCTGCCGGCTTCTACTT
>JAAAOU010000256.1 GCA_009908745.1 Bacteroidota bacterium
AACCGGGGCTCGTGAGTGTAATACCCTGTCGCATGTCATTCCCAATATGGTCAAGCAGCACTTGGCTGCTCTGGCAAGTATAGAAGGGCAGTTGTTTGGTGAAATCCATGAATACGTTCAGCTCGTCGGTCAGCTCCGCTTCTGGCATCGTAGGATTATAATCGTAGAAGTGCATTAAGTTGTCGAGGCCGACCCCAAAGGCAGAAGCCACAAAGCTATCTACCGGGATATCCGGCCGCAGCGCCCCCGATGTCCCCACCCGGATGAAGGTCAGCACGGTATGCGCAGCTTTCGGCTGCCGGCTTTCAAAGTCGATATTAACTAGCGCATCCAGCTCGTTGAGTGCGATGTCGATATTATCCGGCCCTATGCCCGTAGAAATGGCCGTGACGTTTTTTCGGCCCACCCGGCCAGTATGGCAGCAGAACTCGCGCTTTTCCTTTTGGACGAGCAGTTCGTCGAAGTGCCGGGAAATGCGGGCTACCCGCCCAGGGTCGCCAACGGTGAGGATGGTAGGGGCGATGTCCTCCGGGCAGAGGTTGAGGTGGTAAATACTGCCGTCGGGATTGAGGATCAACTCAGAATTTGAAATAGGCTGCATGTTTGCTCCATTGGGTGAATGCCAAAGGTCTTATCTTTGGGCTTCCAAAAACAAAATAAATCTACGCCATGAAAAAAATCTATCACTTGTCCACCTGCAAAACTTGTCAGCGCATCATCGGCGAACTGGCAGACGGTAAAGGATTTGAGCTGCAAGATATCAAAACCGAGCCGATAACCGAAGAACAGCTCGATCACATGAAGCAACTAGCCGGCTCCTACGAAGCTATATTTACCCGGCGCTCCCGCAAATACCGCGCTTGGGGGCTGCATGAAAAAGAGCTGGGCGAAGCCGACTACCGCCGCCTGATTTTGGAAGAATACACTTTCCTGAAGCGCCCGGTGGTTGTCATCGATGATGAAATCTTCGTGGGAAATGCGAAGAAAACGGTTGCCGGAGCCAAGGAGAAAGCCGGTATTGAATAAAAATAGAAAACAACTCTACATGTCCGCACTAAGCAAAGACGACATTATTGCCTATTTCAAAGATTTACAAGATGATATCTGCCGCCAATTGGAAGCCGCCGACGGGCAGGGCCAATTCCACGAGGATCAGTGGGAAAGAGCCGGCGGTGGTGGCGGCCGTACGCGTATCATTCAAGGGCGCCATATCGAAAAAGGCGGCGTGAATTTCTCCGCGGTGCACGGCCCTATGCCAGAACGCATTACTCAGGCGCTGGGGGTAGAACCCGGCGACTTCCTGGCTACGGGTGTCAGCATCGTACTGCACCCCGTCAGCCCGCAGGTACCCATCATCCACATGAACGTCCGTTATTTCGAGATGAGCAATGGGCAATGGTGGTTTGGCGGAGGGATTGACCTGACACCGCACTACATCGACCGGCAGCAGGCGCGCTATTTCCACGAACAGCTGAAAAGCGTTTGCGACAAGCATCATCCCAGCTACTATCCGGAATTCAAGAAGTGGGCAGATGACTATTTCTACCTCAAACACCGCGAGGAAACGCGGGGGGTCGGCGGCATCTTTTTCGACCGCCTTAGCGGGGAGGGCGGCTTTACCAAAGACACCCGCTTTGCGTTTGTACGCGAGGTCGGCGAGTTGTTCGCCCCGCTGTATGTCAAATTGATGAAGGAAAAGAAAGATATGCCCTACGGCGAGCGCGAGCAATCTTGGCAACGCATACGCCGGGGGCGCTACGTAGAGTTCAACCTCGTTTGGGACAAAGGCACCAAGTTCGGGCTGGACACCGGCGGGCGCACGGAATCTATACTCATGAGCCTCCCCCCATTGGCGGGCTGGACCTATATGCACGAGGTAGAGGCAGACAGCCCGGAGGCAGAAACCCAGTCGCTACTGAAAAAAGGCATAGACTGGCTACGCCTTGCGTAATCGCTACCTGCACAGCAGGGTTACCGTCTCCGTCTGTATGATATTGCTGCGGTTGCCTGCCCGGTCTTCGATAAACACCTCGTAGTAGAAGCTGTCAGTCGCCAATTCGGGTGGAGCTGGCGTACAGGGCACTTGGTTGGGAAAATCGGGGAAAATGCAGCAGAGGTTGCCCGGCTCGTTGGGGAAGCGCAAGCGGATTTCACCGGATATGCCGTTGCCTACGCCCTGCTCGGGGATGACCGGCAGTTTGCGGACCTCCTCCGAGGAATCTCGGCTGTCCATGATGAACACATCGAAAGTCGCGTCTTCAAAGCCCAGGTTGCCATCGCCATCCGTGAAGCCGAGGCGCAGGACCAGCGTATCGCTTTGCCCCACGCCGCCCCCTTGGGAAATTGTGCGCTTGTTGAAGCCAATGTACTCCAGTTCCGGTGCTTCCGGGTAGTCCGGCGGCTGCACACAGAAAGTTGCCGTAGCCGCGATCAAAGCGATGATGATATAAGTTGTAGTTTTCATAGAGCTTAAATTAATGAATAATGGGTAATGCTTCCCTGAGCCGTCCTGAATTGCTGCGCCGTATTCAGCAGCTAAAGCCGCCGCAGTTTGAGCGCCTAGCACTAGATGTGTTCCAGTATCAGGCCGCACAAAACCCGGTATACCGGCGCTACTTGGAGCTATTGGGCATACCCGTTGCTGAGGTGAAGACGCTGGCGCAAATTCCGTTTTTGCCGATTTCTTTCTTTAAGACGCATGACCTGCAGACTGGCGTTTGGTCGCCTGAACAGGTTTTCTCCAGCAGCGGCACTTCGGGGCAAACTACTAGCCGGCACGCCCTGCGGGACGAGAATTTCTACCGGGAAAATGCTGCGCGCGCTTTCGCCCATTTCTACGGCCCGGTGGAACAATACGCCGTACTGGCACTTTTGCCATCATACTTAGAACGCAGCGGCTCCTCCCTAGTTTTTATGGCCGATGATTTTATACGTCGCTCGGTATACCCACAGAGTGGTTTTTTCCTTTATGATACAGATGAATTACGTCGGCAACTAGCGGATAGCCTGTCGAAAGGGCAACCCACTTTGTTGCTAGGCGTCAGCTTCGCGTTGTTGGACTTGGCCGAGCAATACCCTATGGACCTATCAGGGGCTATCATCATGGAAACGGGCGGGATGAAAGGCCGCCGCCGCGAGCTCACCCGGGCGGAGCTGCACCAACAACTCTCGCAGGCATTCCAAGTGCCGGCTATCCACAGTGAGTACGGCATGACGGAGCTCTTGTCGCAAGCCTACTCCAAAGGTGGTGGGCGTTTTCAGCCCGCGCCGACGATGCGGGTCTTTAGCCGGGAAATCACTGATCCGCTCGCATTGCAAAAAGCTGGCCGCACCGGCGTACTCAACATTATCGATTTGGCCAATCTAGACACCATCAGCTTCATCGGTACGGATGACCTCGGCCGCTGCTACCCCGATGGCAGCTTTGAAGTCTTGGGCCGGCTGGACGCCAGCGATGTGCGCGGTTGCAACCTCATGGTAGCTGACGTGAAATAAGCAGTGCCGCCGAGCCGTCCGCCCGGCGGCAGCCGATGGCTTATGCCGGATGGTCAAACCGCTGCAACTGCAAGCCCTCAATCAGCCGTATGAGTTTTTGAGCATATTGGGGGTCAGTAGCGTAGCCGGCTTCCGCCAAACCCTCCGCCCAAGCCCGGTAGTCGTCTTTGGGCAGGCGAAACAGCTGCTGGTAGCGCTCTTCCCGTTTCAACAGTAGGCTGTGCGCCCGGTAGCTCTCCCAGGCACTTTTGTAAATGCGGAAGAAGTCCTTGTGGCTGTCGTCCGCAAAGTTGCGGCAGTGGCCTTCCGCGCACTTCCGGGAAAAGCATTTGATGCCGAAATGGTTGTTGTTGCGCGTGGCCAACGGGCTTTCCCCAGCCTGGCTTTCGAGCAGCCCCTGCGCCAGTTTGATGCTGGCTGGTATGCCGAATTGCTCCATTTCGGCTTGGGCCACTTTTTTGAACCGCTGCACGTAGGCGCGCTGCGCTTGTTGCGCTGCCGGGTCTATCGTTTGCGTTACGGTTACTGCCGTCGGCTGGCTGGCAGTCAGGGCGGGGCCTTCCGCAGAACGGGAAAGCTCGATGGCCGGGCGGCTCGTGCTGAGTTCCAGTTGCAGCGTAAGGTTGCGCTCGGCAGCCAAATAGGCACAGAAAGCAATAGCAAGCACCTTGACCCAGTGGCGTTCCCACCAGTGCAGGGCGATTTGCCAGTAGGCCAACAAGCGGGGGCGGAGTAGAAGTAGTTTGGAAAACATAGGCGTCAATTTTTGGTATCGTTTGATGATGTAATTGTGCGGATAACTGCCGTGCCGCCAGAATAATTTCCGAGGCGGGTCGAAGTTCCTAACGGCCTGACAGTGAGTAGGCTGTGAGTTGCTGTGGAAAGCTAACGGGGCTGGGGTTTTTACCCGTTTTAGGGCTGTGGAAAAGAAATCGTTAACTTACCTCCCCAAACCCTGATCAACATGAACGATACCTTTTTACTCTACGGTGCCAATGGTTATACTGGCGAATTGATTGCCCGGCGGGCTAAAGACCTAGGCTTGTCCGCTGTACTCGCCGGCCGCACGGCTTCTAAAGTGGAGCCGCTGGCGGAGGAGCTTGGTTTTGAATGCCGGGTCTTCTCCTTGGATACCCCCGATCAAATCGCGGACAATTTGCAGGGCGTAAAAGCCGTGCTGCACGCCGCTGGGCCTTTTATCCATACGGCCGGGCCGATGATGAAAGCTTGTTTGCAACAGCAAGTCCACTACCTCGATATCACCGGGGAAATCCCGGTATTTGAAATGGGAGCCGCATTCGGGCCCAAAGCGGCCAAGGCCGGCATTATGATCATGCCCGGCACCGGCTTTGACGTGGTGCCTACCGACTGCATGGCACTGTTTCTGAAGCAGCAACTGCCCGACGCTACGCATCTCCGGCTCGCTTTTGCCACTAGAGGCAGCCGCTTTTCCAGAGGCACGGCTATGACTATGGCGGAAAGCCTGGGGGAAGGCGGCGCGATGCGCAAGAACGGCAAGATCATCCGGCAGCCGCTGGGCCACGCGACGATGACTGTGGACTTTGCCGACGACTTTTCCCGCTTTGTCATGGCGATCCCGTGGGGGGATGTTTCCACGGCTTATTACACCACTGGCATACCTAATATTGAGACCTTCACGGCGGTGCATCCGAAGACCTACCGCTACGTCAAACTACAGAAGTACTTCAACTGGCTGCTGCGCTTGCCCTTTGTGCGGAATATGGCTAAAAACCGGGTAAAGAAAGGACCGGCAGGCCCCTCTGCCCAACAGCGCAAAGAAGGCCGCAGCCTCGTGTGGGGAAAGGTATGGAACGCCAAGGGCGAAGAACGTACAGCCCGCTCGGAGATGCCGGAGGGGTACAGCCTCACCGCGGCTACCAGCTTGATTATTATGCAAAAGGTTTTGAATGGCCAAGCACCAGCCGGTTTTCAGACCCCGGCGGCTGCCTACGGGCACGGCTTGATCTTAGAGGTAGACGGGGCGAGCCGGGAAGCTTTATCCG